>NZ_JAQYWZ010000752.1:0-1821 GCF_036290945.1 Streptomyces sp. BE303
GCATCCCGGCCTGGAACCGGATCCCCTCACGAAACGCCCGACGCTCAGCGGTCAGGCCCCCACCCTCCGGATACCTCACACCAACGGCATACCGCAGGGATCACGAACCGTCACTACCCGACGACAACCCGAAATGCTCAGTAATCAGCGCCTCCCACACACCGGGGGAAGCTCAGCGGAGTTCGGGTTGCCCGTCGAGGCGGACGTCGGCGAGCCAGACATCGAGGGCCAGGTGCTCGCTGCGGCGTTCGCGGACCATGGTCGCCAGGCGCCGGGCATACTGGGTAGTCGTGGCCAGGGCCGGGCTGCGTTCGCACAGCTCGTCGAGGCACTTGCGTTCGGTATCGTCGAGCCGCTCGGGTCGGCGCATGATCCAGTCGGTGACGCGGCGGACAGTCAGGTGGGGTGGTGGGGCCTCCGCCGGGATCGCTCCGGTTCGGTAGAGCCGCAGATGACGCTGAACGGTGTTGACGTCACCGCGGTAGCCCAGTTGCTGGATCTCACGGGTGAGTGCGGAGGCGTTGGTGCAGCCCTCCATCCACCGGTGGTGCAAGTAGCGCCGGTAATCGTCGATCACGCTGGGGCGGTGGGTCGCCGCGACGAGGAGTTGCTCCACGTCGGCGGCTCGGGCGAAACGCAGGACGGTGCCGCGACTGAGACGGAGTTCACGGGCGATGGCCCGCAGGCTGTCGCCGCGCTCGATGCGTTCGTGGATCTGCTGGTGACGCTCGCGCGTGCGGGCGACCAGGGGACGCGGCCGGCCGTGGACGTCCAGCTCGTTCGAGCCGGCAGCTCCGGAACGGGGCATCTCATCCCGCTCTTCTCCGAGGTCGAGGGGTTCGCGCAGGTCGGCGCGGTGGCGGCCGACGACGCGCTCGACGGCCTCGGCGAGGTTGTGCAGCAGGTGCCAGGCGTCGGCGACCTGTTGGGCCTGCGGCGCACCCGTGCAGGCACCGTCGCGGAAGGATCCGGCGCGGTCGCGGCAGATCGTCCGCACTTCGGGGTGGTCGCGCAGCGAGGTGGCGAAGGTGTTCGCGGCGCGATCGGCGAGGACGTCGACCGGCCGGTGGGTGTCCATGTCCACGAGGACCGTCGCGTAGGTGCGACCGCGCCGGATGGCGAACTCGTCCACCCCCAGACGCGGGACGAGGCCCGACGACGGGACGGGTAGCGCCCGGATGAGACGGAGCAGGGTGTCCCGACACGTGGTCATGGCCGGACGCCCGGAGATCCGGGCTCCGGCCCGGCCGCCCAAGAACAGGGCGATGTCGGTGAGCTGAGCGGTGAGCGCGGTCGTGCGACGCGCGTGGCGGGACGTCAAAGCCGGGATCTGCGATCTGCTCGGCGAACGTCCGCCGGTCGCACTGGTCGTTGCCGCATACGAGACGACGCACCCTCAGGTCCAGCCGAACCCGCCGACCCGCGACCGGACGGTCCGCAAGACGCCGCCGGTAATAGCAGTGCAGCCGCGATGATTTTCGCTCGCACCCCGGGCAGACGGCCGACGCCGCCACCGACCGCACGGCGAGACGAACCTCGCTATCCCCAAGAACCATCTCCTCGACCTCCACGCCGATCCCCGGGAAGAGAAGGTCCGCCACACGCACCGAATCCATCACGCCGAGGTCATGCCCACCGCCCGATCACGCCGGCACGGACCCCTCAGTGGACGTTAAGAAGACATCTCATTTGGAGAGTCGGCGGTGGCAGATGAGGGCGGCTGCGATGCTGGCGAAGGCTGCAAAGTGGTCGGCCTTGCGTTCGTAGCGGCGGTGGAGTCGGCGGAAGCCGCCGAGCCAGGCGACGGTGCGCTCGATCACC
>NZ_JAQYWZ010000753.1:0-224 GCF_036290945.1 Streptomyces sp. BE303
AGAAGTCATCTCATTTGGAGAGTCGGCGGTGGCAGATGAGGGCGGCTGCGATGCTGGCGAAGGCTGCAAAGTGGTCGGCCTTGCGTTCGTAGCGGCGGTGGAGTCGGCGGAAGCCGCCGAGCCAGGCGACGGTGCGCTCGATCACCCAGCGGTGCCGGCCGAGGCGCTGGGAGGACTCGATGCCGCGGCGGGCGATGCGGGCCGGGATCTGCCGCCGGCGCAGG
>NZ_JAQYWZ010000754.1:0-303 GCF_036290945.1 Streptomyces sp. BE303
CCGCCCGGGGGGGCGGCGCGTGATGGGTTTGCTGCCGGGCGGTGTGGGTGTTGGTGGGGGGGGGGGTGTTTTTTGCGCCCGAGGGGGGGGTGGTGGGGAGGTGGGGGTACAACCCCGGGTCGTGCCAGCGGGCGGGGGTGGCGGAGGTGGCCGAGCACGGCCCCGCGGGCCCTTCGGTGGAGGTCATCTAACGCCCCCCGCAGGCCCCCGACCCCGACCAGCTCGGCCCGCGGCGCCACCCCCCCTCGCGCCCCCGCAGGCACCCGAACCCCACCCTGCTGTCCGCCCCCTACCCCCCAACAC
>NZ_JAQYWZ010000755.1:0-387 GCF_036290945.1 Streptomyces sp. BE303
CCGGCGGCCGCCTGCGTGTGCCCGATGTTGGACTTCACCGACCCGAGCCAGAGCGGGTCGCCGCGGTCCCGGTCCTGACCGTAGGTGGCCAGGAGGGCCTGGGCCTCGATCGGGTCGCCGTGCGTCGTGCCGGTGCCGTGCGCCTCGACCGCGTCGACGTCCTGCGGGTTCAACCCCGCCAGCGCCAACGCGGCCCGGATCACCCGCTGCTGCGACGGACCGTTCGGCGCCGTCAGACCGTTCGACGCACCGTCCTGGTTCACCGCCGAACCCCGCACCACCGCCAGCACCCGACGACCCGCAGCCCGCGCCGACGACAACCGCTCGACCAGCAGCATGCCGACACCCTCGGACCAACCCGTCCCGTCCGCGTCCGCACCGAACGAC
>NZ_JAQYWZ010000756.1:0-370 GCF_036290945.1 Streptomyces sp. BE303
CCCCGGTCGGAGCGTTCGCCGATCGCGGCCCTGGTGACCGAGATGCTGGAGGACAGCCACCCCTGATCGGGGTGATCCGGTCATAGCGGGACAAAAAGGTCAATTCGCGGCGCGAGACCCGCTCCTGACGTAGAGGGTCTCGTCCCTTTCATCTAATAGAGTGCTTTCTGTCCGGAGAACTCCGGCACGGTGAATGTGTCATCCGCCACGCAAAAGGGAATTGCGTCGACAGTGCCCCTTGCGGCATGGTGAGGGTTCTGTAAGGCCCCGCGTACGGCATGTCATGGCTTCCGGACGCCCGGAAGTCCGGCCCGGACGGTCCACCAACTCCGGTCAGTGGACGCACAATTGAACACCGATGAGCCGTACG
>NZ_JAQYWZ010000757.1:0-442 GCF_036290945.1 Streptomyces sp. BE303
CGTCATCAGCGACCCCGCGCCGGAAGCCCTCTCCTGGTGCGGGGAACTCTCGTCGGCGTGGAGCTTAGCGGGCAGGGTCCCGTGCCGCATCGCCAGAACCATCTTGATGATGCCGGCGACACCGGCCGCCGCCTGCGTGTGCCCGATGTTGGACTTCACCGACCCGTGCCAGAGCGTGTCACCACCGTCACGGTCCTGACCGTAGGTGGCCAGGAGGGCCTGGGCCTCGATGGGGTCTCCGAGCGTCGTGCCGGTGCCGTGCGCCTCGACCGCGTCGACGTCCTGCGGGTTCAACCCCGCCTGCGCCAACGCGGCCCGGATCACCCTCTGCTGCGACGGACCGTTCGGCGCCGTCAGACCGTTCGACGCACCGACCTGGGTCACCGCCGTACCCCGCACCTCCGCCAGCTCCCGACGACAAGCAGCCCGCGCCGACGACAAC
>NZ_JAQYWZ010000758.1:0-324 GCF_036290945.1 Streptomyces sp. BE303
ATCGTGGAGCGTCTGGTGCCGGACGAGTTGTGGGAGTTGTTCCAGTTGGTGGTGCCGGCGGCGCCGACCCGCCCGCAGGGCGGTGGTCGGCGCCGCTACGGGGACCGCGAGGTGATGGCGGCGATCGTGTTCGTCGCGACGTCGGGGTGCACGTGGGCCCAGCTGCCGCCCTGTTTCGGTCCGACCGGGCCCACCGCGCACCGGCGCTTCACCGAGTGGAGCAGGGCCCGGGTGTGGGCCAAGCTCCACCGGGTCGTCCTGGACGAGCTCGGCGCACGGGGCGAGCTGGACTGGTCGAGGTGCGCGGTCGACTCGGTGAACATG
>NZ_JAQYWZ010000759.1:0-376 GCF_036290945.1 Streptomyces sp. BE303
CGTCCAGCCCCGCTCGCCCGCAGCCTCCGCGACGGCGTCGAACTCGGCTTCCAGGCCCGCGACCACCACCGCCCCAGGGCCGTTCCCCACCGCAACGTCCACACCCGGGAACGCCGCCAGCACCTCCGCCTCGGAAGCACCCACCGCGAGCATCGCCCCACCCGCCGGAAGGGCCTGCATCAACCTGCCACGCGCCGCGACCAGCGCCGCCGCATCGCCGAGCGACAGCACCCCGCCCACATGCGCGGCGGCAACCTCACCGATCGAGTGCCCCACCAGCACGTCCGCCCGCACACCCCAGTGCGACAGCAGCGCATGCAACGCCACCTCCACCGCGAACAACGCCGGCTGCGCGTACCCGGTCCGGTGGATCAGC
>NZ_JAQYWZ010000760.1:0-380 GCF_036290945.1 Streptomyces sp. BE303
CAGGTCGGCGCGGTCGCCGAGCGGTACGACCACGGCGTCGGCGCCGAGCGCGGTCAGCGCCTCGGCGAACTCGGACGCTTCGACGCGTACGGACGCCTCGTCACCGACGATCGCCCAGCGGCCACGGGGCGCCGCCTCGGTGGTCCTGTTCGTGATCCTCCTGACGATCACCCTCGTCCGGCTGAAGCTGACCTCCCGGGGGGAGTCGTGAGCAAGTCCCCGTAGCGTCTCGCCCCGCCCCTGTGGCTGACCGTCGCCGGCGTCTTCGCCGGACTCCCGGTGCTCTGGATGCTGCTGACCTCCTTCCAGCCCCTGGAGGAACTGGTCGGCAACGGGCGGCACCTGATCCCCGGGAGCCTGACCCTGGGCGCCTACCGGGA
>NZ_JAQYWZ010000761.1:0-1006 GCF_036290945.1 Streptomyces sp. BE303
CGCCGCCGCGGTGGTGGCCGGCGCGCTGAGCCTGGAGGACGGCGCCCGGGTCTCCGCCCTGCGCAGCCGGGCCCTCGACGCCATCGCCGGGGAGGGCGGCATGGTCTCGCTCGGGCTCTCCGCCGAACGGGCCGAGCAGCTGCTCGCGCCCTGGGCCGACCGGATCTCCGTCGCCGCCTACAACTCCCCCACCACCACCGTCGTCGCGGGCGAGAGCACCGCCCTGACGGAACTGCTCGCCGCCTGCGAACGCGACGGCGTGCGGGCACGGGCGATCCCGGTCGACTACGCCTCGCACTCCCCGCACGTCGACCGGCTCCGGCGGCGCATCCTGGCCGACCTCACCGGAGTCGAAGCCCGGCTCCCGCGCATCCCGATGTTCTCCACCGTCACCGGCGACTGGCTCACCACCCCGCCCGACACCGCCTACTGGTACACCAACCTCCGCCAACCCGTCCTGCTGACCAAGGCCCTGGAGGCCCTCCACGAAGCCGGCCACACCCACTTCGTCGAGACCAGCCCGCACCCCGTCCTCGTCCCCGCCGTCGAGGAGACCCTCGACACCGCCGTCACCCTCCCCACCCTGCGCCGCGACGAAGGCGACCGACGACGCCTCCTCACCTCCCTCGCCCACGCCTGGACCACCGGCCTCACCGTCGACTGGAGCGGCCTGCTCGACGCGGGCGAGCGGACCGACCTACCCACCTACGCCTTCCAGCGGCGCACCTACTGGGCGCAGCCGAGGCAGTCCGGTGCGGGGGATGTCGGTGCGGCAGGCCTGGAGACAACCGGCCACCCCCTCGTCGGCGCCGCCGTCGACATCGCCGACACCGGCGAAACCCTCCTCAGCGGCCGCATCTCCCTGCGCACCCACCCCTGGCTCGCCGACCACGCCGTCAACCACACCGTCCTCCTCCCCGGCACCGCCTTCCTCGACCTCGCCCTCCAAGCAGCCCACCACACCGACACCCCCCACCTCGAAGAACTCACCCTCCACACCCCCCTC
>NZ_JAQYWZ010000762.1:0-575 GCF_036290945.1 Streptomyces sp. BE303
CGCAGGCCCCTCCAGGCCGAACGTGTACGAGATCCGCCCCGACATCACCGACGAAGCCGTACCCGTCAGCAGATGGCCTTCCAGGCCCTCCCCGCTCTCCGCCGCCCCGGTGCCGTACCCCATGAACGAGGCGCCGACGACCACGCCCACCGGCTCGCCGCGCAGGCCCAGCGGATCGGCACCCGCCGCCTCCAGCGTCTCCCACTACTTCTCCAGCAACAGGCGATGCTTCGTATCCATCGCAAACGCCTCAAGCGGCGAGATCCCGAACAGCCCCGCATCGAAGTCCCCCGCCCCGTACAGGAACCCCCCCTCCCGGGCGTAGACCGTCCCCGCAAGCTCCGCAGCCGCGTGGTCCCACCCCTCCAGTTACCACCCACGATCCGTCGGGAACGCCCCGATCCCGGCCCTCCCGGACGCGACCAGATCCCAGACCTCCTCCGGCGTCCCCACACCCCCCGGCAACCGCAGACCCAGCCCCCCGATCACCACCGGGTCGTCGCCGGTGGCGGCCTAGGGCACCGGAGCGGCGGGACCCGCTGCGTCCGCGCCGCCGACCACCTGCTCCCGAACGA
>NZ_JAQYWZ010000763.1:0-2114 GCF_036290945.1 Streptomyces sp. BE303
GCGCATCCAGCTCCGCGTACGTCCACGAGGACGCACCGAACACCAGCGCCACCTCGTCCGGCACCGACACCGCACGCTCCGCCAGCAGATCCGCCACCGAAGCCGACGGCAACTCACGACCCGTCGCCGCCCACTCCCCCAGCAACCCCCGCTCACCCGACGTCAGCACGTCCAGCGCGCCGATGCGGCGGTGCGGGTCGGCCGCGACCTGCTCCAGGACGGCGAGCAGGCGCTCGACCAGTCCCTCGGCGGTGGCCCGCTCGTAGAGGTCGGTGGCGTACTCGAAGGCGATGTCGATCTCCTCGGTCGAGGAGGTCTCCTCGAAGTTGAAGTCGAGTTCGAACTTCGCGGCGCCCAGCTCGAACGGCAGGATGCGGCTCTCCAGGCCGAGCAGCCGGCCGCCCTGGCCGTCGTTGTGCTGGTAGCCGAGCATCACCTGGAAGAGCGGGTGACGGCCGGGCACGCGCGGCGGGTTGACCGCCTCGACCAGCCGGTCGAAGGGCAGGTCCTGGTGGGCGAAGGCGGCCAGGTCGGTGTCCCGGGTGCGGCCCAGCAGGTCCGCGAAGGTCGGGTCGCCGGAAAGGTCGTTGCGCAGGACCAGGGTGTTGACGAAGAACCCGACCAGGGCGTCGAGCCCGGCGTCGGAGCGGCCCGCGACCGGGGCGCCGAGCGGGATGTCGGTGCCGGCGCCGAGACGGTGCAGCAGGGTCGCCACGGCGGCCTGGAGCACCATGAAGGTGGTGGTGCCGGTCGCCCGGGCGGCCTCCCGGAGCCCGCGGTAGACGGCGGGCGGCACCTGGGCGAACACGGTGTCGCCGCGGTAGCCGGCCACCGGCACGCGCGGGTGGTCGGTCGGCAGCGGCAGTTCCTCGGGCAGCCCGGCGAGCGCCTCGCGCCAGTAGGCGACCTGGCGGCTGTGCTGGCTCTGCGGGTCGTCGGCGGCGCCGAGCAGCTCCTGCTGCCAGAGGGTGTAGTCGGCGTACTGGACCGGCAGCGGCGACCAGGCCGGGGAGGTCCCGGCGACGTGCGCCGTGTACGCGGCCGTCAGGTCGTCGATGAAGGGGAGCATCGACCACTCGTCGCCCGCGATGTGGTGGAAGAGCAGGACCACGGCGTGGTCA
Source organism: Streptomyces sp. BE303 (assembly GCF_036290945.1). NCBI lineage: Bacteria > Bacillati > Actinomycetota > Actinomycetes > Kitasatosporales > Streptomycetaceae > Streptomyces > Streptomyces sp. BE303. The sequence goes on from NZ_JAQYWZ010000763.1 coordinate 1,122, forward strand.
CCGGGGGCGATCTCCAGCAGGGTGACGCGCAGCGGCGCCTCCGCCGAGAGGTCGAAGCCGTGGCGGACGGCGGCCTCGACGTCGGCGGCCAGGGTCTGCTCGCCGGAGCGCACGACGTGGAGGGCGTCCGCGAGGGCGGGGGCGTCCAGGACGTGCTGGTAGACGGAGCCGTCGCGCTCGGTGAAGACGGTGCGCAGGCTCTCGTGGCGCTCGGTCACCGAGCGGACGGCGGCGCGCAGGGCGTCGGCGTCGAGGGCGCCGGTGACCCGGACGACCAGCGGCACGTTGTAGGTCGCACCGGAGCCGTCGAGGTTCTGCAGGAACCACATCCGGCGCTGGGCGTGCGAGAGCGGCAGGTCCTGCGGCCGCTCGCGGCGGCCGAGGGCCGGGCGCTGCTCGCCGTCGCCGCCGGCCCGGTGGGCCAGACCCGCCGGGGTGGGCGCCTCGAAGAGGTCGCGGACCGTCAGCCGGCCGCCCAGCAGGGTGCGGATCCGGGTGACCAGGCGGGTGGCGAGCAGCGAGTGGCCGCCGAGGTCGAAGAAGTGGTCCTCGGGACCGACCTCGTTGAGGCCGAGCACCTCGCCGAAGGCGCCGCAGAGGATCTCCTCGCGGGCGTCGCGGGGGGCGCGGCCGGCGGAGGTGGTGTCGGGGACGGGCAGGGCGTTGCGGTCGAGCTTGCCGTTGACGGTCAGCGGCAGCGCGTCGAGGACGACGAACGCCGAGGGGACCATGTACTCGGGCAGGCGCTGGGCGAGGCCGTTGCGCACCTCGGCGACGTCGACGCCGGCGCCGGCCGGCACGAGGTAGGCGGCGAGGCGCTTGACGCCGGGGGTGTCCTCACGGACCACCACGGCCGCCTGGGCGACGTCCTCGTGGGCCGCGAGGGCGTCCTCGATCTCACCGGGCTCGACCCGGTAGCCGCGGATCTTCACCTGGTCGTCCGCCCGGCCCAGGAAGTCCAGCAGGCCGTCGGCCCGCCAGCGCACCACGTCA
>NZ_JAQYWZ010000764.1:0-356 GCF_036290945.1 Streptomyces sp. BE303
CACCTGGAACTCCCTGCACGTCGTGAGCCTCGGTCTCGACGCAGTGGTTTACGTCGCGGACGTCAACTCATACCGCGGCTCCTGGAGCTACGGCGAGGCCACCTCCGTTATCGGCCTGCCCTCCGCCCTTGCGATCAGCGAGCTCTCCGCCGCCGGTATAGGCTGGAAGCTGCACGTCATCGACTTGCGCGACGAGCGACTGTACGTTGGCAGCGGCGACTACGGCGCCGGCTTCTGGGCGGGCGGGCTCGACCTGACCTCCGCCGCCGGGCCGCTCGGGCCGATCGACGACGTCTCCGCCGTCGCCATCGGCAACAAGCTCCACCTGTACGCCCTCTCCCGGCGCTGGATGTACA
>NZ_JAQYWZ010000765.1:0-36855 GCF_036290945.1 Streptomyces sp. BE303
CCGCGGGGTCAGGCGAGCGAGGCCATCCACGCCTCGACGTCCCCGGCGCGGCGCGGCAGGCCGGCCGAGAGGTTCTCGTTGCCGTCGGCGGTGACCAGGATGTCGTCCTCGATCCGGACGCCGATGCCGCGGTACTCCTCGGGGACGGTCAGGTCGTCCTGCTGGAAGTAGAGGCCGGGCTCGACGGTGAGCACCATGCCCGGCACCAGCAGCGCGTCGACGTGCTCCTCGGTGCGGGAGTGGGCGCAGTCGTGGACGTCCAGGCCGAGCATGTGGCCGGTGCCGTGCAGGGTCCAGCGGCGCTGGAGCCCCAGCTCCAGGACCTTCTCGACGTCGTGGACCGAGGGGTCCAGCAGGCCCCAGGCGAGCAGGCGCGCGGCGAGCACGCGCTGCGAGGCGTCGTGGAAGTCGCGGAAGCGGGCGCCGGGCTTCACGGCCGCGATGCCGGCCTCCTGCGCGTCGTAGACCGCGTCGTAGATCTTCCGCTGCAGCTCGTCGAAGCGGCCGCCGATCGGCAGCGTGCGGGTGACGTCGGCGGTGTAGAGGGTGGCCGTCTCGACGCCGGCGTCGAGCAGCAGCAGCTCGCCGGGGCGGACGTCGCCGTCGTTGCGGACCCAGTGCAGGGTGGTGGCGTGCGGGCCGGCGGCGCAGATCGAGCCGTAGCCGACGTCGTTGCCCTCGACGCGGGCGCGGCGCCAGAAGGTGCCCTCGATCCAGCGCTCGGAGGTGGCGACGGCCTGGCCGAGCTCGCGGACGCAGTCGGTGAAGCCGTTGACGGTGGCGGTGCAGGCGGCGCGCAGCTCGCCGATCTCCCACTCGTCCTTGACCAGCCGCAGGCCGCTCAGGAACTCCTTGAGCCCGGCGTCGCGGTCGGCGTCCAGCACGTCGGCGAGTGCGGCCTCCAGGCCGGCGTCGTAGCCGCGGACGATCCGGGTCGGGGCGCTGCCGGTCCGGGCGTGCTCGGCCAGCTCGTCGGCGGCCTTGCGGACGTCGCGGGCGGGCAGGCCGAGCAGCTGCTCCTGCTCGGCGAGGCTGTGCCGGCGGCCGACCCACAGCTCGCCGTAGCCGTCCAGCCAGAACTCGCCGTTCTCGCGGTCGGAGCGGGGCAGCAGGTAGAGGCCGAACGCGTGGCCGGTGTCACCGGTGGGCTCGGCGACCAGCACGGCGTCCTCGGTCTGGTCACCCGTGAGGTGGACGTACTCGCTGGCGGCACGGAAGCTGTACTCGGTGTCGTTGGCGCGCACCCGCAGGTTGCCGGCCGGGACGATCAGCCGCTCGCCGGGGTAGGCGGCGGAGAGCCGGGCGCGGCGCTCGGCGGTGTAGGGGGCCTGGGCGATCGGGGCCAGGCCGTGCAGCTCGGTGTCGGCCCAGCCGGACTTCATCGAGGCGGCGAGTTCGTCGGAGACCTCGGAGTAGAGGCCGTTCTTGCGGCCCTTGAACTGCTGCGGCTGCTCGTCGCCGCCGGCGGCCTCGGGGTTCTCGGCCACCGCCGGGGTGCGGTCCTCGGTCACGTACGTCGCCTCCTTGCGCGTGGTGCCGCTTCGGTCGTGTCGGATCGCGACACACCTGGGCGGCCGTGCGTCCATGGTACGGACGCCCGGCCGCTCGACTGTTCGGGGTCGTTCGAGGCCGTTCGGTTCCGGCCGGTCCGGCGGCCCCCGGAAGGTCCGGAAGGCGGCGGAAGCCCGGTGCACCGGTGGTCCGGCCCGGGGCACCGGTGCTCCGGGCCGGTGCACCGGCCCGGACGCCCTCACTCGAAGCGGGCCGCCAGCAGCAGCAGGTCGTCGGTGGCCTGACCGGGGGCGGGGGAGCCCGGGGCGGCCTCCTCCCGTCCGGCGCAGACCGCCAGCAGGTGCGCGCAGATCCGGTCCGGGTCGGTGCGGACGTCACGGGGCGCGTCGGCGGCGGCCCGGCGCAGGCCGGCCTGCCCGGCGTGCAGGGTCGGGCCGAACCGGCGGGCCAGGCCCTCGGTGTACAGCACCAGGGTGTCGCCCCGTTCGGCGGTCAGCTCGACGCCGGGCGCCTCCCAGCAGGAGAGCATGCCGAGCGGCGCGGACAGCGAGGTCTCGACGAACTCGGCGCCGTACCGGGTGACCAGCACGGGCGGGCAGTGGCCGGCTCCGGCCAGGGTGATCCGGCGCTCCTCGGGCTCCACCCAGGCGTAGACGGCGGTGGCGCTGCGGGCCGGCTCGGTGGTCTTGAGCAGCAGTTCGAGGTCGCCGAGGACCGAGACCGGGTCCTCGCCCTCCAGCACCGCGTACGCCCGCAGCGCGGACCTGACCCGGCCCATCGCGGCGGCCGCGCCGGGGGCGGAACCGGGACCGGCGCCCGGCCCGTCGCCGGAGACCGAGCCGACGGTGAGGCCGACCGTGCCGTCCGGCAGCGGGATGGCGTCGTACCAGTCGCTGCCGGAGGAGCGGTCCAGCCCGGCCGGGACCAGCCGCGCCGCCAGCCGCAGGCCGGCGGGCTGGGGGAGGCGGTCGGGCAGCAGGCCGCGGCGCAGGGCCTCGGTGGTGCGCCGGACCTTCTCCGCGTCCAGCTGCTTGGCCAGCAGCGGGGCGGCGACCTCGCAGTAGCGGCGGGCCAGCTCGCGCCGGCGGTCGGTCGGTTCGGCGGGTTCGTCGTAGAACCAGAGGGCGGCGGCCAGCGGGCCGTCCTCCTCGGTGGCCAGCGGCAGGCCGTAGCAGCCGCCGAGGCCGAGGCCGGCGGCCAGCTCGCGGAGCCGGGCGCCGACGGCTGGGTCGTGGGCGAGGTCGTACGACTGCAGCTCGGCGGGCCGGTCGTGCTCGCGCAACAGCCTGGCGACCAGGCTCTGGTCCGGCGGGACCGTCTCCAGCGAGCCCAGGCTGGCACGGTTCAGGCCGAGGCCGAGCGGCTGGCCGGGGCCACCGGGCAGCGCGGTGACCAGCAGGGCCCGGCGGGCGCCGAGCAGTTCGGTGCCGGAGGCCAGGACGGCGGCGAGGGTGGCGTCGACGCCGCGGGCGCGGGCGAGCAGTTCGGTGTGCTCGTGCAGGCTGGCGAAATCGGACAGCTGTCCGGCCAAACGGTCCTGCACCGCGGACGCGGGCGCGGTCCGTCCGTCGACCGCCGCGACCTTCTCGCCGGGCGCGGTCCGGTCGTCGGGTGCCGTCCGGTCGTCGGGGGTCGCCGTCCCGTCCGGCGCGGCCCGGCCGTCGGACGCGGTCCGCTCGCCGGCCGGGCCGGCGGGATCGCTGTCGGCCGCGCCGCCGGGTCCGCCGGGTCCGCCGGGTCCGCCCGGCCCCCCGGTGCCGGGCACCGGGCCGGTGAAGCCGGGCGGGTCGAGCAGGGAGAGGCCGCTGGCGCCGGCGGGCTCGGCGGGCTCGGAGGAGGTCGACGCTGGGTGGGACTCGGTCATGCCGCCACTCCTGACGCGGTGGTACGTGTCACGCGGATCATGCGGAACTCCCATGGACGGCCGTTTGGAGCGATCACGGCCAAAAGGGCGCGTTTCGCCTCGATTCGCTACTACTCGTCATTGATCGACAGCAATGCCACCACTTCTACACAGGCCATTCGGGGCATGTCCAGAGCCATGACAAGGCCGGTGGCCTGTTCGTCCTGCTCCCGGGGACCCGGCTCGGGGGCGTGTTCGGTTCGTGCGCGCGCCGGCCGGTCACCTCCGGGGCGCTCCCGGGCGGCGCCGCGCTGCGGCCGGTTCCCCCTGGTTCTCCCGCGGGTCCTCCTCCGCGTTCCGTCAGGTCCGGACCGCGCCCCTGCCGGGCCCGGACCGGGTTCCCGCCGCGCTCCCACCGCGTTTCCACCGGCCGCGATCCCCGGTGGGCGGCCTGCTCGCGGCCGGTCGCGACGGGGTGTGACCGCCCTGTCGCCCGAGCGCGACGGCCCCGTCGTCCGGGCATGGAGCAGCCAGAAGCGGGCAGAACCGTGAGGACGGCTCCGGCGGCCGTCCGGATCGTATGCTTTCGCCGTCCGCAGGCCGGGCCGGCGGGAAGTGACTCACTCGTACGGTGGAACCAACCGCGCCCGGGCGGCGTCCATCCGGTCGCATACGGGATTCTCGTTCCAAGGGCTGTTCTATTCCGCGGCCCTTTCACATCCTGCTCCACTGCGTGCTCCACGCCCGCACCGCCGTTCGCCCTGCCGTTCGCCCTGCCCGCCGCCCGCTTCCGGGCCGGTGCGGCGTTCCCGGACGCGCGCCGGCGGCCCGGTCCGGAGCCCGCGGTCCGGAGCCACCGAGCGGTCACGGAAAGGAACGGGTGCCAATGCGCGACAACCCCATGCGCGACAACCCGAGGAGCCGGTCGGCGGCCCGGGCGTCCCGGCTGGCTGCGGCCCTGACGGCCGCCACCGAGTACCGCTGGCCCGTCGTCCCCGGCACGCAGCTCGTCGGCGGTCACTGCTCCTGCGGTGACCCGGACTGCCCCGTACCCGGCGTCCACCCGCACGACCCGCCGCTGCTCGCGGCCACCACCGATGCCCGGATGGTGCGTTGGTGGTGGGAGCAGCGCTGTCCGGACGCGCCGCCGCTGGTCGCCACCGGCCGGACCGTCTCGGCGGTCAGCCTGCCGGCTGCGGCCGGGGCCCGCGCGCTCGCCTACCTCGCCGCGCTCCGGCTGCCACTCGGACCGGTGATGGCCATGCCGGGCCGGTACGCGATGCTGGTCGCCCCCTACTCGCTCGACGCACTCGGCGAAATGCTGGCCCAACTCCCTTGGGTGCCGGGCTCGTTGCGCTACCACGGGAGCGGAGGCTTCCTGCCGCTGCCGCCGGGCGGCGGTGCGGGCGACCGGGTGCGGTGGGTGCTGCCGCCGCGTCAGGGCGCCGACGGTGGCGTCTGGCTTCCCCAGGTCGGGCCGCTGCTGGGCGAGTTGGTGGAGGCGGCGGTCCAGTTGGACAGCGGTCGGCCCACGTACTGATCGGGCACGGCCCACTCGTTCCGGGGTGGGCCGGCCGGAAAAGCAAAAGATCCGGCCGCTGGCGACGGGGGATGCACCAGCGACCGGACTCTTTAGACAGTAACAAGGATCTGCGCCCGCGCCAATTTCCAAGACGCCCTCGCAGCCCGGAAATTGCGGGTCGCGGCGAACAATGTGACGCGTATCACGTGGATCTCCGCGCGCCCCGTCCGCCTTCCGTTCGCCTTTAGTTCAGGGTGACCTGACGGTTCACCAGGTTGGCGCGGGCGCGCCGCTCCTCGGCGGTCAGCGGGGACGGGTCGGCCAGCGTCTCGGCGAGGCGCTCGGCGAACTCGGCGGCAGGCTTCTCGCAGTCGGCCGCGGTCATCGACAGCGGCAGGTCCCAGACCGGAACGGTCAGGCCGTGCGCCCGGAACGAGCCGACCAGGCGGGTGTCCTGACCGAGCGAGGACCGGTCGGCGGCGGTCAGCCGGGCCAGTGCGTCCAGCAGCTGCTCCTCCGGCACGGTCATCACCCAGCGCAGGTGGTTCTTGTCCGGAGTGCCGCACCAGTAGGCGGAGTCGACGCCGGCGAGCTTCTCGGTCGGGATCGCCGAGGCGTTGGCACGCTCCAGGGAGGCGGCCACCTCGCCGGTGGCCGTCTCGGCGTCCTCCAGCCAGAACTCGAAGCCGGTGTGCACGGCGGGCTCGAAGGGGGCGTCCGCGTCGAGCAGGTCCTGCAGCCGGGGGCCGCCCGGGACGGTCCGGCGGGACGGCACGGGGGTGCCGGGCTCGGCGGCGAGCGCCAGCTCCAGCGCGTCGGCCAGGTCACGGCTCAGGTCGCCGGAGCCCGACTGGGTCTGCAGGCCCAGCAGGATCGAACCGTCCTGGCGGCGCAGGGCCGGCCAGGCCAGCGGCAGGACGGTCGCCAGTGTCACCGACGGCACCTCGCCGTTGGCGGTGGCGGCCACGCCGGCGGCGAGCGTCAGCGGGACGGTCGCGGCCGGTACCAGCTCGCGCAGCGCCACCCAGTCGGCCTCGCCCGACAGACCCTCGAACGGGCGGTGCACCAGCTCCTGCACCGCGTGCGAGGCCTCGCGGCCGTGACAGGCCTTGTAGCGGCGGCCCGAACCGCAGGGGCAGTTCTCGCGGGCCCCGACCACGGGGATCTCGCCCGTGACGGCGGGGGTGGACTGGCTGCGCTGCGGCGCCTTCTTGGCGGCCTTCTTGCCCATGGTGCGGCTCTCCCGGGGAGGTGGTGATGTGCTCCGGGCAGCCTACTGACGTTCTCCGGGCGCGTGGGCGCACGCCGGGGTGCGGGGGCGCCCGTCCGCCCGGTCCGGGGCCGTGCCCGGCGTCCGGGCGCCGCGCGGGACGGAGCTCAGGCGCTGCGGGGTGTGCCGCCGGTCCGCCTGGCGTGGCGGGCCCGGGCGGGCAGGGCCGCCCACACCGTCACCTCGCCGGGCGCGTCGCGCACGCCCCAGTCGCTGGCCAGCTGGTCCACGATGCCCAGCCCGCGGCCGCCGTGCGAGGTGAGTGAGGGGCTGGCCGGCGACGGACGGGTCTGTGCCCCGCCGTCGGTGACCTCCAGCGTGAGCACACCGTCGGCGTGCATCTGCCAGCGGACCAGGACGCCGCCGTCCTCCTCGCCGCCGCCCGTGCCTGCGTGCCCGACGTTGCCGTGCCCGACGTTGCCGTGCCCGGCGGCTCCGCCGGTGGGCCCGGTGCCGCCGCCGGGGCCGCCCGGTGCGGGGGAGCGGTCCTCGCCCGACCCGGCGGTCCGGAACGGTACGCCGACCAGTCGCGGCTCGACGATCTCGGCCCGGGCGCCGCGCCCGAGGGCGGGCAGCGGGCCGAGCGGTCGCGCGTAACGACACGCGTTGCTCAGCAGTTCCGAAAGGATCAGAACAGCATCATCGATGACCGGTTCCGGTATCTGCCGGTCACCCAGATCTCGACGCAGCCGGCGCCGCGCGGCCCCGACGCTCGCTGGGCCGTGCGGCACTGCCATGGTCGATGAAGTCGGCACTTCACGCGCCACCATCAACGCCACCCCCGGACCTCCTTCAGCGTATGCCGAGGGATGGATGCCCCTTGGCAATACGTCGGAAACGACCGGACGGCGATCCTGCACGGACATTTCAAGCCGGGCGACGGACGGTACGCGGCAGGTGATTCGATGCTCACGCTGCGTCGTGAAAGTGCCGTAATTGCGTCAGAAATCGCTGTCGGAAGGTTTGAGCCCCTACCAAGACGATCAACCGGTCCAGGTGGTTGAACGGTTCACCGCACCGTCCTGTCGGGTGGGGCCGGGTATTTCCGCGGGCGGTCGGGCGCGTCACCGACCGAGCTGGGCCAGCACCTCCGCCGGGCGGTTGGTGATGATCGCGGACACTCCGAGTTCCAGGCAGAGCTCGACGTCGGCCGGTTCGTCCACGGTCCAGACGTGTACCTGGTGGCCCAGCTCGCGCAGCCTGGTCACCAGCCCCGGCCGGGCCCGCACCAGTTCGATGCCCGGCCCGGCGATCCGCGCGCCGCCCGGCAGCGGCGCACCCGGGCGCAGCCGTCCGCGCAGTGCCAGGCCGCGTTCGAACAGGAACACCCGCGGGTACTCCGGTGCGGCCGCGCCCACCCGGGCCAGCGCCAACGAGGAGAAGCTCATGATCCGGGCCCGGGACCGGCCGTTCTCCCCGGCGCCGCCGATTCCGAAGCGGTCCAGCGTCCGCAGCAGCTCGGACTCCACCCGGCCGCGGAACCGGACCGGGTGCTTGGTCTCGATCGCGAGGTCCACCGGGCGCCCGCAGTCGGTCACCAGCTCCAGCAGGCTCTCCAGCCGCAGCACGCCGCGCAGCTCCGGGTCGTCGCTGGGGCGGCCGGTCTTCCACGCGCCGAAGTCGTGCGCCTCCAGCTCGGCCAGCGTCATCGCGGAGACGGTGCCCCGGCCGTCCGAGACCCGGCCGATCCGGCGGTCGTGCACGCAGACCAGCTGCCCGTCGGCGGTCACCCGGACGTCGCACTCAAGCGCGTCCGCGCCCTCGGAGAGCGCCCGGCGGTAGGCGGCGAGCGTGTGCTCGGGCAGGGCGTGCGAGGAACCGCGGTGGGCGATCACCTGGACAGGCGGCGCGGTGCGCGCCGTCGCGGGCGAGAGGTCTGGGCTGGTCACACCGTCCACGATAGGCCGCGGAAGTGACACGAAAGCGAAGACGGCCCCAACCTGCGGGGCCGTCTTCGGGTGTGGAGGTGAGCGCGGGCGAGCGCGCTGTTCCGGGTGCGCGAGCCCCGGCGCGGGTCAGCGCCCGACGGTGCGGGTCAGCGCCCGACGGTGCCGGGGGCGCCCGCGCCGCCCGTCGTGCCCGGGGCGCTGCTCCGGGAGAGCGGGGTGAGCGCCCAGGTGACCAGGGCCGGCACCAGGAAGCCGAGCAGCGAGGCCGAGGTCCACTCCTGCGGGGTGAAGTGCAGCGCCTCCTGGACAGAGGTCCAGAAGTCGGTCCACCAGGTGGCGATCGCGGTCGGTGCGATCAGCTGGTAGGTGGCGAAGCCGAGGGCCCACGGCAGCAGCATCAGCCAGCGGGACGGCGCGTCGGCGGAGAGGTTCCAGCCGCGCCGGCCGGCCCCGAGGAAGTAGTCGACCACGAGCACCGCGAACATCGGCACGAAGATCGAGCCGATCAGGCCCAGGAAGGCGTAGTACGAGTCGGTGAACTCGGTGATCTGCAGGGCCAGCACGGTGATGAGCACCCCGGTGCCCCCGGTCAGCACCCGGCGGTCGACCTTCGGCAGCAGGTTGTGGATCGACATCGCGGTCGAGTACACGTTGGCGAACGACTGGTCGGTCTCGCGGAGCACCAGCACCAGCAGGAACAGCCAGCCGGCCCAGACGCCGAGGAAGGAGTCGAAGATCCGGGTGGCGTCCCCGTCCGCCTGGAGCAGCGCGAACAGACCGAGCACGTAGCACCAGACCTGCGCCACGGTGTAGCCGGAGAAGCTGCCCCAGAACGCCGAGCGCGGGGTGCGCGAGTGCCGGGTGTAGTCGGCGGCCAGCGGCACGAAGGAGATCGACACCGCGATCATCGCGTCGGTCGCCTTCAGGAGGCCGTGCCAGTTACCCGCGCCCGGGTCGGACACGCCGTTGCGGCCCAGCTGGACGGTGAAGTACACCATCGCGACCGCCACCGCCGCGGCGACGAAGCGGCGCAGCACCGCGATCGCGCCGAGCGGCCAGATGGTCAGCGCGGTGGTGACGGCACCGGCCAGCACGACGAAGACCCAGCGGTAGCCGCCGGTACCGACGACGGTCTGCGCGCCCATCGCGATCACCAGCAGCTCGTACACGCCCCAGCCGATGCACTGGACGATGTTGAGCACCGTCGGCACGTACGAGAGCCGGGTCCCGAACAGCCCGCGCAGGTTCGCCATGGCGGGCGCGCCGGTGCGGGCGCCGATCAACGCGGCCACCCCGAGCATCGCGGTGCCGACCACGGTGCCGGCCACGATCGCCGTCACGGCGGCGGCCAGCGACAGCTCGCTGCCCGGCGCCCCGAGCACGGTGGCGGCGGTGGTGAAGCCGATGAGCGAGACGCCGAGGTTCATCCAGAGCGCGAAGTGGTCGCGGAAGCGGAGCGTGCGCGGCGGCTCGGTGTCCAGCACCAGCGGCGCCTCCACACGGGCTCCGGCCGGTGCCGCGGGGCGGTCCAGGACGGCGGCACCGGCGGCACCGGCGGGACGGCCGGAATCGGCCGCCCGGGAACCGGGGACGGTGCCCCCGGCGTCCCCGGAGGGGGGCAGATCCTTGGACGCGGGCGTACCCGAGGACGAGGATGGCGAAGCAGGCGGCATGGCCGATACTCCCTACGCCGGCATTACCCGGACAGGTTCCGGCGGTCTGCGCCCCCTCGACGCCCGCCCGCGGATTCCGTGGCGTACGGTCGACCGGCGCACTCTCAGCCTGGTGGGTCCAAGCTCCCGCGTGTCAGTTTTGAGCGACAGGCTAACCGGCACGGCGGAGAACGCCAAGGCCAGGGGGCCCGGGGGCCGGGGCCGACGGAGTGCGGCAGGGGCGCGGCGGGGGTGCGGCAGGAACGTGGCGGGAGTGCGGTGGGGGTACGAAGGGGCTGTGGCCCGGGCGCGGACCCGGCGCGCAGGGGGCCCGCGGGGCCGGATGTTCCGGGGTTTGTCTGGCCGGCCTAAGGATTCTTATGACTTCTTCAGAAGCCTCCTTACGGCAATCGAATCGAGTGTGCGAAAAACTATGGTTGTTGGTCCTGTCAGCTATGGAGGTCGTCCGTGAGCACCGAGCGCGAGGTTGGGTCCACCGGGCCGCAGGGGGAGCAGCCCTCCGGCGGCCAGGGGGTGGTGGTTCCCGGTCCTGACGGTCCGGCGCAGCAGTCTGCGGCCGTCCCCTCCCCCGTAGCGACGCCCGCTGCCGAACGGTCCCCGTCCGATCAGGCCGCTCCGGCCGCCGACGGCGGCAACGGCGGGTTCACGCCCACGCTGGCGTTCAGCAAGGTCAGTGCCCCGGAGCCGGCGCCCGCCGCCCCGGCGCCGGCCGCCGACGCGGGGTACCTCGACGCCCCGCCGCCGGTCCTGCCGCCCGCGCCGGCCGCCCCGGTGGCACCGGCCGCGCCGGTCGGCAACCCGTACGCCACGCCGGCTCCCGGCACGCCGGTCCCGCCGGCCGCCCTCGCCGCCCACGACCCGTACGGCGCCCCGGCCGCGCCGCAGGGCCACGGCGCGACCGGCCAGCACCACCCGTTCGGCGCCGGCCAGCCGCTCGGCGGCTGGGCCGCGCACGACATCACCCCGGGCGGCCCGGGCGCGCCCGGTGGCCCCGGCGGCCCGCTCGGCTACCCGTCCGAGTACCCCGGCGCCCCCACGCCCGGCGGCCCGCGCAAGAAGCGCGGCGGCCTGATCGCCCTGGTCGCGGCCGTCGCCCTGGTCGCGGGCATCGCCGGCGGCGCGGTCGGCGTCGTCGTCGCGGACCGTGACGACAAGGGCGTCAGCGCCGCGGCCGACCGCACCAGCACCACCGTCCAGGCCAACAACTCCCAGAAGAACGAGGCCGCCCCGGGTTCGGTGGCCGGCATCGCGCAGAAGGCGCTGCCCAGCGTCGTCACCATCAAGGCGCAGGGTAACGGCGAGTCGGGCACCGGCACCGGCTTCGTCTTCGACACCGAGGGCCACATCCTCACCAACAACCACGTGGTCGCGCCCGCGTCCAGCGGCGGCAAACTGACCGTCAAGTTCGCCGACGGCTCGTCCTACAACGCGTCCGTGCTCGGCCGCGCCGAGGGCTACGACGTCGCCGTCATCAAGCTCGACAGCCCGCCCAAGGGCAAGCTGACGCCGCTTCCGCTGGCCGACTCCGACAAGGTCAACGTCGGCGACTCCACCATCGCCATCGGTGCCCCGTACGGCCTGGAGTCCACGGTCACCACCGGCATCATCAGCGCCAAGGACCGCCCGGTCGCCTCCGGCGACGAGACCGGCGCCCAGTCCTCCTACATGAACGCCCTGCAGACCGACGCCTCCATCAACCCCGGCAACTCCGGCGGTCCGCTGCTCGACTCCGGCGGCGCGGTGATCGGCATCAACTCGGCGATCCAGTCCAACGCCTCCAGCAACGGCCGGGCCGGCTCCATCGGCCTGGGCTTCGCGATCCCGGTCAACCAGGCCAAGTGGGTCGCCGAGACCCTGATCAAGACCGGCAAGCCGGTGTACGCGAAGCTCGACGTCCTGCGCAACGACGACTACAAGGGCGACGGCGCCCAGATCCAGACCCGCGACATCCAGGGCACCCCGGCCGTCACCCCCGGCGGCGCCGCCGACAAGGCCGGCCTCAAGCCGGGCGACGTCATCACCAAGCTCGGCGGCAGCCCGATCGAGAACGGTCCCGCCCTGGTCAGCAAGATCTGGACGCACAAGCCCGGCGAGACCGTCGACGTCGAGTACACCCGCAACGGCCAGACCCTGAACACCAAGGTCACCCTCGCCGAGCGCGTCGGCGACAACTGACCCCGCCCCGCCCCGAAACCCGGTGCACCGAAGCCCGCCGGACCCGTTAGGCTGACCTCCGCCTGGAGAGCTGCCCGAGCGGCCTAAGGGAACAGTCTTGAAAACTGTCGTGCGGTGACCCCGTACCGTGGGTTCGAATCCCACGCTCTCCGCTGGTTGGAGAAAACCACCTGCTCAAGGCGGGTGCCGGAAGCTTCCGGCACCCGCCTTCGGTGTTTTCGGGGGTGGGGGGAGGTGGGGCCCAGGGGAGCAGAGTTGTCCCGGTTTCACCTGAACGGGGGGTTTGGGGCCTAGGTGTCCTCGTGTGGGGGTGTGCGTCTCGTTTAGCCGGATGCAAGGGGCGGACTGCCCTGGGCCTGGCGAGGAGAGACGGATGGCCTGGTACCCCGGTGCGGAGAAGATGGAGCTCCAGCCCGAGTCGGACGAGCAGGCGGCGATCACGCCGACGCAGGTGATCTTCCACAGTGTGGCGGCGCCGTGGACGCCGCGGCGGATGTACGAGTACTGGCGGGACTCGACCAACCTGGAGTCGCACTTCGGGGTGGGGTACGACGGCTCGGTCGGTCAGTTCGTCGGCACCGAGACCCGCGCCGACGCCAACATGCGCGCCAACCGCCGGGCCGACGGCACCGGGGCGGTGAGCATCGAGTCGGCGAGCGACGACCGGAGCACCGACCCGTGGACGGACGCGCAGGTGAGGGCGCTGATCGCGCTCGGCGTATGGCTGCACCAGCGGCACGACATCCCGCTACGGGCCTGCCCGTCCTCGGACGCCGCCGGGTTCGGGGTGCACCGGATGTTCCCGGAGTGGTCGGACGGTGGGACGGCCTGCCCGGGGGAGGTCCGGGCCCGGCAGTTCCGCGAGGTCGTGCTGCCCGGCATCGTGGCGGAGGCGGGCGGCGGGGCGCCGGTGCCCCCGCCGCGGGCCGATTCCACCGGCCCGGCCCGGTACCGGGTGACCCTCAACGGCCTGGAGTACGGCTACGGGGCGCACGGGCCGCACGTCCTGGAGGTGGGCCAGGCGCTGGTCCGGCAGGGCTTCGGACGGCACTACCAGTCCGGGCCGGACCAGGACTGGCGGGACGCCGACACCCTCAACTACCAGGATTTCCAGCACAGTCTGGGCCTGTCGGGGCCCGACGCGGACGGGGTCCCGGGCGAGGGGTCGCTGCGCAGGCTGCTCGGCCGGCTGCCCTCGCCGCGGCGCGTCTCGCTGGCCCACGTCGTGGCGGCGGCGCGTACCGATCCGGGGGCCGAGCAGGGCCACCAGACGTACGGCGGCGAGGTCCGGATCGTCGAACAGGCTCTGGCCGACGAGGGGTTCCTGGAGCAGCGCTGGGTGGACGGCTCGCTCGGCACCCGGTCGGTGCAGGCGTACGCGGCGTTCCAGCGCAGCCTCGGCTACTCGGGCGGCGACGCGAACGGGATCCCCGGGCAGCGGAGCCTGCAGGCACTGGGGGACCGGCGGGGGTTCGACGTCACGGACTGAGCGGAGGGGACGGTCCGGACACGACGACGGCGAGAGGGCGACCGGGAGGAGTGCGGGGAGGAGTGCGGGGAGGGCGGAGTCCCGCTGCTTGACCATGACACGGTGTGAGGGTCTGCACTGGAGGCATCATGTTCAACATCGGAGACTTCGCCAAGCACGGCCGGGTGTCGGTCCGCATGCTGCGCCACTACGACGCGATCGGGCTGCTACGCCCGGCCCGGGTCGACCCGGTCAGTGGCTACCGCTGTTACGAGGCGGCCCAACTCGCCCGGCTCAACCGCGTCATCGCCCTCAAGGACCTCGGCTTCACGCTGCAGCAGGTGCGGGCCGTCCTGGACGAGGAGGTGGGCGCGGCCGAGCTGCGCGGGATGCTGCGGCTGCGGCGGGCCGAGCTCGCCGCAGCGATGGCGGCGGACGCGGAGCGGCTGACCCGGGTCGAGGCGAGGCTCCGGACGATCGAGAGCGAGGGGACCATGTCCACGCACGATGTCGTGGTGAAGCGCGTGCCGTCGGTGCGGGTGGCCGAGTTGACGGCGGTCGCTGCGAGTTACGAGCCGGAGGACGTCGGGCCGGTGGTCGGGCCGCTGTTCGCGGAGCTCTGCGGCAGGCTGGCGGCGGCCGGAGTGGCGGAGACGGGACCGTCCGTCGCCTGCTACGAGGACCTCCCGGACGGGGACGGGGCGGCGGTGCTGGTACGGGTGGCCGTGCCGGTCGGGGCCACGGTGGAGCCGGGCGGGGAGCACGGCTTCGCGGTGGTCGACCTGCCGGAGATCGAGGAAGCGGTGACCGTGGTGCACCGCGGTTCGATGGACGACACGCTGGGTTCCTTCCAGGCGCTGGCGCGGTTCATCGACGAGAACGGGTACCGCTCGGCCGGGTACGCGCGGGAGCTCTACCTGGAGTGCCCGGACGACCCGGCCGGTTGGGTGACCGAGCTCCAGGAGCCGGTGGGCCGGGCGTAGGCGCCGCACCGGTCGGAGCTTGCCCTCAAGCCGGTCGAGGGTCCTAGCGTCGGCCGGCATGACGATCACCGGTGCGACCGCGCCCGACGGAGCCGGCAGCCAGGGTAGCCCGAGCGGATCCGCCGACCGGGGCGGATCCGCCGACACGAGCCGTCCGGGCCTGCCGGGGTCCTACCTGCTCTGGCTGGCCGGTACCCAGGTCGGGGCGTTGGGCGACGCCGCCCTGTACTTCGCCCTGGGCTGGGCCGCGGCCGCGCACGGCGGCGGCGCGGCCGGCCTGGTGCTCACGGCGATCACCGTGTCGCGCACGGTCCTGGTCCTGCTGGGCGGTGCGGTCGCCGACCGGTGGGGCGCACGCCGGGTGATGCTCACCGGGGACGCGGTGATGCTGGCCGCGACGCTCACCCTGGCCGTGGCGGCGGGCGGTCGGGGCACACCGCTCCGGCTGCTGGTCGTGGCGGCCGTGGTGGTCGGGGTGGTCGACGCGTTCTACCTTCCGGCGAGCGGGTCGATGCCGCGCCGGCTGGTGGAGCCGGGGCAACTGCCCCGCGCTCTGGCGTTGCGTCAGGCCGGTGGGCAGGTGGCCGCGTTGCTCGGGGCGCCGATCGGCGGGGCGTTGGTCGCGGTGGGTGGGCTGCCGGTGGCGGCGCTGGCGGACGCGGTGAGCTTCGTGGTCCTCCTGCTGGTGCTGCTGCGGGTGCGGGTCAGGGGGGACGCGGAGGTGGCTCCGGCGACCCCGGAGACGGCCCCGGCGAAGGGCGGGGCGGGGGAGCGTGGGGCGGAGGCAGCCGTCGTCGTTCCCGGGCTGCTGCGTGAGGCGGCCGCAGGGGTGCGGTCGGCGGCGGGGGACCGGCTGCTGCGGGCGGCGCTGCTGCTCGCCGGGGCGGCGGCGGGGGTCCTGTTGCCGGTGGGCTCGCTGCTCGTGCCGCTGCTGGCGCGGGAGCACGGGTGGGGTGCCGGTGCGGCTGGCCTGGTCACGGGCGGGCAGGGCGCGGGCGTGCTCGCCGTGGCGGTCCTGCTCTCGCTGCGCGGCGGTCGGGGCCGGGGCGGTTCGCGTCGGAGGTCGGGGAGGGCCGCGTCCGGGGCGCGGTCCGGGGTGAGGTCCGGGGGCGGGCCGGGGGCCGTGGCGGGGGTCGGGCTCGGTGCGGCGGCCCTGGGCGTCGCGGTGCTGGCCTGGGCGCCGGACCCCGGTGTGGCCGTGCTGGGCGGGGTGGTGACGGGGGTGGGGTCGGGACTGTTCGCCGGCCGGCTCGGCCCGCTCGTCCTGGCCGCCGCGCCGGTCGGCCACCTGTCCAGGGTGCAGGCACTGCTGACGCTCGTGCAGAGCGCGGCGCTGGTGGTCTCGACCGGCCTTCTCGGCCTGCTCGCCGACGCGGCCGGCGCCCGGGTGCCGACGGTGCTCTGTGCGTCGGCCACCGCCGCGGCAGGGCTCGCCGCACTGGGCTCCAGGGCGCTGCGGCCGTCCGGCCGTCCTGAGCGGTAGCCGGTAGCCGGGCGCTTGGGAGCCTGGGTGCTTGGGTGCTTGGGTGCGTGCGGGTGGGGCTCGGAGCTGCGTACTTGCCGGGTGGCCGGGCGCCGGGCAGAGTGCGAGAGCCGGACGCGGTCGGAGGGCCGGTCCGGAGCGGTGGCCCGTGGTGCTGCCCCTGCCCCGCACGGCACCAGCACGACGGCGGCGAGGGAGACCGGGGCGCCGGCACGTTGACGGAGCGACACAGCGGCGGCACCGGTGCGGCAGGCCCGGGCCGCGCGGGCGGAGGCGGCGATGAGTGATCTGACGGACCGGCTGGCAGAGGGTCTCCCTCCCGGAGCGCTGGCGGTGGACCCGGATGTGACGGCCGCCTACAGCCGCGACATGGCGGGGTTCTGCGAGGCCGGTGTCCCGGCCGTGGTGGTCTTCCCGGAGACGGTCGAGCAGGTGCAGCACGTCATGCGGACCGCCACGGCCCTTCGTGTCCCGGTGGTCCCGCAGGGGGCGCGGACGGGGCTCTCCGGTGCGGCCAACGCCGTGGACGGCTGCATCGTGCTGTCGATGGTGAGGATGAACCGGATCCTGGAGCTCGATCCCGTGAACCGGATCGCGGTGGTCGAGCCCGGTGTGGTGAACGCCGAGCTCTCCCGGGCGGCGGCCGAGTCGGGGCTCGCCTATCCGCCCGACCCGTCGAGCTGGGAGTCCTGCACGATCGGCGGCAACATCGGCACCGGCGCGGGCGGGCTGTGCTGCGTGAAGTACGGCGTGACGAGCGAGTACGTGCTCGGGCTCGACGTGGTGCTGGCGGACGGGCGGTTGCTGACCACGGGGCGCCGGACGGCCAAGGGCGTCGCCGGCTACGACCTGACCCGGCTGCTGGTCGGCTCGGAGGGCACGCTGGGCGTGGTGGTCCGGGCGGTGGTGGCGCTGCGACCGGCGCCCGAGCCGCAGTTGGCGTTGGCGGCGGAGTTCCCGAGCGCGGCCGCGGCGTGCGACGCGGTCTGCGCGGTGATGGCGCGCGGTTTCACGCCGTCGCTGATGGAGCTGATGGACGCGGTGTCGGTCCGGGCGGTCAACGAGCTGGGGCAGATGGGTCTTCCGGAGTCGACCCGGGCGCTGCTGCTGGTGGCCTTCGACGGTCCGGACCGGGTGGACCGCCTGGCCGCCGTGGGGGATCTCTGCCGGGCCGCGGGGGCGACCGAGGTGGTGCCCGCCGACGACCAGGCGGAGTCGGAGATGCTGCTGGAGGCCCGCCGCCTTGCGCTGCCCGCCCTGGACCGGCTGGGCACCACGATGATCGACGACGTGGCGGTGCCGCGTTCACGGTTGGCCGAGATGCTGGCCGGCGTCGCGGTGATCGCCGAGCGGCACGGGCTGACCATCGGGGTGGTGAGCCACGCGGGGGACGGGAACACCCATCCGATCGTCATCTTCGACGCGGCGGACGCCGAGCAGACGGCGCGGGCGCAGCGGTCCTTCGACGAGATCATGGCGCTCGGGCTGGAGCTGGGCGGCACGATCACCGGGGAGCACGGGGTCGGGCTGCTCAAGCGCGAGTGGCTGGCGCGGGAGCTCGGTCCGGTGGCGTGGGAGCTGCAGCGGCAGCTGAAGGCGGTCTTCGACCCGTTGGGCATTCTCAACCCCGGTAAAGCGATCTGATCGGATTCCCGGCCGATCGGTGAATCACCGGATTGTCAGACTGTCGCAGAATGGCTCACTATGTCGACACGGTAGCGCGACCGAACTTTCAGGGGGCGCGTTCAGGGATGTTCCGCGCCAGGGTTGTGCGCCGGGTTCTCCGTGTGCTGCTCTTCGCGCCGCCCCTGGAGCTTCGATCGTGTCCGACCGTTCGGGCGATGCGGCAGGTCGGTGGCGGTGTGTCGGCGCGCTTTCCGTTTGGGACCGGGTTATGCACCGGGCTGCTGGATATCACGCTAAAGGGCGAAAAGCCTGCCGGGAGGTAGTGCTTTGTCGATTTGTTGCGGAAGTCTTTCCCTCGGCGTCGCAGCCCGCAGGTGTTCGTCTGGCCGGCGAACTCCCGCACACATTGCACGATTTACCGTTTCTTGGAGGCTCTCATGGCTCGCATCCGTACCCGCAAGGTGGCAGGTCTTCTGGTGGCGGCCCCGCTCGCGGCGGGACTGCTCCTCGCCGGGGCCGGTGCCGCCGCCGCCGACAACGGCGCGCTCGCCAACGACGGGTCCAACAGCGGGGTGGTGTCCAACATCGGGACCGGCAACATCTTCGGCTCGGTCGACGGCAACTACGTTTCGAACCAGCCGACGGCCACCGGGTCCGGGGCCTCGAACCAGGCCAACACCCTCGCGGTGAAGGACAACTCGGGGGCCATCCTGGCCGGCCAGTCCAACAAGAACTTCAACGTCGTCTTCGCCCCGATCTTCAACTGAGCGCCGATGGACCGTGAACCATCGCCGGCGGGGGCGCCGGAGGTGGGTGGTCGTGGGTGAGCTGAGCATCCGCGGCGGGGTTCGAGGCAGACAGTGAAGTGAATCGAAGCGAAGCGGTCGGAAAAGATCGCGAGATGCGTAACCGGGTAGCGGAAAGGGTCACCGCGAACCGGTCCTGTGGGCGGCACCGCACGTCGGTGCCGCCCACGGGCGCGTCCGGACCGGTGCGTCGAGCACTCGGCCCGCCCCCTGTGCCCGGGACGGTGTCCCGGAGGGAGCCCTCATCCCAGGGCCCGCGCCCGGGTTCGTCACCGTGCGGCGGTACGGTTGCGCTCCGACAGCGCACCCCGCGCGCCCGGGCCCCGGTGGCCCGCCCGTTGCGGGACTGCGGCAGCGGCAACCGGAAGGAAGGGCGCGATGGCAGCGGAGGAGGAGGGCCTGACCGGTCCGGGCGGGACCAGGCCGGTACCGGGCCCGGAGTCGGGCCGCGGGCAGAACCCGCAGCCTGCCCCGGAGGGGGCCTCGCAGCCGGCCTCGCAGCCGGTCCAGGGCCCGGCCGGGGCGCCGGGGACGGAACACCGGCCCGAGCCCAGGTCCGTGCCCGAGCTGCTGCTCGGCCGTCCGCCGATGACCCGCCCGCTGCCGACCTTCGACGCCGAGGCGGCCCCGGCCGAGCCCGGCCCGCTGTTCGTCGACTGGCTCGCGACCGCGCTCGACGCGGGGGTGCTGGACCCGCAGGTGGTCACGCTCTCCACCGTGGACGCCGACGGCATGCCGGACGCCCGGGTCCTGGTGCTGCGCGACATCGACGCCGCCGGCACCGGCTGGGTCTTCTCCGCCGCCGCGGACAGCCCGAAGGGCCGCCAGCTCGGCGACCACCCGGCCGCCGCGATCACCGTGTACTGGCCGCAGCTGGGCCGCCAGGTGCGGGTCCGCGGCACCGTCGAGCGGGCTGCCGACCAGGTCGCGGCAGCCGAGTTCGCGACGCGGTCCCCGGCCGCCCGGATCGGCGCGCTGGTCGGTCGCCAGAGCGAGCCGCTGGCCTCGCCGGCCGAGTACGAGGAGGCGGTGGCGGTCGCCCGTCGCCGGCTGGAGGCCACCCCGGACGCGGTCGCCGCGGGGCACACGGTCTACACGCTCTGGGCGCACGAGGTGGAGTTCTGGCAGGGCCACGCGGAGCGCCACCACGTCCGCCTCCGCTACACGCGGACCGGGCCGGTGCGGACACCGGAGTGGTCCCGCACCCTGCTCTGGCCGTAGCGCCCCGACGCCGTGAGGCCGTGGCGCCGCGATGCCTCGGGGCCGCAACGCCGTGAGGCCGTAAGGCCGTAGGAGAACGGGCCGGGGCGCGCACCGAGTGGTACGCGCCCCGGGCCCGCCGGCCGTCTCCCCGGCGGCCGTTCCGTCGTCGACAGGTCCGAC
Source organism: Streptomyces sp. BE303 (assembly GCF_036290945.1). Classification (NCBI taxonomy): domain Bacteria; kingdom Bacillati; phylum Actinomycetota; class Actinomycetes; order Kitasatosporales; family Streptomycetaceae; genus Streptomyces; species Streptomyces sp. BE303. Next base: position 19,634 of record NZ_JAQYWZ010000765.1, read on the forward strand.
CAAGCCGGTCCAAGCAGGCCGGTTCAGCGCCGGTTCAGCGCCGGCCGGTCAGTGTGGCCCCGACGCTCGCGGCCACCACGCAACCGATCCCGGCCAGCTGCGACGCACCCAGCAGCTGCCCCAGCACCACCAGCCCGACCAGCGCGCTGACCGCCGGCTCCAGGCTCACCAGCACGCTGAACACCCGCTGCGGCATCCTCCGCAGTGCCGTCATCTCCAGCGCGTACGGGATCACCGGCAGCAGCAGCGACACCCCGGCGACCGCGAGCAGCAGCATCAGCGGCGAGGCCCCCGGTTCGGTCAGACCGTCCCAGGCCTCGCCGAGCCCGAACGGCGCGACCACCAGCGCGCCGACCGTCATCGAGACGGCCAGTCCCTGGAACCCCTGGAACGCGGCCCCGACCTTGTCGGTGAACAGGATGTACGCGGCGTAGCAGGCGGCCGCGCCGAACGCGTACATCAGACCGACCGGGTCGAGCCCCGACCCGCTCCCGTCCCCGCCCTCGCCGAGCAGGGTCAGCAGCGCCACCCCGCCGGCCGCGAGCAGCGCCCAGAGCAGGTGACTGGCACGGCGGGCGAAGAACAGCGCCACCGCGAGCGGGCCGAGGAACTCGATCGTCGCGGCGGTGCCCATGGGCAGGCGGTCGATCGCCCCGGCGAACAGCAGGGTCATCCCTGCGGAGGCCATGCCGAGCAGTCCGGCGGCGGCCAGGTCGCGCGGGTGGCGCCCGCGCAGCTGCGGCCGGGTGACGGCGAGCAGGACGACCGCCGCGAAGCTGAGCCGGAGGAAGGTCGTACCGCTCACCCCGAGCGGACCGAAGAGCGGCTTGGAGAGTGCGATCCCGGTCTGCACCAGGAACATCGCGGTCAGACAGAGGAGCGGCGCCGGGATCCGCTCCGGGCGCCGCAGGAAGTTCGGGAACCGTCGGCCGGACGGTCGGCCGGGTCGTGCGTCCGGCGGCAGCCCGTCTCCGGGGGCGTCGCCTCGTCGCCGGCCACCGCGCTCGCCGGCGGGATCGCCCACGGGGGCGGGCGGCATGGCAAGGACCTCGGCGACGGCTGCGGCCGACGGCGGGGCGGCGGTTCCGGTGGGGTTGGGCGTGGGCATGCTGGCGAGTTTGCCGTAAGGAGCCACTGGGCAGCAAGCTCGTTACAAAAATCGGGACGGATATGGACGGGTGCGTCCGAAAGGGTGAGCTTCCAGGGCGCGTGCGGCGCGGCAGCCGCCCGTGCCCGACGGTCCGTCAGTATCAAGGCGGCGTGCGCTATCTCCGCCCTGCGGCCATCGCCGCCGCCTCCCTCGTCCTCCTGCTGGCCGCCGGCGGGCCGGGCGCGAGCGCCGACGAGGCCGCTCCGGCGGCCGCCGCCGTCCCCCGCATCCGCCCCACCGTCCTCCCCGACCGGTTCGGGCCGCCGGCCCTCCGCACCCGGGACCTCTACGCCGGTGCCGCCTTCGACGCCTGCACCGCGCCGCCGCTGGAGACCCTGCGGGCCTGGCGCGACAGCTCGCCGTACGGCGCGCTCGGCATCTACACCAGCGGCGGGCAGCGCGGCTGCACCCAGCCGAGGCTCACCGCGGACTGGGTCCGGCAGGCCCGCGAGATGGGCTGGCGGTTCCTGCCCGTGCACGTCGGCCTGCAGGCGCCGTGCAGCGAGCTCAAGCGCAAGCCGAAGCGGATCGACCCGGCCCGGGCCGTCCAGCAGGGCCGGGAGGAGGCGGCCGAGGCGGTCGAGGGACTCCGGGCGGTCGGGATCGGCGAGGGCAGCCCGGTCTTCCTGGACATCGAGGCGTACCCGATGCGCGACCCGGCCTGCGGTCAGGGCGTCGTCGACTTCACCCTCGGCTGGACCGAGGGCCTGCACACGGCGGGGTTCCGGTCCGGCTTCTATTCCAGCCTCGACTCCGGCATCGCCGATCTCGCGGCCGCCGCCCGCGCCGGTAGCTCCCCGCTGCCCGACACCCTCTGGTACGCGCGCTGGGACGACCACGCCGACACCGTCGGCGGCGGACCGCTCACCTCCGACCTCTGGGCCGACCACCAGCGCGTCCACCAGTACCGCGGCAACGTCGAGGAGACGTACGGCGGCGCGACGCTCACCGTCGACCGCAACCAGGTCGACGCCCCGTTGGCCGGCTGACCGGCCGGCAGTCGCGCCCCGCCCGGGTCGGACAGCGGCCCGACGGCAACGGTCCGACGGCAACGGTCGACGGCAACGGTCGACGGCAACGGCCCGACGGCAACGGCCCGACCCGCGCCGCCGCCCGGCAAGGCCCGTCGGCGGTCTCCGGACCGCCCCCGCTCACTCCCGCAGCGTGAGCGCCAACCACCCCTGCCCGTGGCAGTAGCGGCAGGTCTCCGGGATGTACCCCGTCCCGGTCCGGTCCGCCCGGACCCCGACCCGCGCCTGCGTCCGCACCCCGCCCGAGCAGCACGGGCACGGCACCCGAAATTCCGCCGGCCCCCGCCCCACCCGTCGTTCGCCACGTCCGTCACCCATGCCCCCAGTATCCCGCCCGCCCCGCGCGCGCCACCGGGCCTTCCGGACTGTGGTACCGGGCCGACCGCCCGGGCGGCGCGGCGAGCGCCCGGGCGGGACCGGGACGAAGTCGTGATCGGGGCAACGGGGTCGGGATACTGACATCGGGCAGGCGGCGGGGCACAATCGGGCTCGGCTGCCCGCGTTACCGCCCAGTAGCCGGCCCGCTGGCCGGGGGCGGTTCTCAGGGGCAGCAGCCGCCGCAGTGCCGCCCAGGTCGAGGAGGACCCGTGTTCAGCACGATGCAGGACGTACCGCTCACCGTCGCCAGGATTCTTGAGCACGGGTCGACCATCCACGGGCGTTCGACCGTCACCACCTGGGACGGGACCGGTCCGGTGGTCCGGACGTACGCGGAGGTGGGGGCGCGGGCCGCGCAGCTGGCGTGCGCGCTGCGGGACGAGCTCGGCGTGACGGCGGACGACCGGGTCGCGACGCTGATGTGGAACAACGCGGAGCACCTGGAGGCCTACCTGGCGGTGCCGGCGATGGGCGCTGTGCTGCACACGCTCAACCTGCGGCTGCCGGCGAACCAGCTGTCGTTCATCATCAACCACGCCGCCGACCGGGTCGTCCTCGTCAACGGCACCGTCCTGCCGCTGCTGGCCGCGGTCCTCCCGGACCTCAACCCGACGCTCAGGCACATCGTGGTCAGCGGGCCCGGCGACCGGTCCGTGCTGGACGGCTTCGCGGGCACCGTGCACGAGTACGAGGACCTGATCGCGGGCCGGCCGTCCTCCTACCCCTGGCTGACGGACATCGACGAGCGCCGGGCTGCCGTGCTCTGCTACACCTCCGGCACCACCGGTGACCCGAAGGGCGTGCTCTACAGCCACCGCTCGGTCTACCTGCACTGTCTCCAGGTGAACACCGGGGACAACTTCGCCTTCACCCCCCGCGACGTCGCGCTGCCGGTGGTCCCGATGTTCCACGTCAACGCGTGGGGCATCCCGCACGCCGCCTTCATGTCCGGCGCGAGCCTGCTCATGCCGGACCGGTTCCTCCAGCCCCGGCCGATGGCCGAGATGATCGCCGCTGTGCGACCCACCGTCAGCGCCGCCGTGCCCACCATCTGGAGCGGCCTGCTGGACGAGCTGGACGCGGGGGACTACGACACCTCCAGCCTGCGCATGGTGGTCATCGGCGGCTCGGCCTGTCCGCCGGCGCTGATGGAGGGCTACGAGGAGCGCCACGGCATCCGGGTCGTGCATGCCTGGGGCATGACCGAGACCTCGCCGCTCGGCTCCTTCGCCCAGCCGCCCGGCGGCCTCACGCCGGAGGAGGAGTGGCCGTACCGGGTCACCCAGGGCGTCTTCCCGGCCTCCGTCGAGGCACGGCTGATCGGTCCGGGCGGAGAGCGGATGCCGCACGACGGCGCCTCGGCGGGCGAGCTGGAGGTGCGCGGCCCGTGGATCGCAGGGGCGTACTACGGGGGCGCGGACAGCGACCCGGAGCGCCCGGACGACAAGTTCTCCGAGGACGGCTGGCTGCGCACCGGTGACGTCGGCACCATCACCCCCGACGGCTACCTCACGCTCACGGACCGGGCCAAGGACGTGATCAAGTCCGGCGGCGAGTGGATCTCCTCGGTGGACCTGGAGAACCACCTGATGGCCCACCCCGAGGTCGCCGAGGCCGCCGTGGTGGCAGTCCCGGACGAGAAGTGGGGCGAGCGGCCGCTGGCGACGGTGGTCCTCCGCCCGGGTGCCACGGCCGGTCTCCGGGAGCTGCGGGCGTTCCTGGCCGGGCGGATCGCCTCCTGGCAGTTGCCCGAGCGCTGGGCGATCGTCGGGACGGTGCCGAAGACCTCGGTCGGCAAGTTCGACAAGAAGGTGATCCGCGCCGACTACGCGGCGGAGCGGCTGGACGTCACCCTGCTCGGCAAGGAGTAGGGGACGGCCGGCGCGACGAACGGCGAGGGCCGGCCACTCCCGGGAATGGGGTGGCCGGCCCTCGCCGTTCCCGGCGGCGAGCGGACCCGGCGAGCGGCTCTGGCGAGCGGGCCCGCGGGGGTCAGCCCGCGGCGGCGACGCCCGCCTCGCCCATGGCGCCGATCCGTCCGAGCAGGTCGACGATCCGGGACTGGACGTCGTCGCTGGTGGAGCGCTCGGCGAGGAACAGCACCGTCTCACCGGTGCGCAGCCGGGGCAGCTCGCGGGGGTCGAGGTCGACCGAGGTGTAGACGACCAGCGGGGTCCGGTGCAGCCGGTCGTTGGTGCGCAGCCAGTCGAGCAGGCCGACCCGGCGGCGGCGGATCTGGAACAGGTCCATCACCACCAGGTTGGGCTGCACGCTGCTGGCCCGGGCGACGGCGTCGTTCTCGTCCACCGCGTGCTCGACGTGCATGCCGCGCCGTTCCAGGCTGCCGATCATGGCGGCGGCGATGTCCGGGTCGCCCTCGACCAGCAGGACGCGGGGGGCGTGGTTCTCGCCGTCGCGCGGGGCGAGGGCGCGCAGCAGGACGGCCGGGTCGGCGCCGTACGCGGCGTCGCGGGTGGCCTGGCCGAGGCCGGCGGTGACCACGACCGGGACCCGGCTGTTGAGCGCCGCCGTGCGCAGCGACTGCAGCGCGGTGCGGGTGATCGGGCCGGTCAGCGGGTCGACGAAGAGCGCGGCGGGGAAGCCGGAGACCTGGGCGTCGACCTCCTCGCGGGAGCGGACGATCACCGGTCGGTAGCCGCGGTCCTGGAGCGCCTGGCGGGTGGCCGGGTCGGGTTCGGGCCAGACGAGCAGGCGGCGCGGCCCGCCGTCGGCGCCCGGGGCGGGCATCGACGTGTACGCGGCCTCGTCCTGGGCGGTCGGTGCGGCGGGCAGTTCGGCCATCACCCGCGGGGCCGGCCGGTTCGCGGCGACGGGTTGCGGTGCGTCGGGGGCGATGGCGACCGGGCCGAGCGGAGTGGCGCCGGGCGCGCCGAGCGGGCGCGGCGGGGCCAGCTCGCCGAGTCCGGTGCCGACCGGGAGGGGGCTGTCCTCCCGCTGGTCGCCGGGGGCGGACGGGCCGGACGGGGACGCGGAGGGGAGCGCGGGCAGCGCGGACGGTGCCGGCGGGGCGCCGTCCGGCGTGCCGGGCGTCTCGGCGCCGGGGCCGGGCGGGACGGCCAGGCGGCGGCGCCGGCCGGTGGGCGCGGCGGCCGGTTCGGGCTGTGCGGGCGCGGGGCCGGCGGGCAGGGCGTGCTCCAGGCCCGGGTAGAGAGGGGAGTCGGTGACGCCGGGCAGGGCGAATCCGCCGGAGGAGTCCTCGGCGCCCGGCAGCGCCCGGCGCCGACGGGACGGCTTGGGCTCCTGGCCGGTGTCGCCCTCCGGGGCGGTGGTGGCGGTGGCGTCGGTGGGTGCGCCGTCGGCGCCGGCCTCGGCCGCACCGGTGCCCGGGCCGAGGGCGAAGGGGCCGCGGGGGCCGGCGTCGCCGCCGGTGTCCCGGCCCGGGCCGCCGTCGCCCCGCGGGTCGGTCTGCCGCTCGGGGTGCTGTCCGGGGTGCTGTCCGGCGTTCTGTTCGGCGCGCTGGTCGAGGTGCCCGGCCTCGACCGGTACCGCGTACGCCGTGCCGGACCGGCCGTCGTCCTTGCCCCACGGGTCGCTCTCGGGGCCGGCCGGGCCGCCGAGGCCCTGCCGCCCGTACGCGGGGTCGTTGCCGGTGCCGTTCCACTGCTCGGGGACGGCCCGCTCGATTCGTGCCGGGGCGTTCGGCCACTGGTCGGCGGGTACGGCCGGATCGACGGGGCCGGGGGCGGCCTGGGGTCCGCCGGGCGCGGCGCCGTGGTTCACGGACGGGTCGGCCGACGGGTCGGCGGACCGGTCGGACGGCCCGGAGGCGTGTCCGGGGGACGGCCGGTCCGCGGCCGGGTCCAGCGGAGCCTCCTCGACCGCGGGTCGGCCGCGGCGGCCACGGCGTTCGGCGGTCGGCTCCTCGGCCGGGACACCTTCGGCGGCGGCCCGCTCAGGTCCGGAGAGTCCGGCAGGTCCGGCAGGTCCGGCAGGTCCGGCGGGTCCGGTGCTCCCGGAGGGGACGGAAGCGATGGAAGGGTCGGAAGGCCCGGTCGCCCCGGCGGGCGCGGCGGCCGTGGCGGGCCCGCCCTCGGACCCGGCGGCCGGCTCGGCCGCCGGCGCCCCGGTCGGCTCCTCACTGCGCGCGGTGGGCAGTTCCGGGATGCCCGGCAGGTCCGGCAGGACGGCGCTGTCGCTCTCCTTGGGCCGGTCCGAGCGGCCCTCGGCACCCGCGCGCTCGGCGGCGGCCTTCGCCGCGGCCGGGTCCAGCGGAAGCTCGACGACGTACGTGGTGCCGGCGCGGCCCGGAAGCTCGTGGGGCTGGAGCACCCCGCCGTGGCGCTCGACCACCGCGCGGGCTATCGGCAGGTGGACGGGGCTGCCGCCGCGGCCGGGGCCGCGGATCTCCACCCGGGCGACCTCGCCGCGCTGGGCGGCCGCGAGCACGACCATCGGCGCGTCCCCGCCGCCGGCGGGCAGCGCGGTCCCGCCGGCCGGGTTGAGTCCGGGCGCGGTCAGGCCGGGGGAGGGGAGGGCGGGTTCGGCGTCCAGCGAGAGGCCGACGCCGCTGACGTCGGCGACCAGGTGGGCCAGGGCCTGGGCGAGTCGCTGCTCGTCGGCGATCACCTCGACGGCGGCGGCGTGCACGGAGAACCGCACCCGGCCGGCACCGACCAGTTCGCCGGCGTGCTCGACCGCCCGGCGGACCACCTTGTCCAGGGCGACCGGCACGCGCTCGGCGGCCTTCTTCCCCGCCTTGTCGTCCGGCTTGCCCTCGGTGGACGAGCCCGGGCCGTCGAAGCCCAGCGGGCCGTTGCCCGTGGCGCCGGCGCCCGTGGACCACTCGCCGGCCTCGGAGCGCTGGTGGGCGAGCACACCGTCGATCAGTTTGCCGAAGCGGCGGCACTCGTCGGCCAGCCGGCGCAGGGTCCAGTTCGCCTCCGGCCAGAGCTGGCCCGCGGGGTCGGCGGCGAGCGTGTCGATCCGGCGGTGCAGCGCGGTCAGCGCGCCGCCCAGTTCGCTCTCCAGGACGGCGGTGAGGTGTTCGTTGCGCGCGACCAGGGCGAGTTCGCGGCTGCGGTCGGTGAAGGTCATTACCGCGCCGACCAGCTGGTCGCCGTCCCGGACGGGGGCGGTGGTGAGGTCGACGGTGACCGGCCGGCCGTCCTTGCGCCAGAGCACGGTGCCGCGCACCCGGTGCTTGCGGCCGGAGGTCAGGGTGTCCAGCAGCGCGGACTCCTCCAGCGCCAGCGGGGTGCCGTCGGCCCGGGAGTGCTGGATCAGCGGGTGCAGTTCGCGCCCGCCCAGCTCGCTGGCCCGGTACTCCAGGATGTGCGCGGCGGCCGGGTTGACCAGGACGCAGCGGCCTTCGAGGTCGACTCCGAGCACGCCCTCGGCGGCGGCCCGCAGGATCATCTCGGTCTGCTTGTGCTGGCGGCGCAGCTCCGCCTCGACGCCGAGCCGGCTGGAGAGGTCGCGGACCAGCAGCAGGAGCAGGTCGGAGGAGCGCGAGCCCTCGCGGTAGGGGTCGTAGGGCGCGAGCGGGGAGAGCGCGTAGCCGCGGCTGTCGCCGGTGCCGTCGTCGGCGAAGTCGTTGCCGGAGACCTCGACGGGGAAGGTGCTTCCGTCGGTGCGCCGCGCGGTCATCCGGACCGGCCGGTCGAGTGCGTCGTCCTCGCGGGCGGCCGGGCGCATCGAGCCGGGGATCCGGCTCGGGTCGAACTCGGGCAGGAGGTCCAGCACTCCCATCCCCACCAAGGACGTGCCGGGCGTCTGGAGCGCGTGCACGGCGGCGTTGTTGGCGTCGACGACCGTGCCGTTGCTGTTCACCAGGAGCAGTGCGTCGGGCAGGGCGTCGAGTATGGCGGCGAGGCGAGCAGCGCCTCGGATCGGCCTGCTGCTCACGTCGACAGGTCTCCTCGGCTCAGGGCAGCTCTCTCCGGAGAAGGCAGTATCTCATTCTTCTTTGCGGCGGGGACGACCCGCCTAGTAACGTGGTCGGCGGTTGGTGCCGGGCCCCCGGGTTGTGGCATCATCACAGGCACAGGGAACGGGTCCGCGCACGCGGGCTTGGTCCATGTGGAGGAGGCTTCGCCTAGTCCGGTCTATGGCGCCGCACTGCTAATGCGGTTTCGGGGTTATTCCTGATCGAGGGTTCAAATCCCTCAGCCTCCGCCAGACGAAGAGCCCCGCCGACGAGTCCGTCGGCGGGGCTCTTCGCGTCTCCCGGTCCGGGTCCGTCCGGGTCCGTCCGGCCCCGGCCGGGCTCGGGGGAGGGCCCCGACGTGCCCGTACCCCGGTGCCCGGTGCCCCGCTACGGCGCCCGGATCAATCGATTTCGCCCCGCGTCGCAGGTCATGTAATGTTGTCCCCGCACCGCCCCGCTGGCACGTTCACCAGGGCGAGCGCTCATAGCTCAACGGATAGAGCACTTGACTACGGATCAAGAGGTTGCAGGTTCGAATCCTGCTGAGCGCACCAAACCCCGCAAGACCGGGTCCGCCCGGCACTTGCGCTCATAGCTCAACGGATAGAGCACTTGACTACGGATCAAGAGGTTGCAGGTTCGAATCCTGCTGAGCGCACCAGAGAGAAGCCCCCGGCCCCAGGCTGGGGGCTTCTCCCGTTCCACGGCGGGCCGGGCGGTCGGCAGGGGCGCTCACCCCAGGTCGGTCCGGTTGATCCAGGGGACGTCCCGCTGATCCAGGAACCACTCCGAGGAGGTCAGCGGTCGGGCCCGGTTGAAGGTCACCGGTGCCGGGTCGTGCCGGATCAGCGCGGGATCGGCGCCCAGTTCGGTGAGGAGCGCGGTCAGCGAGGGGGCGAGGCCCGGCGGGCCGCTGAGGTGGACGTCCCAGCCGGACCAGTGGCCGTACCGGGCGAGTGCGTCGCGGACCGGGGCGTCGGCGTCGGCGCGACCCTCCCCCCGCGCCGGGGCGGTCGGCAGCACCCGCAGCCGGGCGCACCGGGCGAGCAGCCGTTCCACCGCCGGCAGGTCGTACTGCTCGGCCTGCGAACGGGCGGCCAGCACCACGGTGACGTCGCGGTCGGCGGGGCCGGCGGCGAGTTGCTCCAGCAGCGCCCGGGTCTGTCCCCAGCCGGTGCCGGCGGCCACCGCCAGCAGCGGGCGGCGTGAGTGCGGGTCGAGCACGGCGTCGCCGAGCGGGGGGCCGAGCCGCAGCAGTTCGCCGGGGGCGGCGTCGTCGACGAGTGCGGTGCTGAGCAGCCCGTCGGGCACCCGGCGGACGTGCACGTCCAGGGTGCCGTCGGAGCGCGGCGCGTTGGCGATCGAGTAGGGGCGCCAGACCTTCGGCACCCGGGGACTGCTGAGCGTGAGGTACTGGCCGGGGACGAAGGGGTACGGGCGCATCGGCATCAGGGTGAGGACGACGATGTCGGCTGCGGCCCGTCGGCGGGTGGCCACCTCGGCCTCCCACCACGCGGGGACCTCCGGCCGGACCCCGGCGGCCGCCCCGGTCATCGTCCGGGCGATCACGGTGTAGGCCTCGGTCCAGGCCTTCTCGATCTCGGGCGTCCAGGAGTGTCCGGAGAAGTGCCGCAGGGCGGCGATCAGACTGGCCCCGACGGCGGGGTAGTGCTCGGGCGCGGCCTGGAACTTGCGGTGGTCGCGCCCGAGCGCCCGCAGGTACCCGGTGAGCTGCTCGGGGTTCTCCATGCGGAGGACGATCTGGGTGAGTGCGGCGAAGAACCGGTCCCGCTGCTCGGTCATCTGGGCGGGGAAGAACGCCCGCACCCCGGGGTTGCCGGCGAACAGGTGGGCGTAGAAGTACTTGGCCATGTGGTCGGCACGGCGCTCGACGACGGCGAAGCTGGCGCGGATGACCGCGGGGTCGAAGGGCACCGCGGCGCGCCCTAGGAGTGCTGCGCGGTGGTGAGCGCCTGGCCCATGGTGTCGCTGATCACGCCGTAGACCGCGGTCCAGGACGCCTCGGTCTCCTCGGTCCACGCCTCGCCGGCGAAGTGCGCCAGGGTGGCGAGCAGGCTGGCGCCGACGGCGGGGAAGTGCTCGACGAGCGCCCCGTACCGGGCGTGCCGGGCACCGAGGTCGCGGAGGACGCCGACCAGCGTGTCGGTCTCCTCCAGATGGGAGACCACCGTGCCGAGCGCGGCCCAGAGCCGGTCCCGCTGCTCGTCGATGTGCTCGGCGAACAGGCCCCGGACCCCGGGGTGGTGCTCGAACAGGTGCTGGTAGAAGTACTCGGCGACGACGGCGCCGTGCGGTTCGACGACCGCGAAACTGCTCGTGATGAGAACGGGGTTAATGGTCACGGGCCCCGACTCTACTGAGCGGGCCGGTAATTCGAACAGAGTTGTCTGATGAATGGTCAGATACTGGTCCGTGGGAACGGGTCGGATTCGCCGGGATTCCCCGCGATACGCCGCCTAATGGATGAAATGCAGCCCTTTCGGGTACATCCCGTCCTGCCGGTCGGAGGGCCGCCAATCGGGTGTCATGCGGCCAATAGCGCAGGTGTCGCAGTATGACCGGCCCAGGATCGTGATTCCGTTTTGTCAGATCTTGTGTCCAGACTGCCCAGAGATCCCGGTGAACCCGGCGATGCCGGCAGCCGATACCGAAGGAGAGCCGGATGAGCCGACAGTTCCCGGCCGTGGCCGGCACCGCAGCGGTCCTCGCCGCCGGGCTGCTGATCGGCTGGAACCCACCGCCCTCGGCCGCCCAGCAGTCCCCCGGTACCTGGTCGGGGGAACAGCGCGCGGTGCTGCCCTCCGGACTCTCCGTCCACCTCGATTTCGCGGCCTCCCCCGGGGCGGCCGTGATCGCCGAGCCCGGGGAATTGGCGGACCGCGCCGGCGGCGGCCGGTCCGCCGCGCTCTACACGGACGGAGTTCGGCCCGGAGATCCCGCCCAGACCTTCCGGATCTCCGAGAACCGTCCGCAGACGGACGGTTCCTGGAGAACCGTCGGGACGCTCCGGCTGACATTCTCCCGGGCCGTCCGCAATCCCCGGCTGCACGTCAGCGGACTCGCCGTCGTCGCCACCGGGAAATCCGGCTCCACCAGTACCGCGGCCCGGCTGACCCTCACCGGCGGCTCGCCCGGCGGGCCCACCCTGGTCAACCGCACGGACTGGCCCGGCTGGACGGCCGACGGCAACGTCCTGGCCCCCGCCGGTGCGGACGGCACGTCGGACGGCACGGCCGGGTCCGCCGCGGAGGGCAGCCTGGAGCTGGCCGGCACCTTCACCTCGGCGGTCTTCCGGGTCGAACAGCGCACCACCGCCCGGGCCGGTTCCACCACCGCACCCCTCCCGCTCACCCTGGCGTCCACCGTCACCCTGGACGAGGGCGTCGGCACCGCCCCGCAGGGCTACGGCAACGCCTCCCACCTGCTCTCCGACCTCTACCTCGGCGGCGACGCCGCCCAGGCGGCCCGCGCCGACCGGCGGCCGGCCTGGCTGTTCCGACGGCCCGACGCGGGCCGCGCGGGGGAGCCGACGGGGGAGCCGACGGGAGAGCCGACGGCCCCGGCCGGCGAGTCGCAGGTCCGCACCGGCCGCGGCGAGGAGGACCGCAGCGTCCGGTCCAGCCCGCCGCCGCCCCAACTCCAGCCCGGGCGGGGCGAGTACCAGGGCGCCGACCCGGCGGTCAGCTACCCGGCCGAAGCGGCGATCGGCCGCTACTACCGGCTCGCCGTCCCGGTCGCGGTCGGGGACGCCCCCGCCACCCTGGCGGGCTGGATCGACTTCGACCGCAACGGGCGGTTCGACCCGGTCGAGCGCGTGCAGGCCGAGGCCGCCGCCGGGGAGCGCAGCGTCACCCTGGAGTGGACCGTCCCCGGCAAGGCCGCGTCCGGGGAGACCTGGGCCCGGCTGCGGATCGGCCGGGACGCCACCCAGCTCGTCGAGCCCGGCGGGTTCGCCGACTCCGGGCAGGTCGCCGACCAGCGGATCCGGCTGACCGTCGGGGCCTCCCGCCCGGAGATCGCCGAACCGGTCGACGGCACGGCGGTCACCGAGACCCGCCCCCGGATCTCCGGCGACGGCGCGGTGGCCGGCGCCACGGTGGAGATCCGCGAGGGCGACACGGTGATCTGCCGGACGAAGGTGGCCCGCGGCGGCGGCTGGTCCTGCCGCCCGGACACGGCCCTGTCCGGCGGCGCGCACAGCCTCACCCCGGTGGAGACCACCGCCGGCGGCCTGGTGCTGCGGGGCGAGCCGGTCCGGATCACCGTGAGGACCGCGCCGCCCGCCGCCCCTCTCCTCGCCCTTCCCGAGTTCACCAACGACCCGGGACTCCAACTGACCGGCACCGGCGAGCCGGGCAGCACCGTGACGATCACCGACCAGCCGGCCGACGGGCACGCCGCCGACGCGGCCGACCTGTGCAGCACGGCCGTCCGCTCCGACGGCGCCTGGTCCTGCCTGCCGGTGGAGAACCTCGCCGACGGGCGGCACCGGCTCACCCCGGCCGCCGCCGACCTCGCCGGGAACCGGACCGCCGGGACGGCCGTCACGCTGGTCGTCGACACCGTCTCGCCGGACCGCCCGGTGCTCACCGAGCCCTCCGCCGGGGAGACCCTCCGGACCGCCCGCCCCCGGCTCGCCGGGAAGGCGGAGCCCGAGGCGCGGGTGATCGTCACCGCGCGTGCGGGCAGCGAGGCCTCGACGGAGCGGATCGTCGCCTGCGGGGCCACGGCCGCCATCGACGGCAGCTGGATCTGCACGGCCAACCGCGACCTGCCGGACGGGGACCAGTGGCTGGTCGTCACGGCGACCGACCGGGCGGGGAACGGGACGGCGGGCGACGCGGTGGCGGTGCGGGTGGAGGCGGCGGCCGTACAGCCGCCGACGGTGCCCGTCCCGACGGTGACACCGACGGCGACACCGACGGCGACGGTCGCGCCGACCGCTGCGCCGACCGCTGCGCCGACCGCTGCGCCGACCGGCGCGGCGACCGCCACGGCGACCGTCGCGCCCACCGTCGGGTCGACGGCGGTGCCCGCCGGCGGGCCGACGACGGTTCCCCCGCAGGTCCCGGCGGTCCCGGCCGTCTCCCCCGGCGCGGAGACATCGGCCTCGCCGTCGGCGGCGGTCCCGGCCGTCGTGCCCTCGGTCGCCGCGTCCACGGCGGTGGCCGCACCGGTGTCACCGACGCCCGCGGTGTCCACGGCCTCGGGTACCGCGTCGGCGGCCGTGCCGACCGTCGGGACTCCCGCATCCGGCACGCCGAGCGCTTCCCGGTCGGCCGCGGCCTCGCCCTCGGTCGCCGTTCCGTCCCCCTCCGCTCCCGATGCCCCCTCCACTCCCGCCGGCTCCGCTTCGGCGGTCGCGTCCCCGGGTGCTCCTTCGCCTTCGGCCCCCGCCCCGTCGGGGCCGGCCGGATCGCCTCCGGCTGCCCCGTCGGCGGCCTCGCCCGAACCCGCCCCGGACCCCGTCTTCGACCCCGTCCCGCCGGGGCTGCTGCCGATCGTCGTGCCGCCGGTCACCGGTGTGGCCGTCAGGCCGGTGACGCCGTCCCCGACGGCCCCCGCGACGGCGGTGCCGCCGACGGCCGCCGGTGCCACCGGAACGGCGAGGACGAGCCCGACCGCCGGTCCGTCCCCGACCGCGCCCCGCCCGTCCTCCTCTCCGACCTCCCCGACCTCGCCGTCCGCCGGCCTGTCCCCGTCCCTGTCGCAGGTCCCGTCCCCGTCGCCGTCCTCGCTCTCCTCTCCGCTCCCGTCCCCGTCGCAGGTCGCGTCGCAGGCCCCGTCCCCGGGCCCGTCCTCGCCGTCGTCCCCGATCCCGGCCGTCACCCCGGCGCCCGCCGACACCCCGTCCGCACCTGCCACCGCGTCGGCTCCGGCCGCCGGGGCTGCGGTGGCGCGGTCCGCCGGGCAGGCGGCCACCGGGGCCGACACCACCGCCGAGGCCGGCCGTGCACTGGCCGCGCCGCCCGCGCCGGAGCAGCAGCCGTCGGCCGAGGCAGGTGGATCGCCCGTGGCGTCCGACCGGCACCGGTCGGACGGCTGGCGCGGTGCGCTCGCCGGTGTCCTGCTGGTGCTCACCGGCATCGGACTGATCACCCGCCGGGTGCTCGTCCGGGGTTCGGGTACCCGGAGCCGCTGAACCGCTCACACCATCCGCTCATGTGCCTGCGCGTCAGGTCCGGCTTTAGATGATTCGTCAGTAAATGTCGACACGCACTAGCTCAAATGTCGCATTTGATGACGTATGAACTTAGCCTGACTCTGGCACTGCCCGTCAGATCCGGGCCGCCCGTTGCGCGACACACTGAACCTGAGGATCCGTGCATGGACGTCACCCGCGATTCTTCGCAGCGACCCGACAACCCGCCCAAGACGCTTCCGCCGGTGCTGGCGGAACGTTCCGCCTCCGGCTCCAGCCCGCTGGTCAGGGCACCGAAGCCGCCCAAGCCCGCCAGGCCGGCCGACAACGGTCCGGCCACCACCCCGCTGGCGGTGGTCCCCGGACCGGTCGGCGCCCCGGTCGACCTGCGCGATCCGCTGGAGGCCGCCGAACCGGCGGGACCGGGCGGCCCGCCGGAGACGGAGACGGTCCCGGTGGGCGCGCTCACCACCGCCACCGCGCGCCGGCCCCCGCGCGCCGACCAGGCGCTGCGCGAGCACGGCGCCGCCGCGCTGCCCGGCTGGGTCGCCCTCTTCGGGCTCCTGGCCGGTACGGCGGCCGTCCTGCTGGTGCTCCTGCGCGACGGCGTCATCCCGCACTGGGACACGCTGCCCGACCTGCGCACCGCGGCCGTCCGGGCCGCCGGCACGGCCGAGGTGACCGCCCGTTCGGTGTCCGCCGTCACCGCCGCCGGACTGCTGGTGGTCCTCGCGCTCGCCGGACTGCTGGTCAACGCGGGCGGCGAGACCCGGGTGCTCACCCGCTGGGGCCGCTACCGGGGCACCGTCCGCCGCACCGGCCTGGTCTGGGTCAACCCGTTGCTGCGCCGCCGCCGGGTGGACGTCCGGCTGCGGCACTGGCGCAGCGAGCCGGTCAAGGTGGTCGACCGCACCGGCACCCCGATCGTCGTCCGGCTGCTGATCGTCTGGCGGGTGAAGGACACCGCCCGCGCGGTGCTGTCGATCGAGGACCACGAGAGCTACCTGCGGGAGCAGGTCCAGGCGGTGCTCACCCGGACCGCCTCCATCCTGCCGTGCGACAGCAACGCGGGCCCCGGGCCCGCGCTGCGCGACGGCCAGTGGTTCGCCGACGAGCTGACCCGGGCGCTGGCCGCCGAGGTCGCCCCGGCCGGGCTGGAGGTCTACTCGGCGCAGCCGCTGGCGCTGGACTACGCGCCCGAGGTGGCCGAGTCGATGCGCCGCCGGAGGCTGGCCGATCTGGACGCGGGCCTGCGCACGGTGCTGGTGGACGACGCGGTGGAGGCGGCGGCGCTCGCCGTCCGCCGGCTGGAGCGGGCCACCGCGCACGAGCTGGACGAGGCCGCCCGCAGCGCGCTGATGGAGCAACTGCTGGTCGCCTTCGTCGCCCCGGCCGGAGTGGCCGCCTCGGTACCGTCCCCGGCCGCCCGGGCCGGGCGAAAGGAAGGACGACCGGCATGAGGATAGCCACCGGCCCGGACACCGGACTCGCGTTCGACTCCTCGTTCGAGCCCGGCCAGGAGTTCGTGCCCGGCCAGGAGTTCGCGGGCGCGGCCGAGTTCGCGCTCGACCCGGACACGGCGCTGATCGGTTTCGAGGAGGGACTCGGCAGCACCTCGTCGATCGCGGCCTGTTCCTGCCCCGACTGCGCGGCCGCGCGGCGCACCGTCCGACCGGCGGGGCCGTCCGGTGGCGGGCGAATACACCGCGCGGTCCGGAGCACCTGCCTGGCGACCACCGTGCTGGCCGGTGCCGGGGTGGTCGGACTGACCGCCGGTGCCGGGTCCGCGCAGGCGGCGCCCGGCAAGCAGGGCTGGGACGGCTCGAAGTACTGGTTCAAGGGCAGCGGCGGCGAGTGGCGGTACACGAGCCACTACGACGTCTACCTCAGCCGCACCCGCCAGACGGGCGGCTCCGGAGGGGCGGCGCAGACCGGGGCGGTGCAGACCGGAGCGGCCCGGAGCGGGGCGGGGTCCGGTTCCGGCCCGGCCTCCGGTGCCGGTGGCAAGGCGGTCGTCTCCAACGGGTCCGCGGCCGGCTCCTCCGGGACGCGGCAGGGCTGGGACGGCTCGAAGTACTGGTTCAAGAACGGCAGTGGCGAGTGGCGGTACACGAGCCACTACGACGTCTACCTGAGCCGCACCGGCCAGTCCGGTGGTAGTCAGGCGCAGACGTCCGCGCCGCCGGTCACCCGGCCCGTCCAGGACGCCGGTCCGGCCTCGGGGCGCCTGGAGACGGCGATCGACTACGCGCTCGCCCAGCTCGGCAAGCCGTACGTCTGGGGCGGCAACGGGCCGTCCGGGTACGACTGCTCGGGGCTGGTGCAGCAGGCCTACCGGCGGGCGGGCATCAGCCTGCCGCGGGTGGCCGACGACCAGTACGCGGCGACCACGCCGATCACGGCGGGGCAGCTGCGCCGCGGTGACCTGCTGTTCTGGTCGGACAGCGGCCGGGCCTCGGGCATCCACCACGTGGGGATCTACCTGGGCGGCGGCAAGTTCGCCGAGGCACCGAGGCCGGGCAAGCCGGTCCGGGTGTCGACGATCACCAGCGGCTTCTACCCGACCCACTTCGGGCGACCCGGGGCCTAGAAATCCCTCCTCGTTGTCCACAG
>NZ_JAQYWZ010000766.1:0-531 GCF_036290945.1 Streptomyces sp. BE303
CAATGCCGTGTAGATAGAGCCGTGGGTGGCCGCGTCAAGTCGCCTGAAATGGGACGGAGCTCCTGCTAGAACCGTGTCGACCAAGATCACTGTTCGGTAGGAGCTCCGTTGGGTGCCAAGTCTGTCATCTCTCGTGAGGTTGTGGTTGCCGCGGGGGCGTTCGCGCCCGGCCATCTCGGTGAGTTGACCCGGATCGTCCCGTTCGAGATGGTCGACGAGGCGCTGGCGCAGACCGGCAGGGTGCAGGCGCGGGTCCGGGACCTGCCGTCTCGGGTGGTGGTGTATCTGCTGCTGGCCGGGTGCCTGTTCCCTGGGCTGGGCTGGCGGCAGGTGTGGCAGCGGCTGACCGCCGGACTGGACGGCCTGCCGGTCGCCGACCCGACCGGCGGCGCGTTCGCCCAGGCCCGCAGGCGGGTGGGGGCCGAGCCGATGCGCTGGCTGTTCGACCTGCTACGCGGCCCGGCCGCCGGAATCGGCACCACCGGGGCGTGGTGGCGGGGGCTGCTGGTCTGCGCGATCGACGGCACGACG
>NZ_JAQYWZ010000767.1:0-249059 GCF_036290945.1 Streptomyces sp. BE303
CTCCGGCAGGCAGACGTTCGCGTTGTCCAGGAAGTGGAAGTTCGGGCTGTGGTCGCCGACGGTGCCGGTGAAGTTGGTGCCGCCGTTGCCCTGGAAGGACCCGGCGGAGCCGTCCGAGTCACCGATGGCCGAGGCCGGCGCGGCGGCGGCGGCCAGCGCGGCGGCAGCCAGCCCGGCGGCGGCGAAGGACTTCTGGATCATGGGGAGATCCCTCTCTGAAATGCTCTTGAGTTTCCGTGCGTACAACGCGTACAACGCTCAGACCCGGTCTGCAGTCACTGACGTTCAGATCAAAGAATGACGGCACGGAAGGTTACGGGGATTTTTGAAAAGAGTCCGGGAGGCGCGACCCGAACCCCTTCCCGGTCGGATTATTAGCCCGAACCGGTTAACGCCCGCAATCCGGGATCCCGGTGGCTCGTTGAGACAGATTGCTTTGGGCTGCGCCCGCGCAGCCCTCCCCAGAGATCTCCAGTACGGACAGGCGGAACGGTGAAAAGCATGAGGTTCTCCAAGCGGGCCGGCGCGATGCTGCTGGCGGTCGGTGCGGGCGTACTCGCCTCCCAGGGGGCGGCCTCGGCCGCGGCCCCGGTCAGCCCCGAGCAGGTCGGGGCGCTGGAGGACCAGCTGGCGACCCAGCAGGTCCCGGTGGACGTGCCGGTGGCGCCGTTGGGCAGCCGGATCTCCGGCGGCATCCCGACCTCGCTGCTGATGCCCCCCGTGCCCGCCCACACCACCGGCGGCGCGCTGATCCCGGAGCGGATCGTCCCCGCCCTCGGCACCGGCAAGGTGGGCCCGACCGCGAAGGCCGAGCTGCCGCTGCCCCTGGTCGACCAGGGCGCCGACCTCGGCGAGCTGCTGCTGGACGCCCCGGCCGCGCCGCTGCACGCCGACACCCCCGGGCTGGGCCTCGGCAGGCCGCTCTCGGTCGTCCAGGACGGCACCGGACAGCTCGCCGACGGCCGGGTCAAGGTGGACGAGATCGACCCGCGGCTGGTGACCGGCGCCGTCCAGGCCGTTCCGGGGGCCAAGGCCACCCTCGGCAACGAGGACGAGCGGATCTCGGTGACCGACTCGGTGGGCAACCTGGCGACCACCACCACCGCGACCGCCACCGGCGTGGTGCAGGAGACCGGCCTGGCCGGCCTCGCCCAGCTGTAGCAGCCGCCCGCACCGCAGCGCGCAGCACGCCGGACGCAGTACACGGGAGAGCCCGGCACCCCGCTCCGAACGGGGGTGCCGGGCTCTCCCGCGTACGGCCGTGGATCGCGGACGGCCGCCGGGCGTCCGGCTCAGCCGGGCAGTGCCCCGAGCAGCTGGCCGACCACCGGCAGGTCGCGCGGTCCGCCGCCGGCGCTGAGCGGGCCGGTCAGCGTCTCGGTGCCGATCGGCGCCAGGCCGGTGTTCTCCGGCTTGACGGTCGCGCCGTTGTTCAGCACGTCGGCCGAGGAGTTGGCCCACGGGTCCAGACGCAGGTCCTTGATCGGTGCGACGCCGTAGCCGAGGCCGGTGGTCGTGCCGCCGAGTGCCTGGGCGAGGTCGGTCTTGGTCAGCGAGGCACCGCCCTCGGCCGGGGCCGCGTGTGCGGCTCCCGCGCCGCCGAGCAGCATCGCGGCACCCAGGGCGGCGGCGAGGCCGGCCCCGCTCTTCTTCGAAACCATGCGGAATCACCCTTCGGGGGAGTGGGTCCCGGCGCGGCCGGACCGCGCCCGGGTACGCCGAACCGCCCCCCGGCCGGTGGGCCGGAGGGCAGCGCGGCCGGAACGCGTGCCGGACGGGATCAGCAGTCGTCCTCGACGTGGTGCTGCGGCGCCTCGGCGTTGATGCAGGTGTTGCCGAACGCCGGGTTGAGCAGGCCGATGACGTTCACGGAGTTGCCGCACAGGTTGACCGGGATGTGCACCGGGACCTGGAGCTGGTTGCCGGAGACGACACCGGGCGAGCCGGCGGCGACGCCCTCCGCGCCGGAGCTGGCGGAGGCGGCGCCCGCCGCACCCATCACCAGGCCGGCGGCGGCGGCGGAGAGGACGGCGGCCTTCTTCACGTTCTGCATGGGGGTTGATCTCCTCGATCACACACGGTAGCGGGCCGCACCCCGCCACTGGCGGGGTGCGGCACGGATTCGGCAGTACGGCGGTCACCGGTGCGGCGACCGCCGGTTCAGCCGGCGTTGACGCAGGTGTTGCCGAACGCCGGGTTCAGGATGCTGACGATCCCGATGGAGTTGCCGCAGACGTTGACCGGGATGTGCACCGGGATCTGGATCTGGTTGCCGGAGAGCACACCCGGGGAGCCGGCGGCGACACCCTGGGCGCCGGAGCTGGCGAACGCGCCGCCGGCCGCACCGACCACCAGACCGGCGGCGGCGAGGGACAGGGCGGCGGCCTTCTTGAGGTTACGCATGTGGTTCTTCCTCCGTTTTCTGCCCGACCGTCTGTGGAATAGTCGGGAGCCGGGCGAGGTGAAATCCTTGCCCGTCGGCTTCTGGGAATGCCGTGATTGTCACTCGGGCGGCCCAGATGGCGCGTGTCGCCCATGGCTCGGGCGATGATTCGGCCGCCGCTTCACCGCGCGCCGCGAACGATTCCCGCACGGCCGGGAAGAATTCGTGCAGACGCACGACCAGGAGGAATTCCGGACGGGCTTGGACCGGCGTCGGATCTCCCGGAGTCGAGGTGCCGCCCGTCTGGGGGCGGGCCGGGCGGCGGTGCCGCCCCGGATCAGGCGTTGACGCAGGTGTTGCCGAACGCCGGGTTGAGCAGGCCGACCACGTTGATCGAGTTGCCGCACAGGTTGACCGGGACGTGCACCGGGATCTGGATCTGGTTGCCCGAGGCCACGCCGGGGGAGCCGGCCGCGACGCCCTCGGCGGACGCGCCGTGGGCGTGGGCGGCGCCGGCGCCGGCGGCCAGCAGGGCGGCGGTGGCCGCGGTGCCGAGGACGCCGTGGGCGAGCTTGCGCATGTGCGGGACTCGATTCGTCGTAGAGAGCGTCGTGAGGAGCGGGGCGGAGCGTGTTCCGCCAGGGAGAACGAGGGAGCGCTCGGGGGGAAACGGTCGGATGTGCTGATCACCCGAATGCCTGGCGGGCCGTTCCGTTCCTCCGGATGGGTGACAGTGGGGGTGCCCCAGCAACCGGCTCGACCGGGTCTCGTTGGAGATGTCGCACTCCCCGTGCATCTCTGTCGAACAGTCAGGAGGCTCGTATGAGCATCAAGAAGACGGCCGCCGTCGGCGCCGCTGTAGTCGGCATCGTGGCGGCCGGTGCCGGCACCGCGATGGCCAGCTCCGGTGCGGAGGGTGTTGCCGCGGGTTCCCCCGGTGTCATCTCCGGCAACCAGCTGCAGGTCCCGGTCCACGTTCCGGTCAACCTGTGCGGCAACACCATCGACATCATCGGTCTGCTGAACCCCGCGTTCGGCAACACCTGCGTCAACCACGGCTGATCTGCGACCGGTCCGGCCCGCTGCGAGCCGCCGTTCCCGTGCTTCCCTCCTGGGGCGCGGGGCGGCGGCTCTCGGCATGTCCGGGGGCGGCCGGCGGGGGCGACCGGTGAGCCCGGCCGGTTCGGTCCGCCCCGTCCGCCCCGTTGGTCCCGTCCGGCCCGTCCGGCCCGTCGGTTCGGTCGGTCCGGTCGGTCCGGTCGGTCGTCAACTGCCGGTGTTGTCAGGGGCCTTGTTGCGTTACTTGTCAGTACCTAGAATATGAGACCTGCTCACCTTTCTACGCTCCGAAGCTCCGAAGCCCCCCACGCTCCGAACCGTCGGGCACCCCCCGGCCGGGCGGTCCCCACCCGCAAGGAGTCGCGTGTGATCAGGTCACGACGGGCAGGTGCGCGGCGGAACCGGACGGTCGCGCGCCGCTCCCCCTACGGCGCGCTGCTGGCGGCGGGCGCCCTCGTCGCCGCCCTCGGCACGGTCGCCACCCCCGCAGCCCTCGCGGGCGCCGCCCCGGCGGGCTCCGGGGCCGCCACCGCCCGCCCGCCACCGCCCGCCCGCCCGCGATCGTCGCCCTCGGCGACAGCGCCATCTCCGGGGAGGGCGCCGGCACCGACACCGCCGACGGTTACTTCCCCGAGACGGACAGCCCCACCAACTACTGCCACCGGCACCCCAAGTCGGAGATCTTCGTCACCGACATCCCCGGCGTCACCCCGATCGACCTCGCCTGCTCCGGCGCCCAGACCGGCGACCTGGTCAGCGACCCCGAACTGGCGAAGATCACCGGCCCCGGCAGCGGGGACTTCGGCGAGGCCAAGCAGGACGTCCAGCTCGCCGGCGTGGCCGCCGCGTACGACGTGAAGCTCGTCGTCGTCACCATCGGCGCCAACGACGACTTCGACTTCAGCGGGATCATGATGCACTGCCTCGCGCAGTACTTCCCGATCCCCAAGGACCAGGGGTGCCGCGACACCATCGGCAGCGCCGAGATCGCCCGCCGGGCCCAGCAGGTCCGGCCCAAGGTGGTCGCCGCGCTGCAGAACATCCGGCAGACCATGCGGAGGGCCGGCTACGCCGACGGCTCCTACCAGCTGGTCTACCAGTCGTACTTCAATCCGATCACCCCGGACATCCGGCGCAACGACTACCTCGGCAAGGTCGCCGACGGCTGCCCGGCCTTCCCCGAGGACCTCGCCTGGGGCCACAACTGGGTGGTGCCGCTCTTCAGCGACGCGCTGCGCGGGGCGGCCGAACAGGTGCCCGGCGTCCGCTACCTCGACCAGCGCCGGGTCGCCTTCGGCCACGAGGTCTGCGCGAAGTGGACCAGCTCCCCGTACGAGTACACCAACGGGGACGTCATCAACCTCTCCGAGTGGGTCCGCAACGGCTGTGACCAGCAGATCGGCATCCCCGGCCTGTGCATGAACATGGTCCGCCAGTCGTACCACCTGCGGGTGGCCGGCTACCGCGGCGAGGGGGTCTGCCTCGGCCAGTTCTACGCCCGCACCGACCTCACCCAGGCGTACTGCACGCTCGACCAGCGGAACACCACCTCCATCCAGCCGCTCACCCCCGGTCGACCGATCGCCGACGAGCCCGAGGACGGCGCCTGGTACCGGTTGGCCAATGCCGCCGACGGCCGGGCGCTGGACCTCAGCGGCGGCGGCACGTACGGGGACGCCACCAACGGCCGGGCCGCCATCACCTATCCGGCCACCGGCGGGCTCAACCAGTCCTTCGTCCTGGAGGCCGGGGCCGGCGGCAGCTACGAACTCTCCTTCAGCGGCAACCGCGCCATGTGCCTGGACGCCGACGCCGGCTCGACCGCACCCGGCACCCGCATCCAGCAGTGGCGGTGCCACGGCGGCGGCAACCAGCGCTGGTTCGTGAAACCGGCCGGCGACGGCCTCTGGAAGCTGGCCGACTCGCAGGACCAGGGCAAGGTCGTCACCGCCACCGGCCGGCTCGACGCCGGGGGCAACCCGCTCGTCCAGCTCGCGGCCGACACCGGTGCCCCCGCCCAGCTCTGGCAGCTCACCAAGCTCGGCATCGTCCACCTCCGGGACTGACCCGCCCCGACCGGCCGCCGCCGCCCCGCTGCCCGGGGTGGCGGCGGCCCTGCCGTGTCACCGCCGTCTCCCCGCCGCGTGTCGTCGCCGTCCGTCGCTGCCTGTCCGTCGCTGCCTGTCCGTCACTGCCGTCCGTCGCTGCCGGGCCGCGGCTCCCGGTGGTGGAAGGGCGGACACGGAAGGTTGGGGTGGGGCGGGAGAAGGCGGTGTCGTAGGCTCGGCCGGCGTCGCTGTGTCGGTCGGCGCGCCGGTCACGAGTGGGGCGGGGAGTCCAGAGCTGATGAGCACGGCATCGAGCACCGAGTCGTCGGGCGGTGGCGCGGGAGTGCCGCCGCCTCCGGAGACGGTGGAGCGGGAGGTCGGGGCGGAGCCGGAGCGACGACAGGGGCGGTTCGCCGCCGCGGTCGACCGGTTCGCGCCCGCGCTCGGCGCGTACGCCGTGGTGAAGGCGACCGGCCTGACCGTCTTCCTGCTGCTGCTCTCGCACACCGAGGACTTCCTGAAGAAGGACCCGGGGCGGGGCGGCGGCGCCCAGCCGTGGGACGTACTGGGGACCTGGGACGGCATCTGGTACCAGCGGATCGCCGAGAACGGCTACGACCCGCAGCTGATCGCGCTGCACGGCTACCCGCTCGCCACCTACTACGAGAACTCGGCCGCGTTCTTCCCCCTCTACCCCTGGCTGATGCGCCTGGTGGGGACGATCACCGGGCTGGGGCCGTACGGCTCGGGCATCGTCGTCTCGGTGATCGCCTCGTTCGTCGCGGCGGCCGGGATCTTCGCGATCGCCGAGCGGCTCGGGGGCTTCCGGGCGGGCGTGATCGCGGCGGTGATCTGGGGGCTCTTCCCGGGCTCGGGCGTGGAGTGGGCGGTCTACTCGGACTCGCTCTTCGTCGCCCTGTCCACCTGGGCCTGCTACTGCGTGATGACCCGGCGCTGGCTGGCCGCGGGAACGCTCGCGCTGGTGGCCGGTCTCAACCGGCCGACCGCCGCCGCGCTGATCGCGGCGGTCTCGATCACGGCGCTGGTGGCGCTGGTCCGGCGCACCGACGGGATCGCCCGCCCGCTGACCGCGATGCTGATCACCCCCTGGGGGCTGCTCGGGTACGTCGCCTGGGTCGGCTACCGGATGGGCGACTGGACCGGCTACTTCAAGCTGCAGCGCGGTGCCTGGAACCGCTACTTCGACTGGGGGGCCTCGACCGCCCGCACCACGCTGGACGTGGTCACCGGGCACTGGACGTTCTGGCAGTCCAACCCCGCACCGGACCTGATCGCGGTGGCGCTGCTGATCGCCCTGCCCGGGCTGCTGGTGCTCCTGCTGCGGCTGCGACCGCCGCTGGTGCTGGTGGTCTACACGCTGCTGACCCTGTTCACCGCGCTGAGCAGCAACCAGATCTACGGCAACATCTCGCGCTACCTGCTGCCGGCCTTCCCGCTGTTCATCGGGCTGGCGATCGCGCTGCGCCGGCTGCGGCCGACCACGGTGGCGGGCCTGTTCGCCATGCCCGCGGTGGCGGCCGGCTGGTACGCCGGGTACGCACTGTTCGAGCTCGGCATCCCGTAGCCGGGCCCGCCCGTGCGGGAGTTCCCGTGCGGGAGCGCCGGTGGAGGAGTGCCGGCGGGGGAGTGCCGGTGGGGGAGACCGGCACTCCCGCACGGGATCATCCGCCTGCGGACGGTGTTGCTAGTCTCGGAGCCATGACGACGAGTCCGCCCGTGCGCCAGATCCGTGACATCTCCGGCCTGCTGGACCACGCCAGTCACGTCCTGGCGACGCGGATGGCGGCCGCCTTCGTCGAGCTCGGCATCACGCCGCGCGCGTACTGCGTGCTCTTCCACGCCCTGGAGGGCGAGCGCACCCAGATCCAGCTGGCCGAGCTCGCGGACCTGGACAAGACCACCATGGTGGTGACCGTCGACGAGCTGGAGAAGGCCGGGCTGGCCGAGCGCAGGCCGTCCGTCACCGATCGCCGGGCCAGGATCATCTCGGTCACCGGGGACGGCGAGCGGGCCGTCGAGCGGGGTACGGCGATCGCGGACCGGGTGCACCGGGAGGTGCTGGAGTCACTGCCGGAGGGCGAGCGCACGGTGTTCGTCTCGGCGCTGACCCGGTTGGTGGGCGGCGCGCTGGCGGAGCCGGTGGAGAGCGAGCGCACGGTCCGCCGGGCGCGCCGGGCGCGGAGCTGAGGCCGCCCGAAGGACGGTCGGCGATCGGGCGCATCGGGTCGGCCGGGTCCGCCCGTGGCGCCCGGTCCCCGTCGCGGCGGTGAACCTTTTCGGTGGAGTGCGCGGCGGATCAACGGAACTGTGGCGGACAGAACGTCGCAGCACGGCGGCCGGTCCACGGAAATGACCGTTCGACAGGCGCGGAGGAGACGTCGCCGAGCCGAAACCGGCGCGGGCGGCAGTCGTCAGGGGGGGCGGATCGTTTCCGGGCCTCCGCGCCGAGGTGTGAATCCGCTCGCGTGTGGCTGTTCTCCCCGGCGCCGCGCAGGCACGGCGGCGGACGAACTCCGGGCAGTCCGATCGGAGTCGGGGGCGGGGCTGCGGGAGTCCTCGCACAGCGGCGGCACACCGGCGGCACACCGGAGAGCCGCCCCGTCGCCGCAGCGGTGACAACGCCGGTGGCAACGCCGACGACAACGCCGGTGAAAGCGGCGTGGCGCGGATCTCCTCCGACCCGGATCCGGGCGGTCCGATCCGGGCGGTCAAGCACCGAGCGGGAGATTCCCGGCCTGCGGCCGAAGGTCCGCGAACGCCCTCCTCCCTGTTTCGTCGCGTTCGACGTCCTCCGGTGGCGTGGCACCGCGGAATTCGGCCCGACAGCGGTCGGGCATTTCCGGTTCACGGAGGGGGGCTCACGGGCGCGAGGGCATCCGCCCGCTCGCGCGACGGGGGTCGGGGAGGGCGGGGTCCCTGGCCGAACGCCCTGCCGAGGGCCACCGCGGCCCGTCCCGCCACCGGTCCAGACCTCTGCCGGGACCTCCGCCCCGAGCTCCGCCCCGACCCGTGCTCCGACCCCTGACGACGTCCTCACCCGGCGCGGCGGAAGGCGGTTTCCGGTCGGCTTGTATGCTCCACCTGGCACCAGGGGGGCATTTCCTGGCCGCCGTTCGTTCGATGGCACAGCCGTGAGAGGTGCGGGGATGTCGGGTCGCCGAGACAGGAGTCAGCCCAGCGTGGCCCGACCACGGTCGGAGGGCTCGACCGGCTCGGCGGGTTCCACGGGCGGCCCCACCGGTTCCGGCACCGGCTCCGGCACCCGTTCCGGCGCCCGGGCGGCGGCGGCTCCGGCCGCCAAGGACGGCGCCACGGGCTCGATCCCGGCCCCCCGGGCCGGCGGACGTGCCGAGGCCCGAAAGGCGGCGCAGTCGCAGGGCCGTGGCGGCCGCGGCGGCCAGGGCGGCGACGGGGGCCAGGGCGGTGGTTCCGGGCACCGCAGGTCCGGCGGACGCGGCAAGAAGCCCGAGCGGAACGTCAAGAAGATCGTCGGCTGGACGGCGGTCGGCGCCCTGGTGCTCATAGCCGGCACCGGCGGAGCGATCTACTTCAAGCTCAGCGGCAACATCAAGACCTTCGACTCGGACGCGGTCAGCAAGGACCGCCCGCCGGAGGCCACCGCGGACGCCAACGGCAACAAGCCGGTGAACATCCTGCTGATCGGTTCCGACAGCCGCGGCGGCGGGAACTCCGACCTCGGCGGCGGCAACTCCGAGGGCGCCCGCTCGGACACCACGATCCTCCTGCACGTCTACGCCGACCACAAGAACGCCATCGGCGTCTCGATCCCCCGCAACACCCTGGCCGTGATCCCGCCGTGCAAGCTGCCGAACGGGAAGTGGACCAAGGAGCAGAAGGGCGACGACGTCCTCTTCAACGCCGCGTTCGAGACGGGCGGCTCACCGGAGGGCAACCCGGCCTGCACCCAGAACACGGTGGAGAAGCTCACCGGGATCCGGGTGGACCACACCATCGTCGTGGACTTCTCGGGCTTCTCCTCGATGACCAAGGCCGTCGGCGGCGTGGAGGTCTGCCTCCCCAAGGCGATCTACGAGGGCGACATCAACCCGAACCTCAACAAGAAGGGTGCGCAGGTCCTCCCGGTCGGCAAGCAGAAGGTGGACGGCCAGAAGGCCCTCGACTACGTCCGGCTGCGGCACGGCATCGGCGACGGCTCCGACATCGGCCGGATGAAGCGTCAGCAGGCCTTCATGAGCTCGATGATCAGCACGGTGAAGAAGCAGGGTCTCGACCCGACCACCCTGTTGCCGCTGGCCGACGCCGCGACCAAGTCGCTGCGCGTCGACGAGGGCCTCAACTCGGTCGACAAGCTGATGTCCCTCGCGCTCTCGCTCAAGGGCATCGACATGCACGACCTCAAGTTCGTCACCCCGCCGTGGCGTTACCACGGTGCCAACCTCGACCTGGTGAAGCCCGACGCCGACAAGCTGTGGGAGGCCATCCGGGCCGACCACACCCTCGACGGCAAGGACGCCACCGGTCAGCAGCCCGACGCACCCGCGGCGGCGCCGGAGACCCCGGCCGTGCCGACGCCGGCGGCCCCGACCACCACCGCCCCGCCCACCACCGCGGCCGTGACGACCCCGGTCAAGGTGGCGGTCTACAACGGAACGACCGTCAACGGCCTGGCGGGCAAGGCGAGCGAGGCCCTCAAGGCGGCGAAGTTCACCGTCACCGGCACCATGACGGCGAAGTCCACCAACAAGGCCACCACCACGATCGAGTACGGCGCCGGGCAGAAGGCCAACGCCGAGAAGGTCGCCGCGCTCTTCCCCGGGGCCACCCTGGCCGCCAGTTCGGCGGCGGGGATCAGCGTGGTGCTCGGCAAGGACTACGCCGACGCCAACGGCGGCGCCGCCGCCTCGGGTGCGCCGGCGGCCACCCCGACCGCGCCCGCCCCGCTGCCCACCTCGGTCACCGAGGAGGCCCGCTCGGCCGACGACGACATCTGCGCCAACACCACCTACGGCTCCGGCGGCTGACCTGCCGACGACTCCGGCCCCGAACGTCGGTTCGGGGCCGGGGCGGGTGTTCCGGTGTCAGGTGTTCCGGTGTCAGGTATCCCAGGTTCGGGTCCGGGTCCGGACCGGAGGGATCAGGGCCAGACGAGACAGTAGAGCTGGTGGCCGGCGTCGTGCAGGCGGTTCGCGAAGTCCTGCCACTCGTGCAGCATGCTGTAGATCACGAAGGCGTCGCGCGGGCCCCGGCGGTCGGGGACGGTGGACCAGATGAACGCTGCGGCGCCGAGCTCGGTCTCGTCCGCCTTGCGCAGCGGCTCGACCACGTTCTGCGGGAGCTGCACGACGGCGTAGTCGGGGTGCAGCACCACCAGCTCCAGCGGCGGGACCTGGTGCAGCGGCACGCCCTGGATGCCGGTGAGGACCATGGCGCTCATGGTCTCCGGCTTGATCTTGGTGGAGAGGTGGCCGTTGGGCGAGCCGCTGGTCTCCATCAGGTCCCCGAGCCGGCCGAGCGAGCCGAGCTCACCCGCGTCGAGACCGAGCCCGCCGGGGCCGAGCGCCGTCGGGACTCTGGCGGCGGTGGCGCGGTCGGGTGCCCCGAAGTACTTGTAGGTCACCCCCACGCGTCCCTCACCCCGCCTCTCGCCACCACGACCGCCACGCCCCGTTCCCGCTCCCGTACCCCCGCGTGCGGCCTCGGCGGGGCGGCGGGGGCCACCCGCGGCCTCGTCGTAGCCGTCCTGCGCCTCGGACACTCGGACCATCCTCACCGGAATTCGCCGGAATCGACAGACCCCCGCACACCCGGCGTCCCGCCGGACGTGCTCCTTACCCGTCATGCGCCGCCGTACCCAGTCGAGGTACGCGGCAGTCCTCTTCACACCCCTGCATCGACACGGAGTGCCCGTGCATCCCGAGTGCGGGGCACTCTGGACGCACTCCGGGTACATAGTCTGACTGGTTCGGAGAGCCGACACAGCCAGGGGACCCGTTGTACGGATAACCGTACAGACTTTGGCGCCCGGATCATCGTTCCAGATGATGAGGTCCGACATGCAGAGGAGAAGGACACGATTTGAGACCATGTCCCACGTGAGCTACCCCTACGAAGCACCCCAGTCCCAGTCGCTCTTCGACCGCGCCTCGGTCGTCACCCCCGGTGGCGTCAACTCCCCGGTGCGCGCGTTCCGCGCCGTCGGAGGTACGCCGCGCTTCATGGTGTCCGGCACCGGCCCCTACCTGACCGACGCCGACGGGCGCGAGTACGTCGACCTGGTCTGCTCGTGGGGCCCGATGATCCTCGGCCACGCGCATCCCGCCGTGCTCGACGCCGTCCGGGAGGCGGTGACGCGCGGCACGTCGTTCGGCACGCCCGGTCAGGGCGAGGTCGAGCTGGCCGAGGAGATCGTCGCGCGGGTCGCCCCGGTCGAGCAGGTCCGCCTGGTCTCCTCCGGTACCGAGGCCACCATGTCGGCGATCCGGCTGGCCCGCGGCTTCACCGGCCGGGCCAAGATCGTGAAGTTCGCCGGTTGCTACCACGGCCATGTGGACGCGCTGCTGGCCGCCGCCGGTTCCGGTGTGGCCACCTTCGGCCTGCCGGACACCCCGGGCGTCACCGGCGCGCAGGCCGGCGACACCATCGTGCTGCCGTACAACGACCTCGCCGCGGTCGAGGAGGCCTTCCGGGCCCACCCCGGCGAGATCGCCTGCGTGATCACCGAGGCCTCGCCCGGCAACATGGGCGTCGTCCCGCCGCTGCCCGGCTTCAACGCCGGCCTGGCCCGGGTCTGCGGGGAGAACGGCGCGCTGTTCATCTCCGACGAGGTGATGACCGGCTTCCGCGTCTCCAAGGCCGGCTGGTACGGCCTGGAGGCGGCGCGTGAGGGCTGGGCGCCCGACCTGCTGACCTTCGGCAAGGTCATGGGCGGCGGCTTCCCGGCGGCGGCCTTCGGCGGCCGTGCCGACGTGATGGCCCACCTGGCCCCGGCCGGCCCGGTCTACCAGGCCGGCACGCTCTCCGGGAACCCGATCGCCACCGCGGCCGGCCTGGCCCAGCTGCGGGGCTGCACCGACGAGGTGTACGCCACCGTCGACCGGGTCGCCGCCGAGGTCTCCGGCCTGGTGTCGGACGCGCTGACCAAGGAGGGCGTCGTGCACCGGCTGCAGACCGCCGGGAACATGTTCTCGGTGTTCTTCACCGAGGGCGCGGTCACCGACTACGAGCGGGCGAAGACCCAGGAGGCGTTCCGCTTCACCGCGTTCTTCCACGCGATGCTCGCCGAGGGCGTCTACCTGCCGCCGTCCGCGTTCGAGTCCTGGTTCGTCTCGGCCTCCCACGACGAGCGGGCGGTCGAGCGGATCGCCGCCGCCCTGCCCATCGCCGCCCGGGCGGCCGCCGAGGCCACCGCCCCGGCCACGGCCTAGGCTCCGGACGACCCCTACGAAGCTCCCAGGAGTACTGAGAAGTGAGTGCCGAAGAGATCACCGTCGTCCACCTGATGCGGCACGGCGAGGTGCACAACCCGGAGGGCGTCCTGTACGGCCGCCTCCCGGGCTACCGACTGTCCGAGCTGGGCCGGCAGATGGCCGACCGGGTCGCCGAGGACCTGTCCGGCCGGGACATCACCCACGTGGTGGCGTCCCCGCTGGAGCGGGCCCAGGAGACCGCCGAGCCGATCGCCAAGTCGCACGGCCTGGACGTCGCGGTGGACGGGCGGCTGATCGAGGCGGAGAACATCTTCGAGGGCAAGACCTTCGGGGTGGGCGACGGCTCGCTGCGCAACCCGGCCTACTGGAAGTACCTCACCAACCCGTTCCGGCCCTCCTGGGGCGAGCCGTACCTGGAGCAGGCGGTGCGGATGATGGGCGCGCTGGCCGCCGCCCGGGACGCCGCGCGCGGGCACGAGGCGGTCTGCGTCAGCCACCAGCTGCCGATCTGGATCGTCCGCTCCTTCGTGGAGCGCCGCCGGCTCTGGCACGACCCGCGCAACCGGCAGTGCTCGCTGGCCTCGCTGACCAGCTTCACGTACGAGGGGGACCGGATCGTGTCGGTCGGCTACCGCGAGCCCGCCCGCGACCTGCTGCCGGTGCACCTGGTCGGCAAGGGCGGCAAGAGCAAGCCGGTGGGCAAGAGCTTCGGCGCCTGACCCCGCGCCCTCCGCGGCGACGCCCTCCCCGCGGCGTGGCGTCCTCGTGACGTGGCGTCCTCGCCGTGGCGTGCTCGCCGCAGCGTCACCGCCGTGGCGGCGGAACCCCGTGCCCCGGGGCACGCGGCTCCGCCGCCACGGACGCCGTGCGGCGGACGGGACGAGTGCCCCCGCCCGATGTAGGGCCCGGCTAAATATGGGGTTCATCACCCTCGCCGCGACCCGCCGCTCCGGTACCGCCGCAGGTCAGAGGGGGTTCGACACGGAAGGCCGGACCCCCCCGAACCTGCCTGGAACTCCATGCGAAACTTTTCACATGTCTGGCATGACGCGCCCCCGTCCCCGTCTCGCCGCAGCGGCCGCCGCCACCGCCGTCGCCGCCGCGCTCGCCCTCAGCGGCTGTTCCTCCTCCGGTTCGTCGGCCAGCGGTGACGGCCAGATCGGTTTCGTCAAGGCCAAGGGCAGCAACATCTCCACGGCTGCCGCCGGACATCGCCAGGACGCGCCGGACATCTCCGGCAACACGCTGGAGGACACCCCGGTCAAGCTCTCCGACTACCGGGGCAAGGTCGTCGTCCTCAACGTCTGGGGTTCCTGGTGCGGGCCGTGCCGGGCCGAGGCGGACGACCTCCAGCGGGTCTGGGACAAGTACAAGGACCAGGGCGTCCAGTTCCTCGGCATCAACACCCGGGACCCCGAGAAGGCCAACGCGGTCCGCTTCGAGCAGGAGAAGGGCGTCACCTACCCCAGCCTCTACGACCCTGCGGGCACCCAGCTGCTGAAGTTCCCCAAGGGCAGCCTCAACTCGCAGTCCGTGCCGACCACCATCGTGGTCGACCGCGAGGGCAAGCTCGCCGCCCGGGCCGTCGGCGGCCAGATCGACGACGGCCTGGAGTCGATGATCCAGCCGGTGCTCGCGGAGCAGAAGCAGTGAGTGCCGCACTCCTCGCCGACACGACCGGGACGATCCAGAGCGGGGCGCTGCTGGTGGCCGTGCCGATCGCGCTGGTGGCCGGTCTGGTGTCGTTCTTCTCGCCGTGCGTTCTGCCGCTGGTGCCCGGCTACCTCTCCTACGTCACCGGCTTCTCCGCCGCCGACCTCGCGGACGCGCGCGGGGCCCGGCGCGGCCGGATGCTGGCCGGGGTGCTGCTGTTCATCCTCGGCTTCACCGCCGTCTTCGTCTCCACCGGGGCGCTGTTCGGCTACTTCGGGTCGACGCTGCTGGAGCACGAGCGCGTCATCTCGATCGTGCTCGGCGCGCTGACCGTCGTGATGGGCCTGGCCTTCATGGGGCTGGTGCCCGGGTTGAGCATGCGCGAGCTGCGCTCGCACCGCCGCCCGGCGGTCGGCCTCGTCGGCGCGCCGATGCTGGGCGTGGTCTTCGGCGTCGGTTGGACGCCCTGCCTCGGCCCGACCCTGGCCGCCGTGCAGAACCTGGCGCTCAACGAGGCCGATGCCGGCCGCGCCGCGCTGCTGATGACCGCCTACTGCCTGGGCCTGGGCGTACCGTTCGTCGTGGCCGCGGTGGCCTTCCGCCGGGCGCTGGGCGCCTTCGGCTGGGTCAAGCGGCACTACCCGCTCGTCATGCGGATCGGCGGCGGCATGCTCGTCGTGGTCGGTCTGCTGCTCGTCACCGGGCTCTGGAACTCGATGGTGAACGAGCTGCAGTCCTGGACCGCCTCCTTCCAGATCGGAATCTGACCGTGAGCAAGACCACGACCGGTACCGAGCTGCCCGCGCAGGAGGTCGAGGACGCGGCGGAGAGGATGACCACCGCCCCGATCGAGTCGGACGGCCCGACCGGCATCGGCGTGCTCGGCTGGCTGCGCTGGATGTGGCGTCAGCTGACGTCGATGCGGGTCGCGCTGATCCTGCTCTTCCTGCTGTCGCTGGCGGCCATCCCCGGTTCGCTGATCCCGCAGAACGGCCAGAACCAGTTCAAGGTCGAGAGCTGGAAGGCGCAGCACGCCACGGTCGCGCCGATCTACGAGAAGCTCCAGCTGTTCGACGTCTACAGCTCGGTCTGGTTCTCGGCGATCTACATCCTGCTGTTCGTCTCGCTGGCGGGCTGCATCGTCCCCCGCACCTGGCAGTTCGTCGGGGTGCTGCGGGCGCAGCCGCCGGCCGCGCCGCGCAACCTGACCCGGATGCCGGTGTACGCGGCCTGGCGGACGGACGCGGACGTCGCGGACGTCAACGCCGCCGCGCACCGGCTGCTGCGGGCGCGGCGGTTCCGCGCGCACCTCGGCGGCGGCGCGGTGGCGGCCGAGAAGGGCTACCTGCGCGAGGTCGGCAACCTGGTCTTCCACCTGTCGCTGTTCGCGCTGCTCGGCGGTTTCGCCTGGGCGAGCCTGGCGAGCGGCACCGGCGGCAAGCTGCTGGTCGAGGGCGAGGGCTACTCGAACACCATCACGCAGCTGGACGACTTCACCGGGACCAGGTTCTACGGCACCGACGACCTCGACCCGTTCTACGTGAAGCTGAAGAACTTCACCTCGAAGTTCCAGAGCCGGGGCGACCAGATCGGCAGCGCACGGGAGTTCACCGCGCACGTCGAGTACTACGGGGGCAGCGACGCCGGGAAGCTCAAGCAGGGCACGATCGAGGTGAACCACCCGCTGGAGGTCGGCGGCAGCAAGTTCTACCTGATCGGGCACGGCTACGCCCCGGTGATCACCGTGCGGAACGGCGCGGGCGACGTCGTCTACACCGGCGCGACCCCGTTCCTGCCGCAGGACGGCAACCTGACGTCCACCGGTGTCGTCAAGGTCTCCGACTACGGCGACAAGGACGGCAAGAAGACCCAGATGGGTTTCTCCGGCTTCTTCCTGCCGACCGCCCCGGTGGCGTTCGACCGGAACACGGGCCCGCGCTCGCTGTTCCCCGGTGACGCGGACCCGGCGCTGGTGCTCAACGCCTACGCGGGAGACCTGGGCACCGACTCCGGCCTGCCGCAGAACATCTACCAGCTCAACACGAAGAACCTCACCCAGCTCCAGCAGGAGGGCGAGCCCGCCAAGGTCCGGTTGAAGCCGGGCCAGGGCTGGACCCTTCCGGACGGCTACGGGAGCGTCACCTTCGAGGGCTACAAGCAGTGGGCCAGCTTCAACGTCTCGCACCGTCCGGGCAACGGGATCGCCCTCGTCGGGGCGGTGCTGGCGATCCTCGGCCTGATCGGCTCGCTGTTCGTGCAGCGGCGCCGGATCTGGGTGCGGGCGGTGGCGCTTCCGGACGGTGGCACGCTGGTCGAGCTGGCCGGGCTGGGCCGCAGTGAGTCGGCGAAGATCGCCGAGGAGCTGGCCGAGCTGGCGGTCGACCTCCAGGACGACGCGCCCGCGCTCGACGACCCGGACGACGACCCGGACGACGACGCTGCCGAAGCCGACGCACACGGCTCCGACGAGGCCGACGGGGCCTCCGCACCACCCGCACCTTCCGACCCCGCAGTCCCTGCCGACCAGAACTCCAAGGAGTAGACGGTGCACCTCGCCTCGTCGGTCGACCCACAGCTGGCCGACCTGTCCAACAAGCTGATCTACTCGGCCATGGCCGTCTACCTGATCGCCATGTTCGCCTACATGTTCGAGTGGACCTTCGGTGCCAAGGGTGCCGTCGCCGTCCGCTCCATCGAGCAGGCCGGCCTGGCCGAGACCGTCGCCGAGGCCGATGCCAAGGCCAAGGGCTCCAAGAAGGTGACCGTCACCGTCGCCTCCGCGCGCGGCGGCACCACCACGCTCACCCGCACCGCACTGGCCGGCGAAGGCGCGACGGTGGTGACCAGCGGTCGCGGCGACGACGAGGTCGACGGCCCGGGTGCGGCCGGCACCAGCGAGAAGGCCGACCTGGCCGGCCGGATCGCGGTCTCGCTCACCGTGCTCGGAGCCCTGCTGCACGTGGGGGGCGTGCTCACCCGCGGCCTCTCGGTGTCCCGCTGGCCGTGGGGCAACATGTACGAGTTCTCCTGCGCCTTCGCGCTCGCGATGACGGTGGCCTTCGTCGGCCTGCTGCTGTCGAAGAAGCCGGTCCGCTGGCTCGGCCTGCCGGTCACCCTGGCCGTCGTGCTCACGCTCGGCATCGCCACCGAGGTGCTGTACACCGAGTCCGAGCAGCTCGTTCCGGCGCTGCACTCGTACTGGCTGGCGATCCACGTCTCCACCGCGATCGTCTGCGGCGGCGCCTTCTACGCGGCGTTCATCGCGACCCTGCTGTACCTGGGCAAGGACTCCTTCGACAAGCGGATGGCGGCGGGTCTGACCAGGGGCCCGCTCGGCACCTCGCCGTCGATCTGGCGCCGGCTGCCCGCCGCGTCGACCCTGGACAAGCTGTCCTACCGGATCAACGCGCTGGTCTTCCCGCTCTGGACCTTCACGATCATCGCGGGCGCGATCTGGGCCGAGGCGGCCTGGGGCAAGTACTGGGAGTGGGACCCGAAGGAGACCTGGTCGTTCATCACCTGGGTCGCCTACGCGTGCTACCTGCACGCCCGCGCCACCGCCGGCTGGAAGGGACGCAAGGCCGCCTACCTGGCCCTCGGCGCCTTCGCCTGCTGGCTGTTCAACTACTACGGCGTGAACATCTTCGTCACCGGCAAGCACTCCTACGCGGGGCTCTGACCGGGGGCTGCACCACCCACCGGCCCGGCGCTCCGCACAAGGAAGCCGGGCCGAGGTGCGAGAGGGGTAGTTCGTGCCGGCCGTCCGGTCCGGCACGGGAATGAACCGAGGAGGAAATCGCGCAATGGAGTGCGACGAGGTCATGCTGACCGTCCGAATCACCGTCGCCGAGCGCACGTTGCTCCGCCGGCTCGCCCAGGGGCACCGGAGCGACGTGTCCGAGGTGGTGGCAGACGGCCTGCTGGACATCATTCCCACGTTCAGCTCGCCGACCGACGCCTACCGGCTGCTGGGGGCCCTCGCGGCGCCCGCGCCGTGCGCGCTGACCGTCTGGCTGCCGACGCCGCTGGCCGATCTGCTGGTGCCGGGTGCGGCCCGGATCGCCCAGGTGACGGAGGTCCGGATCGGCTCGGCCAGCGCCATGCTGGGCGCCGCGCTGCGGCTCTGGCTGGCCCAGGACCCGGTCCGGCTGGCGGCCAACCTCAGCGTGATGCACGCGGGTCGTCCGTCGGCCCTGGTCGCGGCCTGACCTGACGGCGGTACCGGGGGGAGCCACGGTCCGGCGCCGGTGCGGGCGCCGGATCAGCCGGCGAGCGACAGGCCCCGGCAGACCGGGGCGGGCCCGACGGCGGTCGGCCCGCCGTCGGCCGGACCGGCCAACAGCCGGCACTCGGCGACCGTCCGGCCGTCCTGCACCAGCAGGACCCGGACCGGGAGCCGCCGTACGTCACGACCGGCCCCGGGGCCGCTCTCCGGGGCGGGCTCGCGGACGGCCCGGACCAGGCAGGGGCGGTCCAGCGCGATGGGGGCGTGGAAGGACGTGACCAGCTCGACCGGCGCCACCCGGGCCGGGTGGCAGAGCCGTTGGGCGGCCTGGCGCGCCGCCTCCAGGACGAGCATCCCGGGGACGTGGTCGGGGGCCGGGTCCATCCGGTCGAACAGCGCCGGGTGGTCGGCGTCCGCGCGCAGCAGCCAGCTGCCGGGCAGCAACGAGGGGCCGAGCACGACGTCGGCGGCCCGCTGGCGGCCGACGAGTTCGGGCGCGGTGCAGGACTCCGGGGGCCGGGGAGCGGGAGCCGGGCGGCCGGGGCCGCGCAGCCGGGCGTACGAGCCGGGGGAGAGCACCCGCAGTTCGCCGGAGCCGCGGCCGACCGGACGGCCGTCCCGTTCGATCTCGGCGTGCACCCGCAGGGCGGCCAGCCGGCCGTGCCGCATCCGGACGTCCTGGCAGCCGACGCGGAGCATCAACGCGGCGGGGGCGGGGGCGATCGCGAGGCCGTCGAGGCCGGCAGGCCCGAGCGCGTAGCTGAGTTCGTCGAGCGCGTAGTGGTGGTCGTGCGGGACGCCGAAGCCGACGTGGCCGATCAGCAGGGCGGCCTGGCGGATCGTCTCGGCCATCAGGACGGGGTCGTGGTGGCGGTCGCCGGGCAGCCGGTAGAAGCCGTGCAGCCGGGGCCACTGGGCACCGAGCAGGAAGTCGTACGGGCCGGTGGCCTGCCAGCCGGTGATCAGGACCTCGGCGACCGAGGAACGGTGCACCAGACGGCGCGAGACGGTCCGCTCGTGGAAGTCGTAGCGGGCGTGACCGGGGTGGCCGGGAGCGGGGTGGGGGTACGGAGAATCGCCGTCCGGTTCTGCGATCGCTGGCATGGCGGGCCCCACTCCCGGGTGTCGGTCGACCGGCCGCGTGAGCGGCCTCGGAAAAACATACAGGCCACCCGGTTTCTGCTCGGCGTGCGGGGCCGCCACTGCCGGAAAGCCGACATGCACACGCTACCCGGCCGCTGGTCTGCGGGAACGTCCGGCCGGGAGAGTCCGGACCTTGGACGGGGGTCGGTCCCCCCTGGACGGCGGGGACCGACCAGGGGCTAGATTAGATACCAACCATGCGGTTTCGGGCGGGCCGGTCCGCATGCGTGGCGCCGCACCACCACCGACGGCGGCGCCGAGACAGCACCCGGGCGAGCCGGAGCTCGCCGCGGCCGGGGCCGGAGGGGCCGAGTGGCTAAGCAGGAACGGGCGGGGCGAACCAGGCAGGCCGTGCTGCTGGCCGCGGCGGACACCTTCGCGGACGCGGGCTTCGAGTCGGCCAGCCTGGTCGACATCAGTCGCCGGGCGGGCGTCAGCAAGGGCGCGCTCTACTTCCACTTCGTCTCCAAGCAGGCGCTCGCCGACGGTGTCCGCGCCGAGGCCGGGGACGCGATCGGCGCGGCCGTGCTGCGGGCCCTGCGCGGCGCCGCGCCGGCCGTCCAGGAGCTGATCGACCTCACCCACGAGCTCGGCCGGCTGCTGCGCGAGGACGTGGTGGTCCGGGCCGGTGTGCTGCTCGGCCTCGGCGGCCGGCCGGCGGCCTGCGCGGGCGGACTGGTGGTGGCGCCGGCGGGATCACCCCCGGAGCCGTCGGCGGACGCCTGGCGCAGCCTGACCGCCGTCTTCCGGACCCTGCTCGACCGTGCGGGGGAGGCCGGCGAGCTGCGCCCCGGGCTGGACCGGGGCCAGGCCGCCGAACTGCTCACCACGCTGGCGGCCGGGCTGGTGCTGTTCGCCGCCGAGTCCACCGGCCGGCTCGCGGAGGAGGCGGTCCGCGGGCTCTGGGCGGCCGCGCTGCCCGCCCTCGTGCCGGCGGAGCGCTTCGGGGAGTACCGGACCTGACAGCGGGGCGGGCGGCGGATCAGGCCGGGGGCGGTCCGGGATCCGGTGCCTTCGCCGGTGGTGCGTCCGCCGGCGGTGCGTCCGCGGGCGGCGTGCCCGCAGGCGCTTCGGCGGGCGGCAGCCGGTCGGCCAGGACGAGCCGGGCCAGGGTGTGCGGCGGGACGAGGCCGGGCAGCAGGAGCGTCCAGAGGTCGGCCATCCGCCGCAGGAGGTCCCGGCGGTCGGTGAACACCTGCGAGCTGAGCTGGATGCCGGTCACCGCGCCGGTGATCACTCCGGCCGCGGCCGCCGGTTCCACCCCGGGGCGGAGCTCACCGGAGTCCCGGGCGTGCTCCAGCAGTTCGCGGGCCGCGTCCGTCCAGCCCTGGTAGGCGGCGATCTGCGGCTGGGTGAAGCTGCCGTGCTCGATGGTCAGCCGGATCGAGCCGCGCAGCACCGGGTTGTCGAGCAGGGCGTGGGCGAAGGCGTAGCCGAGGTCGATCAGGGTCTGCACCGGGCTCTCGGAGGCCGGCTGCCAGGTGGCCAGCCAGGCGCTCTGGCCCGCGATCACGGCGAGCGCCAGCTCTTCCTTGGAGCGGAAGTGGAAGTAGAGCGCGCCCTTGGTGACGCGGGCCCGTTCCAGGATCTCCGCCATGGTGGCGGCCGCGTAGCCCCGCTCGTCGAACACCTCGGCCGCGGCGAGCAGCACCGCCTGGCGGGTCGCCAGCGCCCGGGCCTGCCTGGCCATCGCAGCCTCCTCGGATAGTTCTGGTCGTCGGCAGCGGCTGGATCCCACGGGCCGACGGGGCGGCGGGCCGCGTACCGTCCGGTGGCGATCCTATCGAGCACCCGGGGTCACTCTCCGGCGCGCGAATGGCATCGCGCGCCGGTCTGTACGCCGGTTCACGTGTACGAACGTGCGCCGTGGCTCTGCGCCGCGACCGTGCGCCGTGACTGCGTACCGCGACCGTGCGCCGCGATCGTGCACCGCGAACGCCGAGGGCCGGCCACCCCGAGGGTGACCGGCCGTCGGTCGTGCGGTCCGGTGCTGCGGGCGGGCCTCAGGCGGCCCACTGCCAGCTGACCGGCGAGTAGTACGCCGGGCGGCGCTCCAGGCGCTGCCAGTTGGCGATCGGCTCGACCGGCGACGCGGCGGAGGCCGCGTGCTGGGCGGACGCGGCGCGCGCCATCAGCACGGCGGTCAGGGCGGCGAGCTCCTCGTCGGTGAGCGAGCCGCGGACGATGCGGACGAGTGGTTCGGCGGAAGCGGTCATGGTCCGGTCTTCTCCCGGCGGAAGAGGGTGAGGGGTCGTCGGCACTGTGGCCGCGGTGCTGTCCGCGGCCGAACCGCGCTGTTACATCGGGGGGTTGCCGTGCTTGCGGCTCGGCAGGTCCGCGTGCTTGGTGCGCAGCATGGCCAGCGAGGAGGCCAGGACCTGGCGGGTCTCGGCCGGGTCGATGACGTCGTCCACGAGGCCGCGCTCGGCCGCGTAGTACGGGTGCATCAGTTCGTTCTTGTATTCCTTGATCTTCTGCGCGCGCATGGCGTCCGGGTCGTCGGCGCCGTTGATGTCGCGGCGGAAGATCACGTTGGCCGCGCCCTCCGCGCCCATCACGGCGATCTCGTTGGTCGGCCACGCGAAGGACAGGTCGGCGCCGATCGAGCGCGAGTCCATCACGATGTACGCGCCGCCGTACGCCTTGCGCAGGATCAGCTGGATGCGCGGCACGGTCGCGTTGCAGTAGGCGTAGAGCAGCTTGGCGCCGTGCCGGATGATGCCGTCGTGCTCCTGGTCGACGCCGGGCAGGAAGCCGGGGACGTCGAGCATGGTCACCAGCGGGATGTTGAAGGCGTCGCACATCTGGACGAAGCGCGCGGACTTCTCGCTGGCGTTGATGTCGAGGACGCCGGCCAGCGACTGCGGCTGGTTGGCGATGATGCCGGTGACGTGGCCGTCGATCCGGGCCAGCACGCAGAGGACGTTGGTGGCCCAGCGCTCGTGGACCTCCAGGTACTCGCCGTGGTCGACGATCTCCTCGATCACCTTGCGCATGTCGTACGGGCGGTTGCCGTCGGCCGGCACCAGGTCGAGCAGCGAGTCGTTGCGGCGGTCCACCGGGTCGTCGTTGACGACCGGCGGCGGCATCTCGCGGTTGTTCTGCGGCATCAGGGAGAGGAGGAAGCGGACCTCCTCGATGCAGGACTGCTCGTCGTCGTACGCGAAGTGCGCGACACCGGAGACGCCGGAGTGGACGTCGGCGCCGCCGAGCCCGTTCTGGCTGATCTTCTCGCCGGTGACGGCCTGCACCACGTCCGGGCCGGTGATGAACATCTGCGAGGTCTCGCGGACCATGAAGATGAAGTCGGTCAGGGCCGGCGAGTAGGCCGCGCCGCCGGCGCACGGGCCGAGCATCACGGAGATCTGCGGGATGACGCCGGAGGCCCGGGTGTTGCGCTGGAAGATGCCGCCGTACCCGGCGAGGGCGGTGACGCCCTCCTGGATGCGGGCGCCGGCGCCGTCGTTCAGCGAGACCAGCGGGGCGCCGGCCGCGATGGCCATGTCCATGATCTTGTGGATCTTCTGGGCGTGGGCCTCGCCGAGGGCGCCGCCGAAGATCCTGAAGTCGTGGGCGTAGGTGAAGACCGTCCGGCCGTGCACGGTGCCCCAGCCGACGATCACGCCGTCGGTGTGCGGCTTCTTGGCCTCCAGGCCGAAGCCGGTGGCGCGGTGCCGGCGGAGCGGCTCGACCTCGCGGAAGGAGCCCTCGTCGAGCAGCAGGTCGATACGCTCGCGGGCGGTCAGCTTGCCCTTGGCGTGCTGCGCCTCGGTGGCCTTCTCGCTGGGGCCGCGGCGGACCTGCTCGCGAAGCTCGTGCAACTCGGCGACCCGCCCTCGGGCGTCCGCCGGGCTCTCCGGGATGTCGTCTCCGACCGGTGCCTCATGCACAACCGTCATCTCGAACCACTCCAAAGGTGAGGGAACTGTCCGACAGCCAACGTCTGCGATGCCCCCGGCTGCGAATCACTTCTTCACTTATGACTGTACGAGGGGCCGCGTGCTGGTTTCGGCGTCGATTCCGTACAAGGTCGCGTCCGTTTAGATGTCAGGGCTGCACAGAACCCGTAGCGTTTCAGCCCATGCGGCCGGTAGCTGTTCGATTACCCCGAGCTTTCGCCCAGGTGGCCGCCGGATGATCTGAGCATGAGGAAACCCGCAGGTCAGGGCTGTCATGAGCAGCGCCGATCGGGTCGAATCGAGGATCGCTCAAGGGTCGCTCGGTGCGGCCGTGAAGGCTGTGCCGGACGGCCGGTGGCAGCAGGGCAGTCGTAGGGATGCGCCAAAAACTCCGCAGCCCACCCGGTGGGTACCGGGTGGGCTGTCCGAGCTACGGGGGGTCAGCTCCTCCGGCCGTCCTCCGGATCCTCCCTGCCGCGCAGCTCCTCCTCGCGGCGGCGCAAATCCGCCTCCCACTGCTTGAGCATGTCCTCGTGCTTCTTGTCGTCCTTCTTCAACGACGCCAGGAACTCCGGGTCGTCGTCCGGCGCGAGCGGCCGGCCTCCGCGCGGGCGGTCGAACCCGGAGCCGCCGTCGCCGTTCACGTGGCGGCCCGCACCGGCGGTCCGCGGGGCGTTGCGCTGCTTGCCGGCCACCAGCCAGGCGATCGACCCCACCAGCGGGAAGAGCAGCACGATGATCACCCAGACCACCTTCGGCAGGTGCTTCACCTCGTCCTCGGGGGTGGTCAGGCAGTCGATGAAGGCCCACACCCACAGGGCGAGCGGGAGTACGAAGGTCAGAATCCTCAGCACGGCGGCGATCTCCCCCGGCGACGGCGGTGGCGGGCGGGCGACTCCTGGAGCGGCGGGACGCTTCAGGGGGGCCCTTGACACAGGCCAGGCTAGCGGGTGGCGGATACTGGCTGGCATGGCATACGACGATCTCCGCTCGTTCCTGCGGGCCCTCGACCGCGAAGGCGACCTCAAGCGCATCAAGGCGGAGGTGGACCCGTACCTGGAGGTCGGCGAGATCGTCGACCGGGTGCAGAAGGCCAAGGGCCCCGCGCTGCTCTTCGAGAACGTCAAGGGTTCCTCGATGCCGCTGGCGATGAACGTCTTCGGCACCGAGCGCCGGCTGGCCAAGGCCCTCGGGCTCAAGGGCCCGGAGGAGATCTCCGAGAAGATCGCCGGTCTGCTGAAGCCGGAGCTGCCGCAGGGCTTCACCGGGTTCCGGGACGCCTTCGGCAAGCTCGCCTCGATGGCCCACGTGCCGCCGCGGAACGTGAAGTCCGGTGACGCGCCGGTGCACGAGGTCGTGCTCACCGGCGAGGACGTCAACCTGGACGAGCTGCCCGCGCTCTTCACCTGGCCGCTGGACGGCGGGTCGTTCTTCAACCTGGGCCTCACCCACACGAAGGACCCGGACTCCGGCATCCGCAACCTCGGTCTGTACCGCCTCCAGCGGCACGACCGGCGGACCATCGGCATGCACTGGCAGATCCACAAGGACAGCCGCAACCACGCGGCGGTGGCCGCCGCGCGGGGTGAGCGGCTGCCGGTCGCGATCGCCTTCGGCTGCCCGCCGGCCGTCACCTACGCGGCCACCGCCCCGCTGCCGGGCGACATCGACGAGTACCTGTTCGCCGGCTTCGTCGCCGGGGAGCGGGTGAAGATGGTCGACTGCAAGACCGTGCCGCTCCAGGTGCCGGCCGACGCCGAGGTGGTCCTGGAGGGGTGGCTGGAGCCCGGGGAGCTGCTGCCCGAGGGCCCGTTCGGCGACCACACGGGCTTCTACACGCCGCAGGAGCCGTTCCCGGCGCTGACGATCGACTGCGTGACGATGCGCCGCCGTCCGATCCT
The DNA here is from genome assembly GCF_036290945.1 of Streptomyces sp. BE303. NCBI lineage: Bacteria > Bacillati > Actinomycetota > Actinomycetes > Kitasatosporales > Streptomycetaceae > Streptomyces > Streptomyces sp. BE303. Next base: position 25,742 of record NZ_JAQYWZ010000767.1, read on the forward strand.
GCAGTCCATCGTGGTCGGCCGCCCGCCGACCGAGGACGGCCCGCTGGGCAAGTTCACCGAGCGGTTCTTCCTGCCGCTGCTGAAGATCATCATCCCGGACATCGTCGACTACGACCTGCCCGAGGCGGGCGGCTTCCACAACTGCGTGATCGTCTCGATCGACAAGAAGTACCCGAAGCACGCCCAGAAGACGATGCACGCCATCTGGGGCGCGCACATGATGTCGCTGACCAAGCTGATCATCGTGGTGGACGCCGACTGCGACGTGCACGACTACCAGGAAGTCGCCTGGCGGGCCTTCGGCAACGTCGACTACAGCCGCGACCTGACCGTCGTCGAGGGTCCGGTGGACCACCTCGACCACGCCTCCTACCAGCAGTTCTGGGGCGGCAAGGCGGGCATCGACGCGACCCGCAAGCTGCCCACGGAGGGCTACACCCGGGACGGCGGCTGGCCCGAGATGGTCTCCTCCGACCCCGAGACCGCCGCCCTGGTGGACCGTCGCTGGAAGGAGTACGGCCTGTGAGCACGGCGGCAGCCCTCCCCGAGGTCCCGCCCGGGAAGGTCAAGAGCTTCCTCCGGCTGGTGATGATCGAGCACTCGGTCTTCGCCCTGCCCTTCGCCTACATCGCGGCGCTGACCGCGATGTTCCTGTCCGACGAGCGGGTGCACTGGGGCGAGCTGTTCGTCGTCACCGTCTGCATGGTCGGACTGCGGACCTTCGCCATGGCGGCCAACCGGATCATCGACCGGGAGATCGACGCCCGGAACCCGCGCACCGCCGGGCGTGAACTGGTCACGGGCGCCGTCTCGCTGAAGACCGCGTACGTGGGCTCGGCGGTCGCGCTGATCGTCTTCCTGGGCGCGGCGGCCCTGCTGAACCCGCTCTGCCTGGTGCTCGCGCCGGTCGCCGTGGTGCCGATGGTGGTCTACCCGTACGGCAAGCGGTTCACCGACTTCCCGCAGGCCATCCTGGGGATCGCCCAGGCGATGGGACCGGTGGGCGCCTGGCTGGCCGTCACCGGCACGTGGTCCTGGGACGCGGTGGTGCTCGGTGCGGCGGTCGGCATCTGGATCGGCGGCTTCGACCTCATCTACGCCTGCCAGGACGTGGAGTCCGACCGGGCGGGCAGCGTGCGGTCGGTGCCGGCCCGGTTCGGCGTCCCGGCGGCCATCCGGGGCGCGCGCGGCTGCCACGTGGTCACCACGCTGCTGCTCGGCTGGTACGCGGTGCTGACGGACGCCGGGCCGGCGTTCTGGGTGGGGCTGCTGGTGGTCGCGGGCGCCTTCGTCTACGAGCACACCATCGTGAAGCCCCACGACCTCTCGCGGCTGAACCGGGCGTTCTTCCAGACCAACGGGTTCGTCGGGATCTCGCTGTTCTTCTTCGCGCTGGTCGACCTGGTGGTGCGCGGCCTCGGCATCTGAGCCGGGGCCGCGCCCTCCGGGGCGTCAGCCCTTCGACTCGTCCAGCGTGTGCTTGACGAGCGCGTTGGCGTGGCCGTGGCCGAGGCCGTGCTCGGCCTTGAGCCAGGCGACCAGCTCCGCGTGCTTGCTGAGCGGGGAGGAGCGGATCAGCTCCTTCCAGTGGGAGACGGGGTGGCCGTACTTCTCCTCGATGGAGGGGAAGTAGCTGGCGGGGCCGTTGCCGGGGAGGGCCATGGGGATTCTCCTGACGTCCGAACGGTCTTGGGAGTTCGATCTTCACGCATTCAGCTTGACGGTGACAGCGGTGAGCCAGCCGAGCCCGAGCGCGGCGCCCAGGGTGAAGGCCAGCACCGTGGCCCCCGATGCGGCGAAGCCGAGGAGCACGGCGGCGGCCACCAGGCGGGAGGCGAGCGCCCAGCCGCGGTCCAGGTGCCGGGCGAGGACGAGGAAGGCCGCGCACAGGGCGAGGAAGCCCACCGCCCCGCCGATCAGGTGGACGGTGCCGTGCGCGCTCAGCTCCGTCACCCGCCCTTCGGGCGCCCCGACCGGGAACCCGGCTCCGGGGTCGGCCGCGAAGAACCCGTCCAGGACGAAGGCCGCGCCGAACACCCCGACGAGTCGCGGCGCCCAGACGCCGGCGGGCAGCGCGAGCCGCAGCCCGACGGCGCCCGTGACGGTGAGCAGACCGGTGAGGAGGAACGCCGTCTGCTGGATCCAGCCGAGGTCGCCGAGGCTCAGCTGGCTGAGCGCGTTGCGGGTGAAGTCGAAGCCCTCGCGGGTCAGGCCCCCGACGACGCCGACGGCGAGGAAGAGCGGCCCGGCGGCGGCGCCGGCGGCCAGCAGGGCGCGGGTGGTGGAGCGGGCGCGGTCGGCCGGGGCGGTCGGGGTGATCGGCGCTGCCATCGTGTTCGTCATGCCAGTAGGACCGGGGGCGGCGCGAGAACTCATCGGGACCGGCGATGTGATCCAGGTCACTCTCGATGAGACAAGCACACTATTGCTGTTCGTGTCCCAGTCGTTCCTCTGCGTGGCTAGCGTTGCCACCGGAAGGCCCGAGCACCGGTTCCTTGAAGGGATTTGGCACATGGCCAGGGAACTCGACCCGTCCCGTTCGCCCCGCGCGTTCTGGGGCGAGGAGATCAAGCGGCTGCGGGAGGAGGCGGGGCTCTCGCAGGAGGCGCTGGGGAAGCTGCTGTTCTGCTCGGGCGCGTACGTCGGCCTGCTGGAGGGGGCGGTCCGGAACCCGCAGGAGGACATGTCGGTGCGCTTGGACGACGTGCTCAGCACCGGCGGCCACTTCCTGCGCGTCTACGAGATGTACCGGAAGTCCTCGCGCTACGCCGACTACTTCCGGCACGCCGCCGAGTTGCAGGGACTGGCGCTGACCATCAGCGAGTTCTCCCCGCTGCTGGTGCCGGGCCTGCTGCAGACGCCCGACTACGCGAGGGCGTTGTTCGAGTCGGCGCAGCCGCTGCGGAAGGCGGCCGAGAACGAGGAGATGGTCGCGGCCCGGATGTCGCGGGCCGAGCTGCTCGATCGGAAGTCCGCGCCCATGTACTGGGCGGTCCTGGACGAGGCGGTGCTGCGGCGCCCCGTCGGCGGCGAGGCTGTGATGGCAGGCCAGTTGAGGTATCTTGCCGCTCTGTTCCAGGCGCGCAAGGCACTCATCCAAGTGGTTCCGCTGACGGCGGGTGCGCACTCGTTGATGGTCGGCTCCCTCAGCCTGATGACCTTCGAGGATGCGCCGCCGACGGCCTATGTCGAAGGGCTTCTCACGGGGAATCTGGTGGACGATCCGGCGCTGGTCGACCAGTGCTCGCTGGCCTACGATCTGGTCAGGGCTGCCGCGTTGTCGCCGGAGGCGTCCCTGGCCCTGATCGAATCGGCGGCGGAGGACCACGCGGATGCAGCGAACCGAGCAGTGGCGCAAGAGTAGTTACAGCAGCGGCAACGCAAACGACAACTGCATCGAGGTGGACGACGCGCGCCCCGGTTCGGTCCGTGACTCGAAGGACCCGCAGGGTCCGCGACTGCGCTTCACCCCGGCGGCGTGGCAGTCCTTCGTGACCGCCACCGCCGACGGCGAGTTCGACGCCGGCTGACGCACTCACCGACTCGCAGCGAAGGCCGTCCCCGAATCACCGGGGGCGGCCTTCGAGCCGTTCGGGGGCGCTACTGGCAGGCGCGGCCGTCCTGCGAGGTCCTCCGATGCCGGGGACCGGCCCGGGGCGCAAAGCGGTGGGCGGGGCGGGTGCCCGGCCGTGCCGCCGACCTGGTCGCGGCCGGGCACCCGCCGGGCACCCGCCGGGCACCCGCCGGACACCCGCGCGCGCAGCCGGCCCTAGCGTCGCGGTGTGACGAAGACGTCGTTCACGACGTACCCGTCCAGTCCGTGCAGCTCGCCGTAGGCGATCAGGTCGCTGCTCCGGTTGATGAACCCGCGTCCCGAATAGTTGAGCGAAGTGTTGCAGAGGACGCTGAATCCGGTGAGTTCGCCGAAGGCGGTCAGCAGTGCACCCATGGCCGGGTTCGCGGTCGGGTCGACGGTCTGGGTGCGGGCCGTTCCGTCGACGTGGGTCACCGCGCGCAGGTCGGCGGATTCGACCCGGCTGAAGTACAGCATGTAGGGGTCGGGGAGGCCGCCGCCGAACCAGCGGCCCGCTTCCTGCTCCAGGCAGATCGGGGCGATGGGGCGGTAGCTTTCGCGCTGTTTGATCCCGTTGAGCCTGGCCGTGCTCTCCTCGGTGAAGGGAGCGGCCAGGATCGACCGGTTCCCGAGGGCGCGGGGGCCGATCTCCCAGCGGCCCCGCGCCCAGCCGATGATCTTCCCGTCGCGGAGGTGGCGGGCGACCTCGCCGTGGTCCAGCGGGCGGATCTCGTAGCGCTGCGGGTCGAACGCGATGTCCTCCACGAATTCGCCGCCCGCGTAGACGTCCCACTCCAGGTCGGCCGACCCGGTGTAGAAGTGCTGGGCGTCGATGGCGGTGCCGATCGCGGATCCGCTGTCGTTGGGACACGGCGGAACGAAGACCGCGGGGAAGAGCCCGCACTCGCGCCAGCGCCGGTTCCACTCGCAGTTGAGCCCGCAGCCCCCGGAGATGAGCAGCGGGATTCCCTCGGTCAGGTACTCCCGGGCGTACGCGTGGAAGCGGTCGAAGATGGCGTCCGAGAGCCGGGCCGCCAGGTTCTTGTAAGCGCTCGATTCCACACCGACGTTGTGGAAGGGGGAATCGGTCATCCGGTCCTTCAGGCTTCCGGTGATGACCTCCTTCTGGCCGAGGACGAAGTCGATCACGTCCTGTTCCGCCCGGGTCGCCGGCCGGTTCTCGGCGAATCCGGCCAGGGCCATCTGCTTCCCCGCGTCCTGGAACCGGACGAACTCCTGGTGCGGACTGAACTTCGGGTCGGCGAGCGCGAAGCCGTAGGAGTACTTGTTGCCGGGGTAGTTGAGCACCTCCTTGAGATGGGTCACCTTCCCGTGCTGGTCGATCCGGTAGAACGAGCCGATGTTCCCCTCCCACACCAGGCTGTAGAAGGGCTGGTCCCGGCGGAGTGCCGACATGCCGTAGGACGTCATGATGTGGGAGCGCTCATGGGTGGACGAGAAGACGCGCACGGCCTTGCCGAAGAACCGGCCGGCCTCGTCCGTGATCGCGGATGCGCCCACACCGAAGTACCCGGCGCGCGAAGCCTGGTCGGTGCACTGGGTGCCCTTGATCCAGCCGCTCACGGCGACGACGTCGGGCTGCCTGTCCAGCCGGTCCGCCGCCGTCGCGAACAGTTCGGCCGTCGGATTGCTGTAGCGGAGGAACGAGTCCTTCTCCGCTTCCAGGGAGAAGAGCAGCCTGCCGTCGTCGACGGCCGCGATCGCCCCGTCATGGCCTTCCTTGAGGGAAAGAATCAGCATGATGGTCCGTTTCTCGGTGGGTTCCGCGTCCGACGGTTCGGGGCGGGCTCAGGGTCCGGGCGGCCCGGGTGCTGCGGGCGGCGCGGAGAGGGCCTTCAGGGCGAGCCGGTGCAACCGCGGGTTGGCGGACAGGGCGCCGGTGCCGTTCCGGGGCGAGGTGCCCAGGAGGTCGGTGCAGAGGCCGCCGGCCTCCTCCACGAGAACCTGTACCGCGGCGATGTCCCAGGGGTTGACGACCGGTTCGGCCGCGATGTCGAGCGTTCCCTCGGCGACCATGCAGTGCTGGAGGAAGTCGCCGAAGGCACGGTCCTCCCAGCAGGCTTCGGCCAGGCGCAGATAGGCCGCACGTGAGTGGAAGACGTCCCAGGTCCGGGTGCTGGTGGTGGAGAGGTATGCCTGGTCGAGGCGGGTGCGGCCGGAGACCCCCAGGCGCACGGGGGTGGTGCCGGCCGGTCCCCGGCGCAGCCAGGCGCCCCGGTCCGCCGCCGCCCACCAGCGGCTGTGCAGGGCGGGGGCGCTGATCACGCCGACGGTGGGGCGATCGTCCTCCAGCAGGGCGATCAACGTGGCCCAGACCGGTACGCCGCGCAGGAAGTTCTTGGTGCCGTCGATGGGGTCGACCAGCCAGGTGCGCCCGGAGGAGACGGAGCCGCCGGTCTCCTCCCCGGCGAACGCGTCACCGGGGCGGGCGGACCGCAGTTCCGCGCGGACGGCCGTCTCGACGGCGGTGTCCGCGTCGGTCACGGGTGTACGGTCCGGCTTCTCCCGGACCCGCAGGTCGAGGGCGTGGAAGCGGCGGACGGTGAGCCCGTCGGCGAGGTCGCCCAGACGGAGGGCCAGTTCGAGGTCGTCCTCCGGTGGCACGGGCGGCGTCACCGGATCACCTCGTTCGCAGTTCGAGCAGGTGGTACTCCATGACGCCCACTTCCTCGATCCGGCGGACCTTGCGCAGCATGTCGATCCGCAGGCCGGCCTCACCGGCGAGCACGTCGAGCCGTTCACGGTCCCCGAGGTGGGCGGTGCCCAGCAGCAGCCGGCCGCCGTCGGTCAGGTGCTCGTGCGCCCCGGCGAGGTAGCGGGCCTGGCCCCGGTAGCCCGGGTCGAAGACGGCGGTGTGGATGTCGCTGGAGAGGGCGAAGCCGTCCTCCACATAGGTCCAGGGCACGTTCCAGAAGATCGTGTCGAAGCGGCTCAGGGGATCGAGCGCCGTGTACATGTCGCTGTGGAGGGCGCGGACCCGGTCGCCCACACCGTGCCGCTCGGCGTTGGCGACGGTATTGGCCACGGCCTTCTCGTTGACGTCCAGTGCGGTGACGGAGGCACAGCCGCTGAGTGCGGCGGTGACGGCGATGACGCCCGTACCGCAGCCGACCTCCAGGAACGAGCCGTCCCGGGGATAGGGCACCACCGAGGCCATCACCTCGGTGGCCGCGCTCAGCGTGCTGGGCCAGACACCCCGGTGCAGGCTCCATTCCCGTCCCAGCAGGGTGAAGGTGTCCGGCAGGTCGTCACCGGCGAGGGCGTGCTGCAGGGCCCTCGCCACGTCCTCCGGCGACTCTTCGACAGTCATGCCCACTCCCTCTTCGGCAGTGCGGTTTCGGTCATCGGGGCAGCTCGGCGGCGTACCGGACCAGCGCTTCGCGGTGACGGCCGATCTTGCGGAACGCCTCGGCGTACTGGTCGATGAGCACCGTGTCGTCGGGCCAGGCGGTGAAGGTCGGCAAGGAGAGCGCGTGCTGCTCGACGTGCTCGGCCTGCGAGTCGGCCCCCGGCCTGGTGGCCTTCTTCGGGACTCCGGGGAAGAGAGGGTTCTCGGTGCGGGCGTAGAGCGGCAGGGTGGACAGCCGGGGGCCGGAGGGGGCGCCGACCTCCATGCCCTCGGCGCGCAGCGCCCGGATGAGCACCGAACGTGGAACGCCACCCAGCGCCTGGGGCCGGTAGAGCGGCTTGTAGCCGTACCAGGCGCCCATGTCGACGTGGTCGGCGACATGGACCTGCTGCAGGTACTCCACGTCGGCGAGCTGCTCGCCGAGGTGCCGCAGGCACCGGTGCCGGGCCTCTTTGCGTGCGGGGAAGGCGGCGAGGGCATGCCGGGCGACGATGGCGTTGAACGGTGACATGCGCAGCTTGAGTCCGAAGCCCGTGACCCAGTGGGCCCGCAGGTCCTCGTCGAGGACGGAGTCCCGGGAGCGGTCCCGGTAGTGCCCGAGGAGGGTGGCGCGGTCCTGGATCCCGGGGTCGCTGGTGACGAGGATGCCGCCTTCTCCGGCGTAGACGGCCTTGTTGGCCTGGAGGGAGAAGACGGCGGCGTCGCCGAAGGTGCCGACCGGCCGGCCCTTGTAGCGGCTGCCGTGGGCGTGGGAGCAGTCCTCCAGGACGCGCAGCCCGTGCCGTTCGGCGATCGACAGGATCGCGTCCATGTCGCAGGGGTGGCCCCACTGGTGGACGACGGTGACGACCTTGGTGTGCTCGGTCAGCGCGGACTGGAGCGCCTTGGGGTCCAGGCCGCGGGTGTCGGGGTCGATGTCGGCGAGGACCACGTCACCGCGCAGCGCGAAGACGGGGCTCAGCGCGGCGTGGTAGGTGAGCGCCGGTCCCACGACATCCACCCCCTCGCGTACGCCGAGGGCGAAGTAGGCGGCGAGGAGCGCACTGGTGCCGGAGTTGAAGGTGACCGCGTAGCGGGCGCCGCCGTTCAGGAAGGCGAGGAAGTCGGCTTCGAGCCGGCCGATGGGGCCGCTGTTGCCCTTGATGGAGATGTCGGTGTTCCGCTGTGCGGCCAGCTCGGACAGCTCCGCCTCGTCCGCGGGGGGCGGCCACACCTCGTGGGGCAGTGGCCGCGAGATGGCGGGTGCGCCCCCGAGAAGGGCGAGCCGTTCGTCGGTACTCATGTGCTCTCTTCCTGTCCTTGCGGGGTGGGTCAGGCGCATCGGTCGGTGAGTCCGCTCGTCCCGCCCGATCGGGCCCGGTAGATTCCGTCGATCGTGCGAACGGTGGCGAGTTGACGCAGGAGGTGGTCCCGGCGGTAGTCGCGGTCCTCCAGGCGGTCCAGGTAGTGGATGAACATGGAGCGCGTGATGTCGGTCCTGGATCCTTCCGGGGCGTAGCGTTCCAACTGGGCCCCTCCGACGGCATGCAGGGTGGCCGCGCCGGGGGCGACGGTCAACGCGCCTTCCGAACCGAGCACGCAGAGCTGTTCGGTCTTCGCGAGGCTGTGGCGCGAGATGCGCAGCGAGCCCGCCAGCCCCCTCGACGGGTAGCTGCACAGGAGGGCGACCAGATCCTCCAGTCGGCGATCCCGCGTCTCCTGGTACTGGTGCACGAAGGCCGAGTGCACCCGGGGGGTTTCGGGGAACATCCCGTTGAGCACATCGACAAGGTGGTAGCCCATGTCGAGGAGCACACCACCCCTTGCCTGCTCCCGGGACGCGCGCCAACCCGTGGTCGGACGAGCCAGGTTGAAGTGGTAGTCGTAGGAGAACCAGTAGGGCCTCCCGATCCGCGCGAGGTTGTCCCGGGCGAACCGGAACACCGGGTCGAAGTTCCGTTGCAGCAGTGTGAAGACGCTGCGGTCGGCCTGCTGCGCGAGATGTATCAGCTGGCGCGCTTCAGGTTCGGTGACCGCGAACGGCTTCTCCTTGATGACGTGCCGGCCGTGCGCCAGCAGCCGCGTACAGACCGGGAAATGCTCGCCGTGAGGCACGGTGACCACTGCGGCGTCGAATTCGACGGCTTTCAGTGCGTCGTCGAGGCTCCCGTAGTACGGGAATCCCCATGCGTCGGCGAGTGGCACGGCGGGCGGGGCGGAGTCGACGCCGCCGACGATATCGGCAATCTCCTGTACGATCGGCAGGTACTCCTTTCCTTGATGCCCGGCAAATCCGATCATCAGCACTCGTGGTCGCGGACGGATGTCCTTCAGCCTGTCGCCGGGCATGCAGAATATTCCCCTCGCAGAACACCGCTCGACGATGACGTGGGAAGTCGGGAAAGGGTTGTTCAGCCCGGATCGGACGTACGTGTCCGCAGACGGTTCAGAGAGCCGTGCGGCTCCCCGAAGGGTCGGCGCGCCAAGCGTGTGCCGCGGTCACGACGTCCTTGATGAAGGTGCTGCCGCTGCGCAGTGTGTTCTCGTCGAGCAGCGTGACGTCCTCGGCGGCCAGCCAGGCGAACTCGGTGTGCTTGTCCCGTTCGAGTGCGGGCGAGGAGAGGTCTCCGTCCACCTCGACGAGGTAGTCCGACTCGATGTGTCGTATGCCGTCCCCCGTCCACTCCGTGTGTGCCACCCGGGCGAGAACGCGGCGCAACCGCCACCCCGTCTCTTCCGATATCTCCCTGCGGAGCGCGTCCAGGAGGGACTCCCCTGGTTCCACGGCTCCACCGACCACGTCCCAGCAACCGGGGAAGAGGGAGCGGTCGGCCGAGCGGCGTTGGACGAAGATCCGGCCGGCCGGATCACGGATCAGTGCGCCCACCACCGGTCGGGGCCGGGCTGCCCCGGTCATGAGGGTCCCCCGTCGCGCTCGGACGGGCACGGGGGTTCGGAACCAGTATTCCCGTACGAACGGCCGAACGGGCGGGGGGGCGGGCGGTCCGAACGGCGGGGTCGGGGCGGGACGAAGCGGTCTGGATTCGAACTGGAGAATGAACGACCTGAAGCTTGCCTCTCCACTCCGCGAGGTTAGCCGAATCCCGGAGAACAAGTGCGAGGGCGAACTTCTTCAGGGCGCCTTGAGTTCCACTTGACACGGCGAACGGTCGCGTGCTGAGGGATTGCCTCCCGGTGTGTGCCGCGGCCCCGCCCCGGCGGAATCGCCGGGGCGGGGCCTTGTCCGCGCACGGTCCGGTATCGGCCCGGTCCGGCTGCCCCATGGCGACGGGGCTCCGGCAGCGGATTCTTGAGCGATTCTTTCCTGCCGCCGCTGACGGATCGTGACGGAACTCTATTGGCCGGATCGGCCGCCCTTCGCGTCCCGGCGATGCCGTCCTCCGGCCCCGCCGACCCGGCCGGCGCCTCCGTTCACCGGCGGCGCGCGACCACGAAGGCGTAGCCGATCTCCGCGAGGGCACCGAACCGGGGAAGGGAACGGGCGAAGTCGAAGAACTCGTAGTGCGGGTCGTCCACGGAGGGGGTGACGCGCGCGAAGGCATCGGCGAACGCCTGGTAGGTGCGCCGGACGTGCTCCCCGATGTCCTGGAACTCCAGAACCTCCAGACCGGCGCGGTCGAGGGCCGTGCGGAGCTCCGCCGGCTCGGGGAGCGCAGGGGACCCGAACGCCCGGCAGGTCCGGCGGACCGTCTCCGCGGCCTCGCCGGTCACCGGCGACCGGAGCAGCACGTCGGTGACGACCAGCGTGCTGCCGGGCCGCAGGGTCCGGGCGATCTCGGTGAGGGCGGCGGTCCGGTCGGGAATGTGCATCATGGACTCGACCGCCCAGGCACCGTCGAAGGACGCGGACTCGAAAGGCAGTGCGCAGGCGTCCGCGTACCGGAAGTCCACCCGGTCGGCGAGCCCGGCGGCATCCGCCCGGGTCCGTGCGAGGGCGATGTCCTCGGCGCTGACCGAGATTCCTGACACCTGGCCACCGGTGGCCCGGGCGATGCGCAGCGCGGGCCGTCCCGTTCCGCAGCCGACATCCAGCAGACTGCGGCCGGGTGCGGCGCCCAGCCGCCCCGCCACGAGGTCGGTGAGCCGGTCGGTGGCCTGGTCGAGCGACCGTCCGTCCGCCGGGCTGTCCCAGTAGCCGACATGAATGTTCCCGTCGACGGCCGCGCCGGCCACGATCTCGGGGTGCTCGTCACGGAGCGGGTCAGGGTCGGGTGAGGACGGGACGCCGTGCTGCGCGGACGGGTTGTCGGTCATCGCGATCTCCCGGGTGCGAGGGGTGAGTCGGCGGGTGACGAGGGCCGGCGGCGTTCGCCGGGAGCGGGCAAAGGTGTTCCCGGACGAACGCGACGCCGTTCCGCTCTTCCTGAAGGACTTCCCGTGCGACCGGTGGTGGGAACCGCTTCTCGGTGACCGGCTACCGCAGGGCGGTGATGGCGGTGGCGAGGTAGACGTCGTGGACGTGCCAGTGGCCGTCCAGGGTGGGGAGCGGGGAGGGGGCGAGGAGGACGGCGGTGAAGGTGCCGTCCGGGCGGAGGGTGAGGTCGGCCTCGGAGAAGTCGAGGAAGCGGTCGTCACTGCGCGGCCGACCTGCAGATCCTGACCTCGGCAGGAACCGCGACAACACATCCCACTCGGCATCCGAAAGCTCATGACGCCGCACCACAACCGACGTGATCTCTCATCGCTTGATCAGATTTGAAGACGGACCCTAGCATCGCCGCATGATCGACGACGGCACCGACTGGAAGTCCGACCGCATCGGCAGCGCGCTGCGGGGTGAGAACCCGACCGTGATCCGGCGCCTGGACGCCGGGTTCGCGGTGATCGGGGACGTGCAGTTCCTGCCCGGCTACGCGATCCTGCTCACGGACGAGCCTGGCGTCGAGCGGCTCTCCGACCTGCCGAGGGCGCGCCGGATCGCGTACCTGGAGGACCTCGACCGGCTCGGCGAGGCCGTGGAGCGGGCGTGCCGGGCGGCCGACCCGGCGTTCCGGCGGGTCAACCTGGAGATCCTCGGCAACACCGACCCGATGCTGCACGCGCACGTGTGGCCGCGCTTCGGATGGGAGCCCGAGGACCTCGTCCGGGTGCCCGTCTGGCTCTACCCGGCGGACCGGTGGCGTGACGACCGGTACGCGCTCGGCCCGGCGCAGGACCCGATCCGGGCGGCGATCGGGGCCGAGCTGGATGCGCTCAGGTGAAAGCCGGTGGTGCAGACCACTCGTTCTCGTGAATCCGCTGACCAGGGTGCGGACGCCGTGCCAACTCCGCTCTAACCTGCGGAACATGGACATCGTGATCCCGCTCTTCGACGATTTCGAGCCGCTCGACGCGGTCGGCCCGTACCAGGTGCTCGGGTATCTCCCGGGCGCCGTCGTGCGGTTCGTCTCGACGAGCGGGACCGGCCGGGTGGTCGACACCCTGGGCGGGCTGAGACTGGACGTTCCCGCCCGGTACGAGGAGGTCGAGTCGTGCGACGTCCTCCTCGTGCCGGGCGGGAACGGGGCGCGTCCGCTGCTGGACGACGCCGGGTTCACCGACTGGATCCGCCGGGTGCACGCGACCACCCGGTTCACCACCTCGGTCTGCACCGGTGCGCTGCTGCTCGGGGCGGCCGGACTGCTCAAGGGGCTGGTGGCGACCACCCACTGGGCGGCCGCGGGCGAGCTGGCGGCGTACGGTGCGACGTACACGCCGGAACGGGTGGTCCGCCGGGAGCGGATCGTCACGGCGGCCGGGGTCTCCTCCGGCATCGACATGGCGCTCCGGCTCGTGGCGCTGCTCGCCGACGAGACCACCGCCCGGGCGATCCAGCTCCACGCCGAGTACGACCCCCAGCCCCCGTTCGACTCCGGTTCGCCGGCGAAGGCGTCGCCCGCGGTGCTGGAGCGGATCCGCGAGATCGGCTAGGCCGGGGCGGGCAGGCGGGCAGGCGGGCCTCCGGGCGGGGCCGAGGCGTCACCCCCGGAGGAAGGACTCCAGGGAGGCCGCCAGCGCGACCGGTGTCTCGTGCATCGGGTAGTGGCCGCTGTTGGGGAGCTCCTCCAGCTCGGCGTTGGGGTAGTGGGTCAGGAAGGTGCCGCGCATCACCTCGGCGGTCAGCGCGAGGTCGTGCGCTCCCACGATCACCTTGACCGGCACGGGATTCCCGTCGATCCGTTCCACCAGGTCGGCGGTGGCCCAGTCGCGCACGTAGCCGCCGAACGCCTCGCGGGTGGACAGTGACAGCGAGCGGTTCACCATCAGGTCGAGCCAGACCCGGCCGGCCCGCCGCCCGGTCACCAGATCGATGATGGCGAACCGCTTCTCGCGGTCCTCCGCCGCCCCGTAGAACAGCTTCTCGGCCGCCGCGTCCATCGGGTACACGCTCGCGGGGACGGGCGCCAGGCCCACCAACTTCCTCACCCGCCCGGGTGCCTGGGCCAGCACCTGTTGCACGGCCTTGCCGCCCATGGAGTGCCCGACGAGCGAGAAGCTCTCCCAGCCGAGCTGGTCGGCCAGCGCGAGCGCGTCGTCCGCGATCTCGGCGAGCGTGTACGCACCCGCCACGTTCCGGCGCTCGCCGTAGCCCCGGTAGTCGAGGAAGGCGTAGGTGAAGGCGGAGCCGTCCAGGTAGTCCAGGAACGGGCCCCAGCCGGCGCTGGTGCCGAACCAGTCGTGCAGCACCAGGACCTTGTGGGCGCCGGTGCCGATCAGGCGGTGAGGGATCGTCATATCCGTTGTTCTGCCCGCGAATCCGGGCCGCCGAACTACCGGCCGGTAGGCGGATCCGCCGCCGCCGGGCGGCCCGCCGGGCACCGGATCAGAGCGTGCGCCGGTACGCCGTGCCGGGCCGGCCGTCGACGACCTCCTCGCCCACCGCCGTGAAGCCGGTGCGGGCGAGTACGGCCCGCGAGGGCGCGTTGTCGAGGGTGGTCACGGCGGTGAGCGCGGTGAGCCCGTACGCCGTGGCGGCGAGCCGGCACGCCTCCTCGACCGCCGCCCGGGCCACGCCCCGGCCGCTCGCGCTCTCGGCGACCCGGTAGCCGAGTCCGGCGCTGCCGCCGGCCGCGTCCACCAGGTTCACCCGGCCGAGCAGCGTGCCCCCGGTGTCCAGGACGACGTGGAAGTGGCAGGCGCCGGTGGCCTGTTCGGCGAGCAGCGCGGCGTGGCGGCCGGCGAACCCGTCCGGGGTGAAGTAGCCGTCCCCGCGGTCGGGCACCGAACGCGCGAAGTACGCCCGGTTCTCGCGTTCGAAGGCGAGGAGGGCGTCCGCGTGTGCGGCGGCGAGCCGTTCCAGCCGCACGGCCGGGCCGGGGGAGCGGGGCGCACCGGGGGTGCCCGGCGTTCCGAGCCGGGGTGCCTCCGGATGGACCGAACCGTCTTCTGTGGTCATCCGATCATGCTCCGGCCCGGGGCGGGAGCTGTCCAGCAGACGCGGAGGACGGCGGACGGGCGGCGCGGGCCGGTCCGGGACGCTGACGGCCGGAGAATGGCGGACAGTCCGCACCCTCGAAGGAGATTCCCGTGATCGGCCGGCTGCAGTGTCTCGTCCTCGACTGTCCCGACCCGGCCGTGCTGGCCCGCTTCTACGCGGGGCTGCTCGGCGGCGAGGTGGACCGGCCGGATCCGCGCTGGTCGCTGGACGAGGCGTGGTCCACCCTGCACACCCCCGGCGGACCGGTGCTCTGCTTCCAGGGGGTCGCCGACCACCGTCCGCCGCGCTGGCCGGACCCCGCCCACCCCCAGCAGGCCCACCTGGACATCGACGTCGACGACCCGGCCGCCGCCGAAGCCGCCGTCCTCGCCCTCGGCGGCACCCTCCTCCGGGACGCCGGGGGGTGGCGCGTCTACGCCGATCCCGCCGGCCACCCGCTGTGCCTCCTGCCCGTCCGCCGCTGACCCCGTCCGCGGCCGGACCGGGCCGCCGCCGGCCCTGCGCACCCCCGGACCGGACCGGCCGGGCGCTCCCCGGCCGGTGTGCCGGAGAGCGCCCCTCGGCGGTTCCGTTCAGGCGATGCGGCGGATGCGGCGGACGGCCAGGACGAGGAGCAGGGCGGTGAGGGCGAGGAAGAGGCCCGTCTCGATGCCCTGGAAGGTCCAGAAGCGGTCGGCCGGCTGGTACTCCTGCCAGTTGGTGTAGGGCGCGGGCCCGAAGCCCTGCTGGGCGAAGTGGGCCACGCACCCGGCGGAGTCGCCGGAGCCGTCGGTGTCGCAGCCGACCCGGGCGTCCGGGAGGACGAGTTCCCCGACGCCGTTGCGGACGCCCTCCTGGTAGACCCAGGAACCGGTGAAGCGGTTGCCCGTGAGCGGGCTGTCGATCGCGTAGCTGAGCGTCTTCGTCGGCAGGAAGTGCGGGCGGGCGAGGGTCTCGACCAGCACCCGGACGGCGACGAAGGCGGCGAGCGAGATGCCCATCGCGGGCAGCACCTTGCGGCTCAGGGTGCCGACCAGGATGCCGAGCGCCACCGCGAACAGCGTGTAGCCGATCGGCGCCGCGCCCTGGACGTCGAAGAAGAGGTAGCCGAGCCGGCCCGCACCGTTGGCGGCCAGCGGGGCCAGCCACCAGGCGACGCCCAGCGAGTAGACCACCGACAGGACGAGGGCGACGGCGCCGACCAGGCCGAACTTGGTGAGGATCCAGCGGCGGCTGATGCCCTGGGTCCAGACCAGCCGGTGGGTGCCGTTCTCCACCTCCCGGGCGACCAGCGGGGAGCCGAAGAAGAGGCCCACCAGGACCGGCAGCAGGACGAAGAGGATGGCGAGGAAGAGCATCGCGCCGTACTGGTTCTCGAAGCGCTGGCTGAGCGACTCGCAGCCGCCGCCGGAGACGAGTTGGGTGCCGCCCAGCTTGCGCAGGCACGCCCCGAGTCCGGAGTCCTCGAAGGTGGACCGCATGCCGAGGCCGGTGGGGATCAGGGCGGCGGCCAGGACGGCGAGGGCGATCGCCGTCCAGAGCGCCTGCTTGCGGTGTTGACGCCAGGTCAGCCAGATCATGCGGCCACCTCCGGGAGGGCGGCGGTGCCGGTGCTGCGGGTGTCCGCGGCGCCCAGGTAGGCGAGGACGAGGTCCTCCAGGGTGACGTCGTGCACGGCCCACCGGTCGGTGTCGACCGGGCCGTCGGTGCGGACCAGCAGGGTGGACTGCCGTTCGGTGTGGCTGGCCCGGATCACCGCAGCCACTCCGGGCACCGCGGCGCCGTCGGCGACCCGCGGGCCGACCAGCCGGCAGTGGGTGGCGAGCAGGTCGTCCACCGCGCCGGAGAGCTGGACGTGGGCGGTCTGCAGGACGATCAGGTGGTCGCAGACCCGTTCGAGGTCGGCGAGCAGGTGGGAGGAGAGCAGCACGGTGGTGCCGTACTCGCCGACCGCACCCATCAGGGCCTGCATGAACTCGTGCCGGGCCAGCGGGTCGAGGGCGGCCACCGGCTCGTCCAGGAGCAGCAGCCGGGGCTTCTTGGCCAGCGCCAGGGCGAGCGCGACCTGGGCGCGCTGGCCGCCGGACAGCTTGCCGACCGGCTTGTCGGCCGCAATGCCGAGCCGGGTGAGCCGCTCACGGGCGATCGCCGAGTCCCAGCGGCGGTTGAGCCGGCTGCCCATGGTGATCAGCTCGGTGGCGGTGAAGTCCGGGTAGAGCGGGGTGTCCTGGGCGACGAACCCCAGGTCGGCCAGGGCGTCGATGTTGTCCCGCGGGTCCCGGCCGAAGACGCGGACCTGTCCGGCGTCGGGCTGCAGCAGGCCGACGGCGAGGTGGAGCAGGGTGGACTTGCCGGCTCCGTTGGGGCCGACCAGGGCGGCGATCCGCCCGGCGGGGAGCTGTAGCGAGCAGCCCCGGAGTGCCCAGGTCTGGCCGTAGCGCTTGCCCAACCCGTCTGTCTGCAAAGCGACTTCCGTCATGTGTTCCCCCAAGGATGCGGTCTGGCGGGATGTCGTACGGGCTAGCCGGTGTGCCGGCTGCCGTGCCGGCCGTCGCCCGGTGGCGTCCGGTCGAACGTGGCCCGCGTGGTGGTGTCGATCAGTGCGGTGATGTCCTCGCGGGTGAGTCCGGCCTCCTGCGCCTTGCGCAGCCAGGTCACCAGCTCGTCGCGCAGTTCCGCCTGGTTGGCCAGCGAAGGTCCGGCCAGGGTGCGGACCAGGAACGTCCCCACCCCGGGCCGGCCCTCGGCGAGCCCCTCCAACTCCAGCTCCCGGTAGGCCTTGAGCACGGTGTTGGGGTTGATCGCCAGGGACTGCGCCACATCGCGCACCTTGGGCAGCCGGTCCCCCGGCTGCGCCAGTCCGACGCGCAGCGCCTGCTTCACCTGAAGCACCAGCTGCATGTACGTGGCCACCCGCGAGCGGCCGTCGAGCACGAACTCGATCACCAGTTGTTCTCCTGTCCTACGACAGTAAGACAGGATAGACGTGCGTCAGTCAAGTGGTGGGAGGGAAAGCTGAATTGCCGCCGGTCAGCGGGGTCTGACGAGGAGTCCGCCGGTTCGCTCGGCGCGCCCGGGTCCGCGGGGTCCGGCCGCCCGTACGGCCGGCGGCCGGAGCTGCGGGGCGGTCAGTGCAGGGACAGCGCGTCGCCCACGGCGAGCCGGCCGGGGGCGGCGACCCCGGCGAGCGCGTCCAGCCGGGCCTCGTGGGCCTGGGCGATGGCCTTGAGGATCTCGGGGGCGTGCGGCAGCCCGGGCTGGGCGGCGGTGGTCATCGCGCAGCGCTCGCTGGACCGGACGAAGGAGAGCCGCGCGCCGGAGCGGGAGCCGGTCCGGCCCTCGCGGCCGAACCACGTGTCCTCGACGAACGGCGGGGTGCCGGGCGGGGTGCGCACCAGGACGTTGGGCCGGAAGCGGCGGACGTCCACGACGGCGGACGGCGCGGCCTCGGCCACCCAGTCGAGGGTGGCGGTGGTGAGCACGCTGACCGGGAGCTGGTCGAAGTGCGAGACGGCGTCCTCGCGGGCGAGTTCGACGTCGTCGCGCTGGAGGTAGGCGCGCAGGAAGGCGGTCGGGTCGGCGACCGGACCGCCCAGCGGGTCGAACAGCTCGGGGCCGTCCAGGCGGTGGCCGAGCCGGGAGGAGAGCCGGAGCAGGCCGTCCATCCGCCGGAACCGGCGGGTGTTCTTGCCGGAGCCGAGCTTGCCGTTGGCGTCGCGCACGGCGTAGAGGCGGTCGCCCGCGAGCCCGCGGTCGTCCACCTCGACGGAGTCGAGCCGCTCGCCGCCGGTGGACTTCACGGGGTAGCGCCAGAGCTGCTCGATCACTCCGATGATCTCTGCCATGGCCGGACAGCGTACCGGCGTACGCCGGGGATGGTCTAGACCAAGTGCCCTTCGGGCCAAGCGGTTCGGCAGATCGGGTCGGTCGCTCCCGGCAGGTCCGGGGTGAGCCGGGGCGGTCCGCGGTCACCCCAGCCGGGCCACCGCCCGGACCGGCGCCCCGTCGGCTGCCACCAGCCGGATCGGGAAGAGCGAGATCTCGACCGGGAGCCCGGCCCGCTGCGCCTCCAACAGTGCCCGCAGATCGGTCAGGTTCTCGGCGATGACCCCGCCGCCGGGCGCGCCGAGCAGGATCCGGTGCGCGGCCAGGGTGGGCTCGTCGGCGGCCGGCTGGTCGTGCTCGTCGGTGAGGTCGGCGAGCAGCGCGGCCACCGCCGGGTCGCCGGGCCCCGGGTCGGGCGTGGGGTCGACGCTGAGCGCGTCCACGCCGACCGTCCGCACCCCGGCGGCGACGATCGCCTCGGCCGCGCCGGCGGACAGGCTGGGGTGGGCGAGATAGGTGTCGGTGCCCCAGTGCCGGGCCCACCCGGTGGCCAGCAGCAGGACGGTGCCCTCGCCGGCGTGCTCCAGCGCGGGCGCGAGCTGCTCGGCGGTCACCTCCGAGCGCGGCTCCAGGCCGCGCAGGTCGGCGACGACCGCGGGGCCGGTGAACCGCTCCAGCGGCAGGCCGTCCAGGGTGGGCCAGGTGACGTCCACGTGGTACGGCGCGTCCACATGGGTGCCGGACTGCGAGCCGAGGTGCAGGGCCAGCACGTTCACCCCGGCGGTCGCGGTGGTGAGCGCGGGTTCCAGGACGACGGCCGGGTCGCCGGGGTAGACCGGCATCGCGGTGGTCACCTGATGGGTGAGGTCGACGAGGGTCGCTGCCATGGCACCCATCCTCCCAGGAGGGCGCTGGGGCCGGGTGGGCCGCGTGAGGATAGAAAGTAAGCACTATGGAAAAGCCGAACCAGCCAGTCCGTCAGCCCTGGGTCGTGGGAGTGTCCGGCGCGTCCGGCACGCCCTACGCCGCTTCCGTGATCCGCGCGCTGCTCGCCGCCGGCGAGGCCGTGGACCTCGTGGTGAGCCGCGCCGCGCGGCTCACCATCCTCGACGAGACCGGCATCTCCTTCCGCGACGCGCACTGGCGCACCGACCTCGCCGCCTGGCTGGCCCTCCCGGAGGACGGCCTGGACGACGTCCGGTACTGGCCCGCCGGGGACTTCGCGGCCGGCCCGTCCAGCGGCTCGTACCCGGCCAAGGGCATGCTGGTCGTCCCCGCGACCACCGGTGCGGTGGCCGGCATCGCGCTCGGCCTGAGCAAGGACCTGCTCCAGCGGGTCGCCAGCGTCACCCTCAAGGAGCGCCGCCCCCTGGTGGTCTGCGTCCGCGAGGCACCACTCAACGGGGTGACGCTGAAGCACCTGGTGGAGCTGGACGCGCAGGGCGCCGTCGTGCTCCCCGCCTCGCCCGGCTTCTACGCCGGCGGCTCCACCGTCCGTGAGCTGGTCGACTTCGTGGCCGGGCGGGTGCTGGACGCCGTCGGCGTGCCGCACGCGCTGTACCGGCGCTGGGAGGGCGAGTTGGGCGCGGCCGCCCGGGAGGGCGACCGGCCGGCCTGACGACATGGGTCCGTCGGCCCGAGGGGGAGTGGGGAGCCGGCAGTCGGGAGAGTATGTTCTCTGCGATATCCGGGTTGGTCCGAGCATGGCACCTTTGAATCCGGATAATGATCTGTGGGTCTGGTGAGGTTCGGAAGGACGCGGACGGTATATGGACACGGTGGACAGACAGCTCATCCAGGCGCTCCGGGAGAACGGCCGTGCGTCCTACGCCGAGCTGGGCCGACTGGTCGGCCTCTCCGGCCCGAGCGTCACGGACCGCATCAACCGGCTGGAACAGGCCGGCGTGATCACCGGCTACCGCGCGACGGTCAACCCGGCCTCGCTCGGTTTCGGTGTCACGGCCCTGATCGGACTCCAACTCACCGACGCGGCCGACCACGAGGACGTCGCGTTCCGGCTGAAGGACCTCGGCGAGGTCGAGGACTGCTGGTTCATCGCCGGTGACGACTCGTACATGCTCAAGGTCCGGGTGCCGGACGTCGAGGGCCTGGAGTCGGCGGTGAAGCGGATCTCCGGGACGAAGGGTGTGGCCCGTACCCGTACGACCGTCGTACTCTCCACCAAATGGGAGAGCCGGGTGAGCGAGCTGCCGCTCGCCGAAGGGGAGTGACGGCGATGGCACTGGTCGGTCTGGAGGAGCTGCACGCGGCCCGGGAGCGGATCGCGGGGGTCGCGGTGCGCACCCCGCTGGTCCCCGCCCCCTGGGCGAACGACGGCGAGCGGCGGCTCTGGCTCAAGCCGGAGAACCTCCAGCCGACCGGGGCCTTCAAGACCCGCGGCGCGTACAACCGGCTCGCCGCGCTGAGCGGGGCCGAGCGCGCCCGCGGGGTGGTCGCCCAGTCCAGCGGCAACCACGCGCAGGCGGTGGCGTACGCGGCGGAGCTGCTCGGCATCAAGGCCGTGATCGTGATGCCGGACACCTCGCCGGCGGTCAAGGTCGAGGGCACCAGGTCGTTCGGCGCCGAGGTGCTGCTGGTGTCGCCGGAGGAGCGGGACTCGGTGCCCGGCGAGCTGGCCGAGCGGCACGGCTACGTCTGGGTGCCGCCGTACGACGACCCGTTCATCATCGCGGGCCAGGGCACCGTGGGCCTGGAGATCGCCGAGGACGCCCCGGCGGAGCTGGACACCGTCCTCGTCCCCGTCAGCGGCGGCGGGCTGATCTCCGGCACGGCGGCCGCGCTCAAGCTGACCCGTCCGGGCGTGCGGGTGATCGGTGTCGAGCCCGAGCTGGCCGCCGACGCCCGGGAGAGCCTGCGGACCGGCGAGCGGGTGGCCTGGCCGGTCGCCGACACGTACCGGACCATCGCCGACGGGCTGCGCACCCCCTCGGTGGGCGAGCTGCCCTTCCAGCACCTCACCGCCTACGTGGACGACATCGTCACCGTCACCGAGGACGAGATCCGCGCGACGGTGGCGCTGCTGGCCCGGCGCGGCCGGCTGGTCGCCGAGCCGTCCGGCGCGGTCGCCCCGGCGGCGTACTTCCACCGGGCGGCCGAGACCGGCGGACGGCACACGGCCGCCGTGGTGAGCGGCGGGAACATCGAACCGGCGTTGCTCGCGGAGCTGCTCGCGGACTGAGCGCCACAGGGGCGTACGCTCGTTCCGGCAAGGAATCGAAGTCGGAGGAGGCGGGGCACCGCATGGACGCAGGGCTCAAGCGCGAGCTGGAGGCGAAGGTCTACGCGGGTGAGCGGCTGACCCGCGAGGACGGGATCGCGCTCTACGAGAGCGACGACCTGGCCTGGCTGGGCGGCCTGGCCCACCACGTGCGGACGCGGAAGAACGGCGACGTCGTCCACTTCAACGTCAACCGCCACCTCAACATGACCAACGTGTGCAGCGCGTCCTGCGCCTACTGCTCGTTCCAGCGCAAGCCGGGCGAGAAGGACGCGTACACGATGCGCATCGAGGAGGCCGTCCGCCTCGCCAAGGCGATGGAGGTGGACTCCCTCACCGAACTGCACATCGTCAACGGTCTCCACCCGACCCTCCCGTGGCGCTACTACCCGCGTTCGCTGCGGGAGCTGAAGGCGGCGCTGCCGAACGTCTCGCTGAAGGCCTTCACCGCCACCGAGATCCACTGGTTCGAGCGGATCAGCGGCCTGCCCGCCGACGAGATCCTGGACGAGCTGATCGACGCCGGCCTGGAGTCGCTCACCGGCGGCGGCGCGGAGATCTTCGACTGGGAGGTCCGCCAGCACATCGTCGACCACGACACCCACTGGGAGGACTGGTCGCGGATCCACCGCCTCGCCCACAGCAAGGGCCTCAAGACGCCGGCCACCATGCTGTACGGCCACATCGAGGAGCCCCGCCACCGGGTCGACCACGTGCTGCGGCTGCGCGAGCTGCAGGACGAGACCGGCGGCTTCCAGGTCTTCATCCCGCTGCGCTACCAGCACGACTTCCACGACTCCAAGGACGGCGTCGTGCGCAACAAGCTGATGGCCCGTACCGAGATGGCCACCGGCGCCGAGGCACTGAAGACCTTCGCGGTCTCCCGGCTGCTCTTCGACAACGTCCCGCACGTCAAGGTCTTCTGGGTGATGCACGGCGTCACCACCGCCCAGCTGGCGCTCAGCCACGGTGCGGACGACATGGACGGCTCGGTGGTCGAGTACAAGATCACCCACGACGCGGACAACTTCGGCACCCCGAACAAGCTCGGCCGGGACGACCTGCTGGGCCTGATCCGCGACGCCGGTTTCCGGCCGGTGGAGCGCAACACCCGCTACGAGGTCATCCGCGAGTACGACGGTCCCGACCTCGGCCGTCGCGAGACCCCGCAGGCGATGCGCCTCTGACCCCGCGGCCCCTCCGGGGCCCTCCGCGACCGGCGGTTCCCGCCGTCGCCACCCGGTCGCGATCCCGTCGCCCGGGCCGCCCGCCGGCCCGGGCGACGGCTTCTTCACGGGCTCGACACAGACCCCGGGTTTCCCAACGGGGCCTCGGTTTGGCAGGATCGGCCGCATGTCCGGTTCCGATCGCTCCACCGCGTACCCGTCGTACGAGCCGGTGTACGAGGTGCCGCAGCAGCCGTACGGCGGTCACCAGCAGCCGTTCCCGCAGCCGTTCCCGCAGCAGTACGAGGCGCCGCACGCGGGCCCGTACGGGTACCAGGACGTTCCGGGCGGCGTGCCGTCCGGGTACCGCAGCCTCGCCGAGCACGACGTCTACGACCAGCCGTTCCAGGCGTCTCCGGCGGAGCCGGAGGACCTGGCGGCCGGACCGGAGCCGTCGGCCCGGCCCCGGTCGGTGCCCGCTCCCGCCGCGGCCCCCGCCGGGTCCCGGGCGGCCGCCCGGGGTCACCGCCGCAAGCCCAAGAAGAAGCGCACCGGCCGGGCCGTCACCGCCGGCACCGCCCTGCTGCTCGCCGCCGCCGCGGGCTGGTACACGGTCGGCCAGGACGCCGCGAGGACGGGCGTGACCAGCGCCGACGGCCCCGGCCCGGACGCCGTCGCCGCCCCGGACCGCTCCACCGCCCAGACGGTGACCGACCAGGCCTCCCCGACCGCCGCCCCCGCCGCCCCGGCCGCCGACGCACGGCACACCGAGGAGCCCGCCGCCGACCGCAGCGAGGCCCGCCCGGACGGCTCGGTGGCCGCCATACCGGGCCTCGGCCCCGGCTTCGCCGCCCGGATACCCGTCGAGACCACCCAGGTCGTCTTCGCCTCCGGCGAGGGCAAGGACACCAACAAGGCCGTGGTCACGCTCTGGACCCGCACCGCCGAGGGCCGCTGGCTGGCCGGCGAGACCTGGCAGGGCCACAACGCGTTCAAGGGCTGGACCACCGATCACAACGAGGGCGACCTGCGCAGCCCCATCGGCGTCTTCTCGCTCACCGACGCCGGCGGCCGCAAGGCCGACCCGGGCAGCAAGCTCCCGTACGACAAGGACGCCAACTTCGTGGTCTCCGGCCGGGGCTTCGCCGGCGAGCAGCTCGCCGGTTCCTTCGACTACGTGGTCGCGATCGACTACAACCGGGTGCCCGGCAACTCCCCGCTCGACCCGCGCCGCCCCAACGGCTCGACCAAGGGCGGCGGCATCTGGATCCACGTCGACCACGGGGGCCCGACGCACGGCTGCATCTCCGTCCCGGAGGAGAAGATGGCGCAGCTCATCCGGACCCTGGACCCGGCCGCCCGCCCGGTGATCGTGATGGGTGACGCCGCCTCGCTGGCCGTCTGAGCACGCCGTCCGGGGCCCGGCCGGCCCCGTCGGTGTCCCGCGGCGGCCCGGGCACGCCCCAGTCGCCGCAACGGTCCTTGTCGGTCTCCTACAGCATCCCGGCACGGATCCTGTAGCCGGTCACGCCCGACTGACCAGCGGGTAACCGGGTTGAGTGGGCAGTATGACCGGTTCGCGCATCGTGGCACTCGGCCACTACCAGCCCCCCAAGGTCCTCACCAACGACGACCTGGCGAAGCTGGTCGCCACCGACGACGAGTGGATCCGCAGTCGGGTGGGCATCCGGACGCGCCACATCGCCGAGGGCGAGACCGTGGTCGACCTGGCCACCGAGGCGGCGCAGAAGGCGCTGGCCAACAGCGGGCGGTCGGCGGCCGACGTCGACCTGGTCGTGGTCGCCACCTGCACCGCGGTGGAGCGCAGTCCCAACACGGCCGCCGCCGTCGCCGCCCGCCTCGGCGTGCGCGCGCCCGCCGCCTACGACATCAACACGGTCTGCTCGGGCTTCTCGTACGCGCTGGCCACCGCCGACCACGCGATCCGGGCCGGCGCGGCGCGGCTGGCGCTGGTGATCGGCGCGGAGCGGATGTCGGACACCATCGACTGGACCGACCGGTCCACCTGCGTGATCTTCGGCGACGGCGCCGGCGCGGCGCTGGTCGAGGCCCAGGAGGAGGGTGCCGCGCCGGGCATCGGCCCGGTGGTCTGGGGCTCGGAGCCTGAGCGGGGCGACGCCGTGGTGATCACCGGCTGGGATCCGGTGATCAGCCAGCAGGGCCAGTCGGTGT
The DNA here is from genome assembly GCF_036290945.1 of Streptomyces sp. BE303. NCBI lineage: Bacteria > Bacillati > Actinomycetota > Actinomycetes > Kitasatosporales > Streptomycetaceae > Streptomyces > Streptomyces sp. BE303. Next base: position 50,504 of record NZ_JAQYWZ010000767.1, read on the forward strand.
TCCGCTGGGCCACCACCCAGATCGCCCCGCTGGCCCGGGAGGCCTGCGCGAAGGCCGGTGTCGACCCGTCCGAGCTGAAGGGCTTCGTGCCGCACCAGGCGAACCTGAGGATCATCGACGCGATCGCGTCCCGGCTGGGCATCACCGACGCGGTGGTCGCCCGGGACGTGGTGGACTCGGGCAACACCTCGGCCGCGTCCATCCCGCTGGCCTTCTCCAAGCTGGTCGAGCGCGGCGAGCTGGCGCCGGGCGACCCGGTGCTGCTGTTCGGCTTCGGCGGCGGCCTCGCGTACGCGGGCCAGGTGGTCCGCTGCCCCTGAGCGGGCGGAGCGGCCCGGAGCGGGCACCGAGAGCCCCTGGACCGGCCCGAGGCCGTCCGGGGGCTCCGCCGTGTCCCCGGGGGCTCACCGAGGGCCTGCCGGGGCCGGTGGGGCCCTACTGGGCCTACCGGGGGCCCGGTGGGGCCGGCCGGGGCCCGCGGTGGCCCGCGGTGGCCCGGTGTGTGCCCGGGCCCCGGTCGGGCCCGGGAACACGTATGCCGGTGGGCGGGCGCCCCGTGCTGGGGTGCCCGCCCACCGGCATGTCGTGGCGCGCTGCGGACCGCCGGCGGACCTCCCCCGAGGACACGGCCGCCGTCCGTCGTACCCCGGACAGGAGGCCGGGGCCGCGCGAAGCGGAAGGGTGGTTGGAGTGGATCGGTCTACTTGGGCGCCTTCTTGCCGGTGACACCCAGGTACACCAGGGGAGCGAGGTTGGGCTTGAGGTCCTTGACCTTGACGCCCCAGGAGGTGAAGGCCTTCTGGTGCTCGGCCGCGGAGGCGAGCAGCGAGACCAGTGATCCGGCGACCGCTGCCGGATCCAGTGACTTGTCGGCCTGGCCCTTCGCCTGGAGTTCCTTGACGGCTTCCGTGAGCGGCTTGGCGACCGCGTTGAGGACGGTCATGCGGATCTTGAAGAACCGCTTGTCCCCTTCGGCGGCACCGAGCGTGACCACTCGGAGAATGGCGTCGTTCTTGCGCCAGAAGGCGAGGAATCCGTCGACCAGTTCTTCCGAAGTGGCCGTGCCGGACTTCCCTGCCCAGGACTTTCCGGCCACCAGCTCTTTGAGGGTGTCGGCGTCCTTGGCCATTTCCTCGGCGATTTCGAGGACAGCGCCCTCGACATCCGGGAAGTACTGGTAGAAGGTCGCGGGGGAGGTACCCGCCATACGGGCGACGTCGATGACCTTGACGTCCCGATAGGGCGACGTGCTGAGCATCTCGCGGAGGCAGTCGAGCAGCTTCTGCCGCGTCTCCTGTCCGCGTCGCCCGGCGACGCGACCGTCGACGGTGCGAACTTGTCCTGTCATGCCGTCAGCTTACCGTGGCACGATCTTGGCGCGATTCGGTGATGCGACTATTACTCCGCACGGGGGTTGGTATAGGCGCCTGAAGCACTTCGGACGGATATTCATCCCGCCCCCGGAGGCGTCTTTGGCGCCCCCCCGTGTGCTTTTGACGCCACAGGGTGACGACCCCTCCGCTGAGGGGTGGTCGAGTAACGGAGCGTGACGATTACGGTTCGGGTGTGACCTGCCCCGCTCGGGGGCTCCGGGCGTGTCGGCGGCAAGCCGCGGCCGGAGCGGACGTCAGAATCCGGCCGTTCCTGCGGCACTGACCGGGCAGTGGGCCGTCGGACCGGCACTGAACGCCGGTGGGCGGGGGAGGTTGGAGTTGCACCCGGCGGCATTGGACAATCAGGTCCGGCACCACGCGGCGGGTGTCCGGCACCACGCGGGCGGTGCGGAAACGGGGAGGTGGCAGCGGGTGGACCAGCTGACGGCGCACGATCCGAGGCGAATCGGGCCCTTCGAGGTACTGGGGCGGCTCGGCGCGGGCGGAATGGGCCTGGTCTACCTGGCGCGCTCCGCGTCCGGCCGGCGGGTGGCGATCAAGACCGTCCGGGGGGAGTTGGCGGAGGACGAGCTGTTCCGGGTCCGGTTCGCCCGGGAGATCGAGGCGGCCAAGACGGTCGGCGGGTTCTACACCGCCGCCGTGGTCGACGCGGACGCGGACGCCCGGGTGCCCTGGCTGGCCACCGCCTACGTGCCGGCCCCGTCCCTGGAGGACCTGGTCACCGACTGCGGGCCGCTGCCGGCCGGGGCGGTGCGCTGGCTGGTCGCCGGCATCGCCGAGGCGCTGCAGTCCATCCACGCGGCCGGGCTGGTCCACCGCGACCTCAAGCCCTCCAACGTGCTGGTGGTCGAGGACGGCCCCCGGGTGATCGACTTCGGCATCGCCGCCGGCGTCTCCAGCACCCGGCTGACCATGACCAACGTGGCGGTCGGCACCCCGGCGTACATGTCGCCGGAGCAGGCCCGGGACAGCAGGGGCGTCACCGGCGCCAGCGACGTCTTCTCGCTCGGGTCGCTCCTGGTCTTCTGCGCCACCGGCCACCCGCCCTACCGGGGCGCGAACCCGGTCGAGACGGTGTTCCAGCTGCTGCGCGAGCAGCCCGACCTCTCCGGCCTGCCGGCCGAGCTGGTCGACCTGGTCCGGGCCTGCATGCGGCCCGCTCCCGAGCACCGGCCGACCCCGGAGCAGATCCAGGCCGAACTGGCCCCGCACCTGTTCTCCCGGGACGACGCCTCCGGCGAGGCCGGGGACTGGCTGCCGCCCAACGCGCTGGCCATGATCGAACGCAAGCGCGGTCGCCGGCAGCCCCCGCCGGTCGTCGTGCCGGCCGCCCCCGTGCAGCCGCCCGTCGCCCCGCCGGTGCCGCAGCCGCACCACCAGGTCCCGCCGCAGGGTCACGGGCAGGACGACCCGCGCACCCGGCCGGGCGGGCGTCACGCCCCGCCGCAGGCCGGGCCGGTGCACACCACGCCGCTCGGCCAGGACCCGGAGCCGGCCACCGAGAAGCTGGCCGCGCCCCGCCGCCACCGCGCGCCGGTCGCCGAGGAGAGCGCCGTCGAGGTGCGGCTGTCCGGCGCCTCGGTGCGGATAGGGCCCGGGCCGCGCGCCGAGCAGGCCGGCTCGGGCGCGGCGCCGGCGGAGACCGACTGGGTCCGCCGGATCACCCCGCCCCCGGCCCGGGCGGCCCGCTGGCGGCCCTGGCGGTTCCGGATGTCCAACGACGTCTGGGGCACGCCGGTGGTCGCCGACGGCACCCTGTTCGTCTCCAGCTTCGAGGTGCACGCGCTGGACATCGCCTCCGGGCAGCGCCGCTACAAGACCCGGGACGTCGCCTGGGCGCTCGCGGTGGACGCCGGCCGGGTGCACGCCGCCGACGGCCCCCACCTGTACACGGTGGACGTCGCGGACGGCGCCGAGCGCTGGCGGCACTCGCTCGACGGCTGGGTGTACTCGCTGGACGCCGCCGACGGCGTGCTCTGTTGCGGGATCCGGGGCGGCGGCGTGCAGCTGCGCTCGGCGGCCGGCGGCGCCGAGCTGTGGCGCGCCGACGACGCCCAGCAGGACTACGAGAACCCGCAGTCCGGCCCGGCCCTGGTGGGGGGCGCGGCCTACTACTACGGCGGCGGGCGGCTGCGCTGCGTCGACCCGCGCGGCGCCGGCCTGCGCTGGTCGGTCCCGGTCGGCGAGGACGTGCCGTCCCGCCCGGCCGAGCGCGCCGGGGTGCTGTACGTGACGGCCGGTACCCGGGTCTACGCGCTGGACGCGGCGAGCGGCGCCGAGCGGTGGCGGTTCGAGGCCCCGGTGGTGCTGTTCACGCCGCCCGTGCTGGACGCCGACGCGGTCTACGTCGCCGACTACCTCGGCACGGTGTACGCGCTGGACGCGGCCACCGGGCGGGACCGCTGGCGCGCGGCCACCGGCAACCGGCAGGGCGCCGAGCCGGTGGTGGTCGGCGACGGCATGGTGCTGGTCGGCAGCGGCGAGGTGCTGTACGCCTTCGAGGCGGCCACCGGGCGGGAGCGCTGGCGGTACGCGGCCCGGGGCGAGATCGTCGGCTCCCCGGCCGTCGCCGACGGGCTGGTCCACCTCGGCAGCCGGGACCACTCGCTGCACACCCTGGACCTGGCCGGCGGCCGGCTGCGCTGGGAGCTGGGGACCAAGGGCGAGCTGACCGGCTCGCCGGTGGCGGTCGGCGGGAAGGTGTTCGTCGGCTCCAAGGACCGCTGCGTCTACGCGCTGGACGCGTTCTACGGGACGGCGGTGCCCTCGCACTGACCCGGTGAGCCCGGTGAGCCCGGTGAGCCCGGTGCGCCCGGGAGGGCCGGGAGGGCCGCGCCCGGGGGCCGGGTCTCGGCCTCGCGGCCCTGGGCCCGGCCTAGGGCCGGCGGCGGGCCTCCGGGTGGCGCGCGCACCAGCCCTCCCAGGCCGAGGCGACCATCTCCTCGACCCCGTGGCGCGCGGTCCAGCCCAGCTCGCGGTGGATCAGGTCGGCCGAGGCCACCACCCGGGCCGGGTCGCCGGCGCGGCGCGGGGCGTACTCCGGAGTGGTGTCGTAGCCGGTGACCCGGCCGATGACGTCCAGCACCTCCCGGACGCTGACGCCCTCGCCGCGGCCGATGTTGAGGACCAGGCGGGTCTCGCCCGCCGGGTCGGCGGAGAGCCGCCGGGCCGCCGCCACGTGGGCCGAGGCGATGTCGGACACGTGGATGAAGTCGCGCACGCAGGTGCCGTCGGGGGTCGGGTAGTCGGCGCCGAAGACCCGCGGGGCCAGGCCGGCGGTGAGCCGTTCGAAGACCATCGGGATCAGGTTGAGGACGCCCGCGTCGGAGAGCTCCGGCGAGGCGGCGCCGGCGACGTTGAAGTAGCGCAGCGAGACCGTGGACAGGCCGTGCGCCCGGCCGGCGGAGGAGACCAGCCACTCGCCGGCCAGCTTGGTCTCGCCGTACGGGTTCATCGGCGCGCAGGGGGCGGACTCGGTGACCAGGTCGACGTCCGGCATGCCGTAGACGGCGGCGGAGGAGGAGAGGAGGAAGCGCCGCACCCCGGCGTCGACGACCGCCTCCAGCACGGTCTGCAGGCCGGCCAGGTTCTCCCGGTAGTAGTGGAACGGCCGCTCGACCGACTCGCCGACCTGCTTCTTGGCGGCGAAGTGCAGCACCCCGCGCACGTCGTGGCCGTGCAGCGCCGCGTCCACGGCGGACCGGTCCAGCGTGGAGCCCTCGACGAGGACGACCCCCTCCGGCAGCCCGCTGCGGTTCCCGGTGCTGAGGTCGTCCAGCACCACGACCCGCTCGCCCGACGCCACGAGCTGCTGCACCACGTGGGTGCCGATGTATCCGGCACCACCGGTGAGCAACCAAGTCATGCCCGAGATCCTAGGCGTTCCCGCTCCCTCGGTACGCAGCGGGCGAGTCGGCACGGCCATTCGAACATTTCGGTGAAATGCTGACAAAGATCTCTGCGCCATGTCCGTGTACCGAGGGAGCCGGAGGCCGTCACCGTGAACCGCAAGAAGGAGCCCACCCGTCCGATCCCGGCCGGACCGCGTCCGACCGGACCGAAGGCGTTCGCCGGGAGGCCGCTCGCTCCGGGTGCGGTCGCCGCGCTGACCGCCCTGGCGCTGGCCGCTCCCGCGCTGGCCGGGTGCAGCAGCGGTTCCTCCTCGTCGTCCACCTCCCCGGCCTCCTCCTCCGCTCCCTCGTCGTCCCCGTCGGGCGCCCGGGCGGGCGGCGCCAACCAGCTCCAGGACGACTACCAGCGGGTGATCAAGGACGTCCTGCCCTCGGTGGTGCAGATCACCACCGCCACCGGCCTCGGCTCCGGGATCGTCTACGACGACAAGGGCGACATCGTCACCAACGCCCACGTGGTCGGTTCGGCCACCACCTTCGCCGTCACGCTGGTCAACAGCAGCAAGCCGCTGGACGCCACCCTGGTCGCCAGCTACCCGGAGTCCGACCTCGCGGTGATCAGGCTGAGCAGCCTGCCGGGAGGTCTCAGGCCGGCCGCCTTCGCGGACTCCACCAAGGTCGAGCTGGGTCAGATCACCCTCGCCATGGGCAGCCCGCTCGGACTCTCCAGCAGCGTCACCCAGGGCATCGTCTCGGCCACCGGCCGGACCGTCTCCGAACCGAGCGGCGGCGGCTCGCCCGGCGCCACCATCGGCAACATGGTGCAGACCTCGGCCGCGATCAACCCCGGCAACAGCGGGGGCGCACTGGTGGACCTGAACAGCCGGGTGATCGGCATCAACACCCTCGCCGCCACCGAGCCCGAGGCCAACGGGGCCGCCGCCCCCGGCATCGGCTTCGCCATCCCGGCGTCCACCGTGACCGGCATCGCCGACCAGCTGATCAAGGACGGCAAGGTCACCAACTCCGGCCGCGCCGCGCTCGGCATCACCGCCCGGACCTTCTTCGACCAGGGCTTCCAGCCGGCGGGCGCCGCCGTGGTGGCCGTCGCCCCCGGCGGCCCGGCCGCCTCTGCGGGCCTCCAGCCCGGGGACGTGATCACGAAGATCGGCGACACCGAGGTCACCTCGCTGAACTCGCTCACCACCGCGCTGGCCTCGCTCGCCCCGGGCAGCAAGGTCACCGTCACCTACACCCGGGACGGCCGGAGCGGGACGACCGAGGTCACCCTCGGCACCCTGGAGACGCCGTAGGGCGTCCCCCGAGCCCCCGGGCGGCGGCCGGCCCGTACACCGCGCAAGGGTTCGCGGGCCGCCGCCGTCCGGGCACCGGTCGTCCGGGCACCGGTGAAACCGGGCCCCGTCGCCGGGAGGCGACGGGGCCCGGTTGGGTTTCCGGCCGGAGGTTCCCGCTCAGCGCCGGGCGGTGCGGGTCCGCCAGGGGAGCTCGATCGTCACCGTGGTCGGGCCGCCGTGCGGGCTCTCCACCAGGAAGACGCCGTCCACCGCCTGGATGCGCTCGGCCAGGCCGCCCAGGCCGCTGCCCGGGTAGGGCGCGGCGCCGCCCTTGCCGTTGTCCTGGACCAGCACCATCAGCTGGTCGCCGGCCCGCCAGACGTCCACCGTCGCGGAGCGGGCACCGGAGTGCTTGGAGACGTTGGTCAGCAGCTCGCTGACGGTGAAGTACGCGATGCCCTCGACCGCCGAGTCCGGCCGCTCGGCCGCCCCGTCCCGGCCCTTCAGGTCGACGTGCACCTTGACCCCCTCCGGCACCGTGCAGCGGGCCGCCACCGAGGAGAGCGCCGCGTCCAGGCCGCGGTCGGTGAGCACCGCCGGGTGGATGCCGCGGGCCAGGTCGCGCAGCTCCTGCAGGGCGATCTTCACCTCGCCGTGCGCGTTGCCGACCATCTTCGCGGCGGCGGCCACGTCCTCCGGCGACTCGGTCTCCTGCAGCCGCTCTTTCGCCATGCCGAGGTCCATCGCCAGGGCCACCAGCCGGGCCTGGGCGCCGTCGTGCAGGTCGCGCTCGATCCGGCGCAGGTCGGCGGCGGCGGTGTCGACCACGGTGCCGCGGTCGTCCTCCAGCTCGCGCACCCGCTCGGAGAGCGCCCCCCGGTAGAGCAGGGTCTCCACCAGCATCCGGTCCACCTCCGACTGGTAGCGGACCACCCACGGCAGGACCGGCCAGCCGACCAGGACGCAGACCAGCGTCAGGGTGAAGCTGAGGATGCCCCAGGGCAGCATCAGCACGTAGTAGAGGGCCGAGCGCCAGGAGAGCGCGTCGGTCAGCTGGGCGATCGCGAAGCCGGTGATTCCCGGGCGGCGGCGCTGCACCGGCTCCGGCTCGTGCACCCCGGAGTTGTACAGGGACCGGGCCCGGCGGCGGGCGAACCCGCCCATGGCCCGGCAGCCGGCCAGCCCGGCGGCGAGCAGCGGCAGGCCGATCACGGTGACCGACAGCCCCAGGCCCACGGAGAGCGTCACGATCGTGAAGACGAACCCCGCGATGCCGATCGGCAGGTTCAACAGCAGCTGCCCGACCTGCCGCCACATCCGCGCGCCGTACAGCGGGGCGCGCTCCGCCGGCACGTCCCGCTCCTTCGTGCCGTCCGCGGCTCGGCGGTGCAATGGCTTCATCTCGGTCTACCGTCCCTCTCGGTCGAGCTGGTGATCCAAGCTTCGCCGGTCCGGGTCGCACGATGCCATGGGGGTGATACGTCTTCCCGGGCGGGGGTTATCCCCACCCCGTCCGAGGTGGGGCGGCGATACCGGGCGTCCACCGGACGTCCACCGGCCGTCTTGCGGATCGGGCAGGGTACGGGGTACCTGTGCGGTGCACTTAGACTCACGCTCTGGCGATGGTTATGAGCGTGTAAAGAGACGTCGTAGAACTGCCCTGCGGGCGGTTTCCACGGCCGATGTGGAGGCGAGGGCATGGAGGGGCAGCAGGCGGCTGTCGCCGCGGCCGACCCGGCGGCCGGCAGCGGCTACTTCGACGCGTACGCCGCGATGGGCCTGCTCGCCGTCGTCGGCGTGCTCTTCGTCGTCGTGGCGTTCACCGCGAACCGCCTGCTGCGGCCGGTGGTGTACTCGCCCGAGAAACTCCTCGCCTACGAGTGCGGCGTGGACCCGGTGGGGGAGGACTGGGCGCACACCCAGGTCCGCTACTACGTCTACGCCTTCCTGTACGTGATCTTCGCGGTCGACGCGATCTACCTGTTCCCGTGGGCGACCGTCTTCGCCTCCGCCGGCTACGGCGCCGGGACGCTGATCGAGATGTTCGTCTTCATCGGCTTCCTCGCGGTCGGGCTGCTCTACGCCTGGAAGAAGGGCGTTCTGGAATGGACGTGACGCACACCCACCCGCACGGGCACGGCGCCCCGGACGGTCCGGTTCCGCTGGGCGTGCCCGACCCGTCGCGCCCCGGCGCCGCCGCCGAGCGGCGCAGCATCGGCCCGCTGGCCCGGCTCGCGCCGGACCCGGTCAAGGTCGTCCTCAACTGGGGGCGGCGCTACAGCCTCTGGTGCTTCAACTTCGGCCTGGCCTGCTGCGCGATCGAGTTCATCGCCGCGTCGATGGCCAAGCACGACTTCATCCGGATGGGCGTCATCCCCTTCGCGCCGGGCCCCCGGCAGGCCGATCTGATGATCGTCTCGGGGACGGTGACCGACAAGATGGCGCCCGCGGTCAAGCGCCTCTACGAGCAGATGCCCGAGCCGAAGTACGTCATCTCCTTCGGCGCCTGCTCCAACTCCGGCGGCCCCTACTGGGACTCCTACTCCGTCACCAAGGGGGTCGACCAGATCATCCCGGTCGACGTCTACGTGCCCGGCTGCCCGCCCCGTCCGGAGGCGCTGCTCCAGGGCATCCTCAAACTGCAGGAGAAGATCGCCGCCGAGTCGCTGCCCGGCCGCTACACCGCACCCGCCGCGGCGCTCCGCCGCCCGCTGGTGGCCGGGCCCGGTTCCGCCGAGGGAGGGGCCTCATGACCACGGCCGAGCAGTACGCGGCGTCGGTCGGGGAGTGGGCGACCGGCGCCGAAGCGTACGGGCTGATCACCGTCGACGTCCCCGCCGAGCACTGGATCGAGGCGCTCACCGCCGCCCGTGACACGCTGGGCCTGGGCTTCTTCGACTGGCTGAGCGCCGTCGACGAGCTGGCCGAGGGCTTCTCCGTGATCGTCCACCTCGCCTCCGTCGACGCCCCGGGCGTCCGCCACCTGGCGCTGCGCACCCGGGTGCCGCGCGAGAAGGCCGCCCTGCCGACCGCCGTGTCCGTGTACGCCGGTGCCGCCTGGCACGAGCGCGAGACGCACGAGATGTTCGGCATCGACTTCCCCGGACACCCCTACCTCGCCACCCTGCTGCTGCCGGACGGCTTCGAGGGGCACCCGCTGCGCAAGGAGTTCGTGCTCGCGGCCCGGGTCGCCAAGGCCTGGCCGGGCGCCAAGGAGCCGGGCGAGTCCGACCACGGCGACGGGCCGGCGCGGCGCAAGATGCAGCCGGCCGGTGTGCCGGACCCGAACGAGTGGGGTCCCCTCAAGGGCACCCTTCCGCCGGTCGCGGAGCGGCCCGCGCGTGCCGCGCGGGCGGCGGGCGCGGCCCGGACCCCGCGTGCTGCCGGGGCTGCCGGGGCTGCGGCCCGTGCCGCGGGTGCGTCCGCCGAGGGCGGCGCGGTCGTGCGGGCGGACCGGCCGCGCCGGGTCCGGTCGGTCTCCGACGGCTCGGTGAGCCAGGCGGCCGGCGCGGGACCGGAGGCCGACGCGACGCGGGCCCCCGAGGCGGCTGCCGCGCCCGCTCCGGAGGCACCCGCCCCGGAGGCCCCGGCTTCCGCGACCGGTGCTCCCGAAGCTCCTGAAGCTCCGGCTCCTGAAGCTCCGGCTCCCGGAAGTGCCGCTCCTGCGGTCGCCGGTGAGGAGCGGCCCGGACGCCCGGCGCCCGCGCGGACCAGGTCCGCCGACGCGCCGTGGCACAACCCGGTTCCGGCCCACGACGACTCCCCGAAAGCCCCCGACGCGGACAGGTCCGCGGAGCCCGAGGCGCCCACGAAGCCGGAGTCCGGCGCGCCGGCCGCGGCGGGCGACCCGAGCGACGGCCCGAGCGACGGCCCGAGCGGGAAGAGCGACGACGGCGGGACACCGGCCGAACCGGCCGGCCAGGACGGAGACAGCGCGTGAACCTGCTCGACACGGCGCTGCGCTGCGTCGCCACGCTGGTCGTCTTCCTCACCTTCCCCCTGCTCATCGGCCAGACCGAGCACAAGGTGATGGCGCACATGCAGGGCCGCCTCGGCCCGATGTACGCCGGCGGCTTCCACGGCTGGGCGCAGCTGGTCGCGGACGGGGTCAAGTTCGCGCAGAAGGAGGACATCGTCCCGGCCGGCGCGGACCGGCGGATCTTCCAGCTGGCGCCCGCCGTCTCGTTGCTGCCGTACCTCTTCGTGCTGCTCGCGATCCCGGTCGGCCCGGACGGCTTCGTCGGCCAGGCGGTCGACGCCGGACTGTTCTTCGTCCTCGCCGTCATGGGCGTCGGCGTGATCGGCAAGCTGATGGCGGGCTGGGCCTCGGCCAACAAGTTCTCGCTGCTCGGCGGCCTGCGGACGGCCGCGCAGCTGATGTCGTACGAGCTGCCGATGGTGCTCGCGGCGGCGTCCGTCGCGATGGCCGCCGGGACGCTGTCGCTGCCCGGGATCATGGACGCCTGGGAGTGGTACTGGATCCCGTGGCAGATCATCGGCGCGTTCGTCTTCTTCGTGGCCGGTCTGGCCGAGCTGCAGCGCCCGCCGTTCGACATGCCGATCGCCGACTCGGAGATCATCTTCGGCGCGTACACCGAGTACACCGGCCTGCGCTTCGCGCTGTTCCTGCTCTCCGAGTACGTGGGCATCCTGGTCGTCTCCGCGCTCACCGCGGTGCTCTTCCTGGGCGGCTGGCACGGACCGCTGCCGGACCAGCTCGGCTGGCTGTGGACCATCCTGAAGACCTTCGCGCTCGCCTTCGTGGTGATCTGGCTGCGGGTCACCTACCCCCGGTTGCGCGAGGACCAGCTGATGCGCCTCGCGTGGACCGTGCTGATCCCGCTCGCCCTCGTCCAGCTCGCCCTCACCGGCGTCATCAAGGTGGCGATCTCATGAGCTTCCCCGGCGCCGGCCTGGCCAAGGGCCTGGCCGTCACCCTGCGGACGATGACGAAGAAGACCGTCACCGCGCAGTACCCCGAGGTGCAGCCCGACCTCCCGCCGCGTTCGCGCGGCGTGATCGCGCTGCTGGAGGAGAACTGCACGGTCTGCATGCTCTGCGCCCGCGAGTGCCCGGACTGGTGCATCTACATCGACTCCCACAAGGAGACGCTGCCGGCCGCCGACCCGAACGCCCGTGCCCGCACCCGCAACGTGCTGGACCGGTTCGCCATCGACTTCTCGCTCTGCATGTACTGCGGGATCTGCATCGAGGTGTGCCCGTTCGACGCGCTGTTCTGGTCGCCCGAGTTCGAGTACGCGGAGACGGACATCCTGGAGCTCACCCACGAGCGGGACCGGCTCCGGGAGTGGATGTGGACCGTACCGGTGCCGCCCGCGCTGGACCCGGCGGCCGAGGAGCCCAAGGAGATCGCCACCGCGCGGAAGGCCGCGGACAAGCTGGCCGCCGCCGCGGCACTCGAACAGGGGGGTGACGCGCAGTGAGCGCCGCCACCCTGCTCGCCGCGACCGGGTCGCTGGACCCGGCCGCGCGTTCCTTCCTCTCCCCGACCGGGGTGGAGATCGTCTTCCTGCTGGTCGGCATCGCGGTGCTCGGTTCGGCCGTCGTCGCCGTCACCACCAAGCAGCTGGTGCACGCCGCGCTCTGGCTGGTGGCCGCGCTCGGCGGGCTGGCGGTGGAGTTCCTGCTGCTCACCGCCGAGTTCATCGCCTGGGTCCAGGTCCTGATCTACCTCGGTTCGGTGGTCGTGCTGGTGCTGTTCGGGCTGATGCTCACCAAGGCGCCGATCGGGCGCTCGCCGGACGCCGACTCGGGCAACCGCTGGGTCGCCCTGGTGGTGGCGCTGGCCTCGGGCGGCACCCTGGTGACGCTGGTCGTGGACGCCTTCCGGACGTCCTGGATCGACCTCGGCGCGGGCGGTGGCTCCGCGGCGGTGACGGGCGCGAGCCTGTTCCGGACGTGGGTGCTGCCGTTCGAGGCGCTCTCGGTGCTGCTGCTGGCCGCGCTGGTCGGCGCGATCGTGCTGTCGCGCGGCGGCGGACGCCGGGTGCCGGTGCCCCGGGCCGGGCGGATCCGGGCCGGCAAGCCGGTGGGTTCCAACGGGACGGTCGCCGCGACCGCGCCGAAGGCCGCCCCCGCGGTTCCGGCCGTCGAGGCCGTCGAGGCCGCCCCGGCCGCCACGGCTGCCCCGGCCGTCGAGGGCGCCGCCTCCGCTCCCGCTTCCCCTCCGGCCTCCGCTCCGACCACCCCCGAGCAGGAGGGCTGATGCACCTCGCCTACCCCGCCGTCCTCGCCGCGCTGCTGTTCAGCGTCGGCGTGTACGGCGTGCTCGCCCGGCGCAACGTCATCCTGGTGCTGATGTCCGTCGAGCTGATGCTCAACGCCGTCAACCTCAACCTGGTCGCCTTCGACGTCTGGCTGCGCGACTCGTTGCACGCCGGCCAGGCGCTGACCCTGTTCACCATCACCATCGCCGCCGCCGAGATCGGACTCGGGCTCGCCGTCGTCCTGCTGCTGTTCAGGGCCCGGGGCACCGCGGACATCGACAAGGTCACCACGCTGGGCGACCCGGCGGAGTCCACCGTCGACATCGAGGAGGCGCCGGTCGGAGCCGAGGCGCTGAAGGGCCGGGCCGCCGCATGAACCTCGCCCTGCCCGCCCTCGTCCCCGCCCTGCCCGCGCTCGGCGCGGCCGCCACCCTGGCCGTCGGCAAGCGCGTCCCCGGTCTGGCCAGGCCGCTGGCGATCGTGCCGGTGGCCGTCTCGGCCGTGCTCGCCCTGGTCGTCGCGATCCAGCTCGGCAGCGGTCAGTCGCTGGACGTCGCCACCCGCCTCACCCCGACCGGCGGCCCGGACATCGCGCTCGCCTTCCACCTGGACGGCTACAGCTCGCTGATCTCCGTGCTGGTCGGCCTGGTCGCCACCTGCGTGCAGGTCTACTCGACCGCCTACCTCAAGGACGACCCCCGCTACCCCTCGTACGCGGCGCTGGTCTCGCTCTTCACGGCGGCGATGTTCCTGGTCGTGTACTCCGGCGACCTGATCGTGCTGCTGGTCGGCTGGGAGATCATGGGCATCTGCTCGTACTTCCTGATCGGCCACCACTGGGAGACCCAGGACGCCCGCTCGGCCTCGCTCAAGGCCTTCCTGGTCACCAAGCTCGGCGACGTCCCGTTCCTGTTCGGCATCTTCCTGCTCGGCGCCGACGCCGGGAGCTTCCGGATCGAGGACGTGCTGCGGGCCGCCGCCGACGGACAGCTCGGCCACCCCACGCTGACCGCGCTGCTGCTGCTCGCCGGTGTGGCCGGGAAGAGCGCGCAGTTCCCGCTGCACACCTGGCTCCCGGACGCGATGGCCGGCCCGACCCCGGTCTCCGCGCTGATCCACGCCGCCACCATGGTCGCCGCGGGCATCTACCTGGTCGCCCGGCTGCTGCCGGTCTTCCTGCTCTCCGGCGCGGCGCTGGTCGTGCTGGCGGTGATGGCGGCCGTGACGATGATCGGCTCGGCGCTCTGCGCGCTCGCCCAGGACGACCTCAAGCGGGTGCTCGCCTACTCGACCGTCGGCCAGCTCGGCTACATGGCCGGCGCGCTGGCCAGCGGCGACCGCGAGGCGTCCGTCTTCCACCTGGTCAGCCACGGCGCCTTCAAGGCGCTGCTCTTCCTCGCCGCCGGTGTGGTGATCCACGCCGCGCACACCAACTCGATCTCCGTGATGTCCCGGATGCCCGGGCTGCGCAAGCGCGTCCCGGACGCCTACTGGACGATGGGCATCGCCCTGGTCGCCCTGGTCGGTCTGCCGCCGTTCTCCGGCTTCTTCAGCAAGGAGGCGGTGCTGACCGCCGCCGAGCACGCCGCCAACGGCGAGGCGCTGACCAACGGCGTCGGCCCGGCCTCGGCCGTGCCGCAGGCGGCCGGGTGGATCGTGCTGATCTCGGCCGGGCTCACCGCGCTGCTCACGGCGGCGTACGCGACCCGGATGTTCCTGGTCGCGTTCCACAGCCCGGCCACCGCCGGGGCGCCGGCCACGGCCGTCGCCGCCGTCGCCGCCGGTGCCGGGGTCTCGGCGCCGACCGCCGCGGGGTCCTCCGACCACGAGGCCGGTGCGCCCTACTCGCCCGAGGTGGACGAGGCCGACCCGGCCACCGCCGAGCCGCCCGCGATGCGCTGGCCGCTGTGGGTGCTGGCCCTCCCGACCGTGGGCTTCGGCGTCGCCGGCCTGCGCTCGGACTGGCTGCCCGCACTGCTCGACGGCGGTTCGCTGCGGCCCTCGGCGGTCACCGCCGTCACCGGCACCGGCCTCGCCGTGGTCGGCATCCTGCTGGCGTACGGGGCCTGGCGCTCCGCCGCGGCCCGGCTCGGCGCCGGGCGGCCCGCCCCCGCGGCGGCGGGCCGGGTACCCGAGCAGGCCGGATCCCCGGCCGCCGAGGTGATCGCCGCCGATCCCGGACGCGCCCTGCTCGGTCCGCTGTTCGACCCGGCCCGGCACGGCTTCGGCGTCGACCGGCTCTACGGAGCGCTGTTCGTCCGCCCGGTGGCCGCCGCCGCACGGCTGGTCCGCTTCCTCGACCGCGAGGTCGTGGAGACCTACGTACGCGGCAGCGGGGTCGGTGCCAACCTGCTCGGCCGGGCCGTCCGGCTCGCGCAGACCGGCAACGCGCAGACGTACCTCAGCGCGCTGCTGGCCGGCGTCGTCCTGCTGGTCGTCCTGGTGGCGGTGTAGCCGGATGAACCAGCCGATCCGTCCCACCCCGTCGACCGCAGCCCGTAGGAGCCCCCGATGAACGCGGTCCTCATCGCCCTCCTGGCCCTGCCGGTGCTCGGCGCCGCGCTCACCCTGGCGCCGGTGTTCGGCACCGACGCGGCCGCCGCCGACCGGCGCGCGCTGCGCTTCGGCACCGTGCTGACCGGCGTCGTCCTGCTGCTCACCGTCGTCCTGGCGGCCGGTTTCGACCACGACGAGCCCGCCCGGATGCAGGCCACCACCGACGTGGCCTGGATCCCGGCCATCGGCGTGCGGTTCCACCTCGGTGTGGACGGCGTCTCGCTCCCGCTGATCGTCCTGACCTCGCTGCTCACCTTCCTCTGTGCGCTGTACTCGGAGCGGCGGCTGCCGTCCGGGGAGGGCGTGCCGTCGGCCCGCTCCTTCGTCGGGCTGTTCCTCCTCCTCGAAGTGGGCATGCTCGCCACCTTCGCGGTGCTGGACCTCCTGCTCTTCTTCGTGGCCTTCGAGATCGTGCTGATCCCGATGTACTTCCTGATCGCCCGCTGGGGCACCGGGGCCAAGGTGCCGGCCGCCAACCGGTTCATCCTGTACACGCTGCTCGGGTCGGCCGTGATGCTGCTCGGCTTCCTGCTGGTCGGCGGCAAGGCCGGAACCTTCGACATGCAGGCGCTGGCCGCCGCCCACGGCTCGGGCCTGAGCCACTCCACCCAGGTGATCGCCGCCCTGGCGATCATGGTCGGGCTCGCGGTCAAGGCCCCTGCCTGGCCGCTGCACAGCTGGCTCCCGGACGCGCACACGGCGGCCCCGACGGTCGGCTCCGTGCTGCTCGCCGGCGTGCTGCTGAAGATGGGGACGTACGGCCTGGTCCGCGTCCTCCTCCCGGTCGTCCCCGACGGCACGGCGACCCTCGCCCCCTACCTGGGCGCCTTCGCCGCCGTCGGCATCGTCTACGGCTCGCTGGCCTGCCTCGCGCTGGCGCGGCCCGGTGCCAAGGGCGACCTCAAGCGCCTGATCGCCTACTCCTCCGTCGGCCACATGGGCTTCGTCCTGCTGGGCATCGCCTCCCTCACGCCGGTGGGCGTCAACGGCGCGCTGTTCGCCAACATCGCCCACGGTCTGATCACCGGTCTGCTCTTCTTCCTGGTGGGCGCGATCAAGGACCGTTACGGCACGGCGGACCTCGACACCCTGGCCGGTACCACCGGCGCCGCCCTGTACGGACGGGCACCGCGGATCGGCGCGCTGCTCGCCTTCGCGGCCGTCGCCAGCCTCGGCCTGCCCGGGCTGGCCGGCTTCTGGGGCGAGCTGCTCGCGATGTTCGGCGCGTTCGACCCGGCCGAGGGCCTCTCGCGTCCCGCATTCGTCACCTACATGGTCCTGGCCGGTCTCGGCACCCTCCTCACCGCCGCGTACCTGCTGATCGTGGTCAGGCGGGTCTGCATGGGCGATCCGAAGCAGCCCGCACCGGTGGCCGAACTCGCCGACCTGCGCCCGTACGAGGCCGTCAGCTGGACGCCGCTGGTCGCCCTCACCCTGCTGGCCGGTCTCTGGCCCGCTCTCCTGCTCGGTCTCTCCGAGCCCGCCGTCAAGCACCTCCTCGGGGGTGGCTGACCATGCTCGGCACCCAGCTGAGCGCCCAGCTCCTCGGCGCGCAGCTCAGCACGCAGCTCGGCACGGGCAGACAGCTCGGCGCCGCGACCGGCACCGCACTCGGACCTCACTCCACGGGGCAGCCCACTGTGACCTCCCTCGCCGTAGCCAACCCGGGCAGCCTGATCCAGTCCGTGGACTGGGTGGCGATCGCGCCCCCGCTGATCGCCGCGCTGGCCGCCCTCGCGGTGCTGGTCACCGACCTCTTCCTGCCCGAGCGCCACAAGCGGCTGCTCGGCCGGCTCACGGCCGGCGGACTCGCCCTGGCGCTCATCGCGCTCCTCCCGCTCGTCGGAGGCTCACCCCGAGCCACCTTCTGTGCGCAGAACGTAACAGGGGTCACTGACAACGCGGGCTGCTCGTACGTCGCCGACCACTTCGCCCTGGTCTTCCAGCTGCTCGCGCTCGGCGGCGCGCTGATCGCCGCCCTGCTCTCCGCGCACACCGTGGAGGACGAGAAGCTGCCCGGCGGCGAGTACTGGTTCCTGCTGCTCTCCAGCGCCGCCGGCGCCGCCCTGCTGCCCGCCTCCCGCGACCTCGCCACCCTGGTGATCGCCCTGGAGGTGGCCTCGCTGCCGGCCTTCGCGCTGGTCGCGCTCCGCCGGGACGGCCGGGGGGCCGAGGCCGCGCTCAAGTTCTTCCTCTCCTCCGTCACCGCGACCGCCGTGATGCTGCTCGGCGTCGGCTTCGTCTACGCCGCGAGCGGCAGCCTGCACCTGGGCGCCGTCGCCACCGGCCTGGAGCACGCCCCCGCGCAGCTGAAGCCGCTGGCCCAGGCCGGCGCGGTGCTCACGCTGGCCGGCTTCGCCTTCAAGGTCGCCGCCGTCCCGTTCCACTTCTGGGTGCCCGACACCTACACCGGCGCCCCGCTCCCGGTGGCCGGCTACCTCTCGGTGGTCGGCAAGGCGGCCGGCCTCGCCGGGCTCGCCCTGGTCACCACGATCGCCTTCCGCCCGTACGCGCACACCTGGGGCCTGGTGCTGGGGGTGCTGGCGGCCGTCACCATGACCGTCGGCAACGTGGGCGCGCTGCGCCAGCGGTTCGACACCCGGTTCAGCGCGGTGCGGCTGCTCGCCTGGTCCTCGGTGGGCCAGGCCGGTTACCTGCTGGTGCCGCTGGCCGCCGCCGGCTACGCGCCCACCACGAGCGACCCGCTGGGCGCCACCGCCGCGTACGCGCTGATCTACGGCGTGGTCAACCTCGGCGCCTTCGGCGTGGTGGCGGCGGTCGGCCGCCGGGCCGGGACCAGCGTCGACGACTTCCGCGGCCTGTTCGCCCGCAGGCGCTGGACGGCGCTGGCGCTGGCCTTCTTCCTGCTCTGCCTGGCCGGGCTGCCGCCGGGCGTCATCGGCCTCTTCGGCAAGGTGGTGGTGTTCCGCGCCGCCGTCGACGCCGGGCTGGGCTGGCTGGCCGCGGTGATGGCCGTCAACGTCGTCGTCGCCCTGTACTACTACCTGCTCTGGACGGCGCGGCTGTTCGCCCCGGCGGAGGCCGCCGGGGAGGCGCCGGCCGCCTCCGAGCGGAGGCTTCCGGTCACCCTGACGGCCACCCTGGGGCTCACCGCCTCGGCGGCGGTGGTGCTGTCGGTGGCTCCGCAACTGGTGCTCCAGGTGGTCGGCGGCTCGCTGTTCTGAGGCGGGCGGGGAGGCCCCGGTACGTCTGAGCTGGTCCTCCGGTCGGGTGTCGCGCTGGTCACAAGGGAACAAGGCCCCGGGCCCCACCCGTTGACCGGGCAAGAGGGACGAGGCAGAAAGGGCTTCCCCACGCACCATTGGAGGGCCAGCCGTGCACCGCCGGCACAATGGACTGAGGACCGCCGCCCTGCTCGGCGGCCTCTCGGCGCTGATCCTCGTGATCGGCAGCTTCTTCGGCCGGACGGGCCTCGTGGTCGCCCTGGTGGTCGCCCTCGGCACCAACGCCTACGCGTACTGGAACAGTGACAAGCTCGCCCTGCGGGCCATGCGGGCCCGCCCGGTGAGCGAGATCGAGGCACCGCGGCTCTACCGGATCGTCCGGGAGCTCTCCACCTCGGCCCGCCAGCCGATGCCCCGGCTGTACATCTCGCCGACCCCGGCCCCGAACGCGTTCGCGACGGGCCGCAACCCGCGCAACGCGGCGGTCTGCTGCACCGACGGCATCCTGCACCTGCTCGACGAGCGCGAGCTGCGCGGCGTCCTCGGCCACGAGCTGAGCCACGTCTACAACCGCGACATCCTGATCTCCTCGGTGGCCGGGGCGCTCGCCTCGGTGGTGATGTTCCTGGTCAACTTCGCCTGGCTGATCCCGTTCGGCCGCGGTGACGACGACGACGGGCCCGGCCTGTTCGGGATGCTCGCGATCATGATCCTGGGACCGCTGGCCGCCTCGCTGATCCAGCTGGCCGTCAGCCGCTCCCGGGAGTACCAGGCCGACGCCGACGGCGCCCGGATCACCGGCGACCCGCTCGCCCTGGCCGGTGCGCTGCGGAAGCTGGACGCCGGGACCCGGCAGCTGCCGCTGCCCCCCGAGCCGCAGATCAAGACCGCCAGCCACATGATGATCGCCAGCCCGTTCCGGCCGGGCGAGGCCGGGACGAAGCTGTTCTCCACCCACCCGCCGATGGCCGAGCGGATCGCCCGCCTGGAGCGGATGGCAGGCCGCCGGGACTGACCTCGCGCGGGCCCGGAGGGTCCCCGCCGCGGCGGGGACCCTCCGGGCTCAGCCGGTCGTCTCCTCGTACGCCCGCCGGAGGCGCCGGACGCCCTCCGCCACCATGGCGGGGCTGTCCGCGGCCGCGTAGCTGAGCCGCAGGTGCGGGGCCGGGGGCTCGGCGGGGTGGTACGGGCGGCCCGGGGTGACCAGCACGCCGGCCCGCAGGGCCGCCGCGGTGAGCACCGTCTCGTCGGTGCCGTCGGGGAGCCGCAGCCAGAGGTGGTAGCCGCCGAACCGGTGCGCGCCCAGCAGCCCGGGCAGCTCGTGGCGCAGCGCCGCCACCGCGGCCCGCCGACGGTCCCGCAGTTCGGCGCCGAGCGTGCGCAGATGGCGGGCCCAGCCGGGGTCGGCCACCAGTTCCAGGGCCGCCTCCTGGAGCGGCCTGGGCACGAAGAAGCTGTCCACCACCTGGGTGGCGCGCAGCCGTTGCAGCGCCGGGCCGCGCGCGGTGAGCGCGCCGATCCGCAGGTTGGGCGAGGTGGCCTTGGTGAGCGAACTCAGGTGGACCACGATGCCGTCCGGGTCGTCGGCGGCCAGCGGGCGCGGCAGCGCCGGCGCGTCGGCGTGGACCAGGCGGCGGGCGAAGTCGTCCTCGATCACGAAGGCGCCGGCCGTCCGGGCGATCCGCAGCACCTCGGCGCGGCGATCGGGGGAGAGCACCGCGCCGGTCGGGTTCTGGAACAGCGGCTGGCAGAAGAACACCCGGGCCCGGGTGGCGTCGAAGGCGGCCGCGAGCAGGTCGGGGCGCACGCCGTCCCCGTCCACCGGGACGGGGACCGGCCGCAGCCCGGCGGCCCTGGCCACGGCGAGGGCGCCCGGGTAGGTCGGAGACTCGACCAGCACGGGGGCGCCCGGGGAGGCGAGCGAGCGCAGGGCGATGGTGAGAGCGCTCTGGCCGCCGGCCGTGATCAGCACGTCGCCCGCGCCGAGCGGGCCGCCGCTGCCGCCGATGTCCCGGGCGAACCAGGCGCGCAGCTCGGTCAGCCCGTCCACCGGCGGGCGGTCCCAGGCGCCGGGCCGGCGTCCGGCCCGGGCCAGCGCGGCGGCGAGCAGGCGCTCGGGCTGGAGCGAGGCGTTCGGGTAGCCGCCGTTGAGGTCGAGCACGTCGGGCCGGGGGACGTTCAGCATGGCGAACATCGGTCCGGCGCCGACGTCGCGCGGGCCGGCCTCGGCGCTCAGCGCGACCTCCTGCCAGGAGAGGTCGCCCGGGCGGGCGGGCGGCGGGGCGTGCGGGTGAGCGCCGTCGGACGCAGCGGACGCCGCGGTCGGCGCGGTCGCGGAGGTCCGGAAGACGCCGGCGCCGGGCCGGGAGACCACCAGGCCCTCCGCGGCCAGCACGGCGACCGCCCGGGAGACCGTTCCCGGGCTGACCTGGTGCCGCTCCGTCAGGACCCGGCTCGACGGCAGCTTCCGTCCTTCCGGGTAGCGCTCCACTTCCCGGCGCAGTCTGTCGGCGAGTTCGACCACACTGCTACGCTCGTTCATGAAGACACAAGATAGCGCTACGCATCGTGCGGCGGTAGCAGCGAAGCCCGCGACGAGCCACCCGGTCGGCCCCACCGGCCCCGGTCCCGGAAGCGCGGCACCCGCCGTCGGCGTCACCGGCACCGCCCTGGCGGCCCTCGGTGTCCTCTCCTTCTCGTTCAGCTTCCCCGCCACCTCCTGGGCGCTGACCGGCTTCGGCCCGTGGACGGCCACCGGGCTGCGCGGCCTGCTGGCGGGCCTGCTCGCCGCACTCTGCCTCGCCGCCGCCCGCGTCCCGGTGCCCGAACGGCGGCACTGGCCCGGCCTGCTGGTGGTCTCGGCCGGCTGCGTGCTCGGCTTCCCGCTGCTCACCACGCTCGCGCTGCAGAGCTCCTCGACCGCGCACTCCGCGGTCGTCATCGGCGTGCTGCCGCTGGCCACCGCGTCGGTCGCCGCGCTGAGGGCGCGCCGGGCGTCGGGCCGGTCCGGTGGCACCGGCGCGGCGAGCCGTCCGTCCCGGACCTTCTGGTGCGCGGCGCTGGCCGGCGCCGCGGCGGTGCTGGGCTTCACGCTGGTGCAGAGCCACGGGCGGCCGAGCGTCGCGGACCTCTACCTGTTCGCGGCCCTGCTGGTCTGCGCGGCCGGGTACGCGGAGGGCGGCCGGATCTCCCGGGAGATCCCGGGCTGGCAGGTGATCGGCTGGGCGGTCGTCGTGGCGCTGCCGGTCACCGGGCTCATCACGGCGGGAGCGCTGGCCGTCGAGCCGGTCGGGTTCGGGGCGAAGGCGGTGGCCGGGCTCGCGTACACGGCGGCGGTCTCCCAGTTCGGCGGGTTCGTCCTCTGGTACCGGGGAATGGCGGAGATCGGTGTGCCGAAGGCCAGCCAGCTGCAGCTGGCGCAGCCGCTGCTGGCGCTGGTCTGGTCGGTGCTGCTGCTGGGCGAGGAGCTGCCGGCGGCCGCGCCCGTCACGGCCGTGGCGGTGCTGCTCTGCATCGCGGTCACCCAGCGGTCCCGGACGTGAGACCGGGGCGTGAGGCCGGGGCGCCCGGGCCCG
Organism: Streptomyces sp. BE303; assembly: GCF_036290945.1. Lineage (NCBI taxonomy): Bacteria > Bacillati > Actinomycetota > Actinomycetes > Kitasatosporales > Streptomycetaceae > Streptomyces > Streptomyces sp. BE303. The sequence goes on from NZ_JAQYWZ010000767.1 coordinate 72,587, forward strand.
TGGTCGTCCCGGGCCCGGGCGACGGGGATCAGGAGGCGGTGCGCTCGGGCCGGTAGACGCAGAGGGCCCAGATGATGAAGACGTCCAGCGCGATCACGGTGATCGACCAGAACGGGTAGTACGGCATCGCCAGGAAGCTGTCGGCGGCGCTCACCGCGGTGAGGAAGACGCCGGTGTACCGGGCCCAGGCGGCGCCCTTGAGGACGAACGCGCCGACCACCGCGACCAGCGCGCCGACGACGATGTGGATCCAGCCCCAGCCCGTGAGGTCGAACCGGAAGACGTACCGGGCGGAGCTCAGGAAGACCTCGTCCTCGTGGACCGCCATGATGCCCCGCAGCACCTCCATGATGCCGTTCAGGAGCATCAGGACACCGGCGAAGACGACGAGGCCGGGCGCCCAGTCGCTGAACCGGGTGGCCGAGGCCGGTGGCGGCGGCGCGCCGGTGCCGGAGCGCCAGGGCGGCGGCTGATCGGGAGGGGTCGACGTGCTGCTCATGGGTTCCTCCAGGGCCGGACGCCGGGGCCGGACAGGCGTTCGGAGAGGCGTCCGGATCTCGACCGTCCACCTCCGGCCGGTGCCGGGCAACCGGACACGCCTGTTCGGGTGACCCGTGCCGCACCGGCCGGCACCGCCCGGCACCGCCCTGCACCGCCCTGCACCGTCGTACCCGGCCGGCGGTGGAACGCCTGCGAACCACCGCACCGGCGGCAGGTCTGACCGGCGCGGACACCGGCGGCGACCGGGCTCCCTTTACCTGCTCGTTAGGATGACCGGCATGGCAGAGGACACCAACACCCCGACGGCCGGGGACCCGCGGGCCCGGCGGCGCGGCCAGGGCGAGCTGGAGGCGCAGGTGCTGGCCGTGCTCCAGCAGGCGCCGGGCCCGGCCACGGCCGGATGGGTGCAGGAACGCCTCGACGGCGACCTCGCGTACACCACCGTGATGACCATCCTCTCCCGGCTGCACGCCAAGAGCGCCGTCTCCCGGACCCGGTCCGGCCGCTCCTACCTCTGGCAGGCCGCCTCCGACGCGGCCGGCCTCGCGGCCCTCCGGATGCGCCGGGTCCTCGACGGCGAGGCCGACCGGGACGCCGTGCTCGCCAGCTTCGTGACCGCACTGCTCCCGCACGACGAGGAACTGCTGCGCACGCTGCTCGACAGCGCCTCCGCGCCCGATCTGCCGACGACGGGCCCGGCGGCGCCCGGCCCGTCGGCGACCGACCGCGAGAGCTGAGCCCGGGAACCGACCGTGGGCGTCTTCGTCTTCCTCCCGCTCGTCCTGCCGCTGACGGCGCTGCCGATCGCGCGCCTCACCGAGCAGCACCTCCACCCGCGCGGCGCGGCCCGCCTGCTGACCGGGATCAGCATCGTGATGGCGCTGTGCAGCGCGCTCTGCCTCGGCCTGATCGGGGTCGTCGGCACCGCGCAGATCCCCGGCAACCCGCTGCCCGACAGCTGGTCCGACCCGGAGGTCCGGGCGGCCCTGCCGTACCACGAGACGGTCGGCACGGCGGCGCTCCTCGTCCTCGCGGTGGTGTTCGTGGCCCTGGTCCGGACGGTCGCCCGCCACCTGCGGATCCGCGCCCGTGCCCGGCGCGCGCTCGGCCGCGCGCTGCCCGGCGCCTCCGACGTCGCGCTGCTCCCCGACTCCGCCCCGTACGCCTACGCGCTGCCCGGCTCCCTCCGTTCGCCCGGACGCGTGGTGGTCTCCACGGGCATGCTCGCCGGTCTCGCCGACGACGAGCGCGCCGCCCTGCTCGCCCACGAACGCGCCCACCTCGCCCACCGGCACCACCGCCACCTGCTGGCCACCCAGCTGGCCGGCTGCGTCAACCCCTTCCTGCGCCCGCTCCAGCGCGCCGTGGCCTACAGCGCCGAACGCTGGGCCGACGAGGAGTCCGCCCAGGCCGTCGGCGACCGGCGGATCACCGCCCGCGCCGTGGCCCGCGCCGCCCTCGCCTCCCACCGGGCGCCCGCCTACGCGGCCTTCCCCGCCTTCGCCGCGCCCGGTCCCGGCCCGGTGCCCCGCCGCGTCGCCGCCCTGCTCGGCCCCGTCCCGAGCTCCCGCAACTGGCCGCCCGCCCGCACCCCCGCCGGGCTCGCCGCCCTCGTGGCGGCCCTCGGCACCGCCGCCTCGGCGGTGTCCGCGCTCAACGCGGCGGTGGCCCTGCTCCTCGTCCTGAAGGCCGTCACCCCGCTGTAGCGGCTCCGCCCCGCCCGGTGCGGAGGGTGACGAGTCGACGGACCGACGGGTCACGGATGGCTTCCACCGGTAGCGGTTCGTGTGCGCACGTGCCGGAATGGTGACAGCCGGTGTTCACCACCGGGCCGAAATCCAACGCCTCGAAAGGGCTCTTCCATGCGCACCATGCACCGCATCCTCGCCGCCACCGCCGTCGTCCTCCCGCTCGCCGTCTGCGGCGCCACCGTCGCCTCCGCGGACGCCGCGGGCGACGCCGTGCCCGTCGCCCACTTCGACAAGGGCTCCTTCGCGGTCGGCCCGGACGGCAGTGCCCTGCACCTGACCAGCGTCCACTTCGGCCCCGACGGCGCCAGCTACTTCGACGGCATCCTGGTCATCGGCCAGCACGGTGTCGCGGGCACCTTCACCGACACCGGCATCGGCCTCGGCGACTGACGGCCCCCGCCCCTGCTCCGCGCCGCCCGGCCAGCCCGGGCGGCGCGGAGTGCTTTCCGTGGCGGCGTAGACACGGGTCACAGCGGGCATGGCTGGTCATAGGGGTCGACCGTCGACCGTGAGAGGGTGCCAACCATGAAGGTGATCGGCTTCGTCCTGAACGTCCTCTGGTTGATCTTCTGCGGCATCTGGATGGCGATCGGCTACGTGATCGCGGGAATCATCTGCTGCGTGCTGATCATCACCATCCCGTTCGGCATCGCCGCGTTCCGGCTGGCGGGGTTCGTCCTCTGGCCGTTCGGGCGCAAGGCGGTGGAGCGGCCGGACGCGGGGGCGCCGTCCTTCGTGGGCAACGTGATCTGGCTGGTGTTCGCCGGGTGGTGGCTGGCGCTGGCGCACCTGATCACCAGCATCCCGCTGTTCATCTCGATCATCGGCATTCCGTTCGGGTGGGCGAACCTCAAGCTGATCCCCGTCTCGCTGATGCCGCTCGGCCGCGAGATCGTCCCGAGCGACGAGCCGTGGGGCGCGCGGTAGCCGGAGCACCGACGCACGTCACCGGGCCGGCGAGGGCGACACCCTCGCCGGCCCGGTCGTACGAGGTCAGGCGGCGGCGAGGCCGGCGAGGGCGGTGCGGGCCGCGCTGAGGGAGGTCGCGGCGAGGGGGCGGTAGGGGGTGAGGGCGGGGACGTCGTCGGCGCGGGTGAGTTCGGCGTGGACGAAGCTCAGGTGTTCGGCGGGGACGCCGAGGTTGTCGAAGTACGCCCGCAGGTAAGGGGTCTGGAAGTCGAAGGCCTCGCGCGGGGTGCCCGGGCCGTAGGCGCCGCCGCGGGCGGTGACGACGACGACCCGGGTGGCGGCGAGCAGGCTGCGGCCGGTGACGGGGTCGCTGAAGGCGCCGGGGAAGGTGACCCGGTCGATCCAGGCCTTGAGCGCGGCGGGAACCGTGAAGTTGTACATCGGGACGCCGAGCAGGAGGGTGCCGGCCGCCCGGAGCTCGGTGATCAGGGGAAGGGTGAGGGACCACTCGTCCCGTTCGCCGGGGGAGGCGGCGACGGCCCGGACGTCGGCGAGCGGGACCGTGCCGCGGCGTTCGACGCGGACGCCGAGGGCGGCGTAGGCGGCTCCGATCGGCGGGACCGGATCGGCGGCGAGGTCGCGGTGACGGTAGCCGGCGGTGCCGTGGCGGGCCTGCCAGGTGCGGGCGAAGCGGGCGGTCAGCCGGCGGCTGACGGACTCGCCGGGCGGACTCGCGCTGCAGTCCAGGTGGAGCAGGGTGGCGGGGACGGCGGGGACGGCGGGGACGGCGGGGGTGGCGGTCATCGGGAGGCTCCTTGTCACCTCGGTGGAGCGGGGATCGTCAACCCTGTGACGGGGCCGCGCGAGGAAAGGTGACCGATGGACGGGCGCGAGGAACTGGCGGTGCGGTTCGAGGCAGAGCGGGGGCGGTTGCGGTCGGTCGCGCAGCGGATGCTCGGCTCGACGGGGGAGGCCGAGGAGGCCGTGCAGGAGGCCTGGCTGCGGTTGGAGCGGGCGGACGCGGCGGCGGTGGAGAACCTCCCGGGGTGGCTGACCACGGTCGTCTCGCGGATCTGCCTGGACGTGCTGCGGGCGCGGGCGGGGGCCGGGAGGCGGGAGGCGCACGTCGAGGAACCGGTGGTGGAAGGACCGGAGGCGGAGGCGGAGCTGGTCGAGGAGGTGGGCCGGGCGATGCTCGTGGTGCTGGACCGGCTGGGGCCGGCCGAGCGCGTCGCGTTCGTGCTGCACGACGGGTTCGCGGTGCCGTTCGAGCAGATCGGGCGGGTCGTCGGGCGGACGCCGGTGGCGGCGAAGAAACTGGCCAGCCGGGCCCGGCAGCGGGTCCGGGGGACGGCGGGGGCGGAGCCGGCGCCGCCGGCCGGGCACCGCGCGGTGGTGGAGGCGTTCCTCGCCGCCGCGCGCGGCGGCGACCTGGACGCGCTGCTCGCGGTCCTGGCGCCGGACGTGGTGCGCCGGGCCGACCCGGCGGCCCTGCCCGCCGGGCGTCCGGCGGTGGCGCGCGGCGCGCTCGCCGTGGCCCGGGAGACCCGGGTGATCGGGCAGCGGGCGCGGTTCGGCGTGCCGGTGCTGGTGGACGGCGGGATCGGGGTGGCGATCGCGCCGGGCGGGCGCCTGTGGCTGGTCCTGCTGATGACGGTCGCGGACGGGCGGGTGGCGGGCTTCGAGGTGGTCGCGGACCGGGCGCGGCTCGCCGGGACGGAGATCACGCTGTTGCCCTGACCGCCGCCGCTCGGCAGTCACCGCCGACCGCAGCCGACCGCAGCCGCTGCCGGCCCGGTGCCGTCAGCGGGGGACGTCGGCGAGCCGGACGATCATCTTGCCGGTGTTGGCGCCCCGGAGCATGCCGAGGAAGGCCTCGACGACCCGGTCGAAACCCTCGACGACCGTCTCGTCGGGCACGACGGCGCCGGAGCGCAGGTGCGGGACGAGGAAGTCGTACAGCTCGGGGCGGGCGTCGAGGTGGTCGCGGACCAGGAAGCCCTCCAGCCGCAGGCTCTTTCCGACCACGTCGAACAGGTTGCGCGGGGCGGGCGGCGGCGACTGGAGGCGGTTGTACTGGGCGACCGCCCCGCACCAGGCGATCCGGCCGTGGTCGCGGAGGGCGGCGATGGCGGCTTCGAGGTGGTCGCCGCCGACGTTGTCGAGGTACACGTGCAGGCCGTCGGGGGCGGCCTCGCGGAGGCGGTCGGCGATCGGGGCGTCGTGGTAGTCGAAGGCGGCGTCGAATCCGAGGTCCTCGGTGAGGTGCCGCACCTTGGCGGCCGAGCCGGCGCTGCCGACGATCCGGCCGGCGCCGAGGAGGCGGGCGATCCGGCCGGCCGCCGTACCGACCCCGCCGGCCGCCGCCGAGACGAAGACCGTCTCGCCCGGCTGCAGCCGGGCGACCCGGGTCAGGCCGACCCAGGCGGAGAGGCCGGTGCCGCCGAGGATGCCCAGGTGGGCGCTGAGCGGGACGCCCGCGAAGTCCGGGAGGACCGTCGTCTCGGCGGCGGTGACCACCGAGAGGGTGCGCCAGGCCCGGCGGTGGTGCACGAGGGCGCCGACGGGGAGGGCCGGCGTCCGGGACTCGACCACCCGGCCGAGGGCGCGGCCCTCCAACGGGGCGTGCAGCTCCCAGCTCCCGGTCGCGTCCATCTCCTCGCGCATGTACGGGTCGACGGACTGGTAGACGTTCTCGACCAGGGCCTCGCCGTCGGCGAGGGGCCGGACGGTCTCGTCGAGGAAGGCGAAGTTCTCGGCGCCGGGGGCGCCGGTGGGGCGGGAGACGAGGTGGACGACGTGGGCGACGGGGCGGGGCATGGTGGGCTCCGGGATCGTTGGGGCGGTGATGATCACCGTAGGGAGGCGGGGCGGAGCCGGGCAGGGGGCAGCGGTGATGGGTGGGTCGGTTCCATGAGCGGAATCGATGGAAGGCGGGTGGGGAGGTAGGTTCGGCGGTGTCGACGGGTGGCCCGGACGAGCGCCGGGGCTGACTGCCAGGACCGAGGGTCGGGGCCGAGGCTCAGGACCGAGGGTCGGGGCCGACCGACCGGGCTGAGTGGCAGGAGTGAGTGGCATGGGTGAGCCGGGTCCGGACCTCGCCCCGCACGAGTTGCGGGTCCTGGTCGCGGTGGAGGAGGCGCAGGGGTTCACGGCGGCTGCCGCGCGCCTGGGCACGAGCCAGTCCGCCGTCTCGCACGCCGTGCGCACCTGCGAGCGGAAGCTCGGCGCGGTGCTCTTCGACCGCGGGCGCCACGGCGCACGCCCGACCGAGGCGGGCGTACGGGCCGTCGCGTACGCCCGGAGGGTTCTGCGGCTGCTCGCGGCGATGGGTCCCGAGGTGCGGGCCGCGGGGGCGGGGGACCACGCCGGGGCGGTCACCGGGCCGCTGCGGATCGCCGCCTTCCGCAGCGTCGCCGCGCACCTGCTGCCGCCCGTTCTGGCCCGGCTCGCCGCCCGCCACCCGGGGCTCACACCGCAGGTCCGGATCGTCCGTGAGATCGGGCGCGGCACGGCCGGCGAGGTCGCGGACGGCCGTGCCGACCTCGGGCTCGCCACCCTGGACGCGAGCGTGCCGCCACCGGTGCCCGGACTGCTCTCCGTCCGGCTCTTCGAGGAGGAGTACGCGCTGGTGCACCCGGTGGGCCACCCGGCACCGCACGGGCTGCCGCTGGTCGACTGGGACGAGAACTGCGGCTCGTACACCCGGGACTGGTGGGACCGGCAGGACTGGATCCCGCCCGCGACCATCGACGTCGAGGACGACACGGTGGCCGTCTCGCTCGTGTCGCAGGGGTTGGGGATGGCGATCATGCCCCGGACCGCCCTGCTCGGCGCCCCGGCCGGGCTGGCGCTCACCGACCTCGGGCCGCGTCCGCCGAGCCGCCACGTCGGATACGTGACGACGCCGGAGCTGGCGGGCACGGCGGCGGTGCGGGCGCTGATCCGGGAGCTGCGCGGCCTCACCCTGCCGGCGGGCCTGGTCGCGGTGTGAGGACGGCGGCCCGGCCCGGGCCGCCGACGACCGGGGGCGGGGGCGGGGCCGTCCCCCGACCGGCCGGACCGGCGGCTCAACGGGCAGTGGCTCAGTGGCTCAGCGGGCGGCGGCGGTGACCGGGCGGGAACGCAGGGCCCAGGCGGTGGCCGGGGCGGCGCAGAGTGCCGCGAGCAGGACGGCGCCGGCGGCGACGAGGCCGACCGGCCGCCAGGGCAGGACCCACGGTGACGGCGTGCCGAGCAGGGCCGCCGCGCCGTGCATGGTGCCGAGCTGGACGGCGGTCACCGCGCAGCCGAGGACCGCGCCGACCGCCACCACCAGCACCGACTCGGCGGTCACCAGCCGCACCACCTGGGCCCGGCCGGCACCCGCCAGGCGGAGCAGGGCGAGTTCGCGACGGCGGTCGGCGGTGGCCTTCAGGATCGTGTTGGCGAGGGCGATGCCCGTGTAGACGAGGGCCAGACCGAGCACCAGCACCATACGCAGCCAGGCCGTCCGGGCCTTGGCGGGCGCGGTGGCGGCGAGCCAGTCCTCGCGGCTGAACACCGTCGCGCCGGACGCCCGCGCGGCGGTCCGTACCTGTTCGGCGGCACGTACCCGCTCGGCGTCGGCGAGGTGGTCCAGGCGCACCTCGATCCGGTCGGTGCGGGCGCCGGGCGCGTTGGCGGCGGTGACGTACAGCCCGTTGTCGCCGAGGCCGTCGCGCAGCACGGCGGCCACCCGCAGGGTCGCCCGGCTGCCGTCGGCCCGGACCACCGGGACCGGCTCGCCGATCGTCGTGCGCCCCCATTCCGCCGGCAGGACGAGGGAGCCGTCGTCGAGGTCGGCCGGAGAACCGGCCAGCAGGGGCAGCCGGGCGAGGGCGGCGAGCCCGGCCGGGTCGGCCACCCGCGCCTCGGAGCGGACCACCACGCCGTCCGGCTCCACCAGCGAGAGGCGGGTCGGACCGGTGGGGGACAGGGTCACGCCGGGGACGGCACGCAGGGCGTCCGCCGTCGCGCCGGGTGCGCCGCCGTCGGCGGGGACGACGACCAGGTCGGCGGCGGTACGGGCGCGGGCCTCGGCGGAGCGGGCGGCGCTCACGGTGTCCAGCGCACCCGCCAGCGAACCGGTCAGCGCCACCGACACCAGCACCGGCGCGGCCACCGCGCCGGTCCGGCGGAGCGCGGCGGCGGCGTTGGCGCGGACCAGCCGCCCGGCGTACCCGGTGAACCGGGCCGGGGCGAGCCGGCCGAGGGCGCGGACCAGGGGAGGGGCGAACAGCGGGGAGAGCAGGCCGCACGCGGAGATCAGCCACATCGGCTGCGTGGTGTAGGTCTTGCGGTGCAGCAGGTCGACGGGGTCGGTGGCGAGCGCGGCGGCGGTGAGGACGGCCGCGGTCAGCAGCAGGCCGAGCCCGGTGACGAGGCGCCCGACGGTCAGCACACCGGCGTCGAGGTCGGCCGTGCGCAGGGCGTCCAGCGGGCCGACCCGGCCGGCCCGGCGGGCGGCCACCGCGACACCGCACAGGGCGACCAGCAGGCCGGTCCAGAACGCGGTGAACAGGGGCCAGCCGGTCGGGCCGAGGGCGAAACCGGGCGGGGCCATCCCCACGCCGGCCAGCTGGCGGAGCAGCACCGGCGCCCCGAGCCGGCCGAGCGCGCAGCCGGCGGCGGAGGCGACCGCGCCGAGCAGCAGCGCCTCGGCCAGCACGGTACGGCGGACCTGGGCGGGGGTGGCACCGGCCAGCCGGAGCAGACCCAGCTCCCGGCGCCGCTGGGCGACGGCGTAGGAGAACGTGGACGCGACGACGAACGCCGAGACGAACGCGCTCACCCCGCCGGCGGTGCCGAGGGCTGCGACCAGCGAGACCAGCTCCTCGCCGCCCGGGCCGCCGGGGGTGCCGAGCGCGGCGGCGAGGCCGAGCAGCATGACGGCGGTCATCGCGACGCCGAGGGCGAGGGCGAGGAAGGCTCCGAGGAGGGAGATCCAGCGTGCCCTCAGGGACTTGAGCGCGATCCGCAGCATTCTCATGGGGTCCAGCGAACCGCCGCGGGGTGGTGCGGGGCAGCAGGCCGGGGGCCACTCCGGGAGGTAGGGCGGGCCCTACCCGTAGGGGGAGCGGGGGGTGGCCGCACCGGACGTCGGGCCCGCCGACTTCCTGTGCGGGGGCGGGGCGGGGCGAGGCGGGGGCGGGGCCGGAGCGAGCGGGGCCGAAGCGGGCGAACGGTAGGCCTGGCCCTACCGACGGCCCGCCGCCCGGGTGCCTAGGGTGGGCCGCTGGTGCAGCCGGACCGGACCGGCGCGGGGCAGGGGGAGTCGGCGCGGTGGACGGGGTGGCGGACGGGCCGGTGGACGGGCCGGTGGACGGGCCGGTGGACGGGCCGGTGGACGGGCGGCCGGCGGGCGTGTGGGGGCAGGTGGCGCGGCCCGGGTTCCTCCGGTCGTCGGCGCCTTGGCGGGCGGCGGCGTACCTGCTGACGACCGGGGTGACGGGGCTGCTGCTCTGCGGCGGGCTCCTGGTGGCCGGGGTGGCCGCCGGAGTGCTGGCGGTGCTGCTGGTCGGGTTGCCGCTGCTCGCCGCGCTGGCGCTGGTCGGGCTGCCGGTCGCGGCCTGGGAACGGCGGCTGGTCCGGCTGGTGGCGGACGCGCCGGTGCCGGATCCGCACCTCGTCCCCGACCGCCCGGGCCTGGCGGCCTGGCTGCGGCTGCGCTACCGCGAGCGGGCGACCTGGCGCGAACTGGGCTTCGCCCTGCTCGCCGCGTGCGTGCTCTGGCCGATCGACCTGACCGTGGCCGGCTTCGCCCTCGCCGTCCCCGGGTACCTGCTGGCCGCGCTGCCGATGCTCCTGCTGGACGGCGAGCAGGTGAACGTCCTCAAGCTGTGGCAGGTCCACTCCCCGGTGGTGGCGGGCCTGTTCGGGCTGGCCGGCCTGCTGCTGGCGCCCCTGCTCGGCTATCCGCTGGCGGCGGTGGCCGCAGCCCGCGCGGCGCTGGTGCGACTGGTGCTCGCACCGGGCGGGCAGGACCGTCGGATCGGTGAACTGGTCCGCTCCCGGGCCCGGTTGGTGGACGCCTTCGAGGCGGAGCGGCGCCGGATCGAGCGCGATCTGCACGACGGCGCCCAGCAGCGGTTGGCGGCCCTGCGGATGACGCTCGGCCTGGCCCGGCTGGACGCGCCGCCGGACGGTCCGCTGGCCGCGAGGCTCGCCGAGGCGCACCGGGAGGCGGGAGAAGTGCTCTCCGAGCTCAGGGAGTTGATCAACGGGATCCACCCGCAGGTGCTCACCGACCGGGGTCTGCCGGACGCCTGCGCGGACGCCGGCGACCGCTCGCCGATCCCGGTCACCACCCGCTTCGCGCTGCCCGGGCGGCTGCCGGCGCCGGTCGAGTCGGCCGGTTACTTCGCCGTCGCCGAGGCGCTCGCCAACGTCGCCAAGCACAGCGGCGCGAGCGCGGTGACCGTCGACGGACGGTACGCCGGCGGCCGGTTGACCATCGAGGTGGCGGACGACGGCCGCGGCGGCGCCGACCCGTCGGGCGGCAGCGGGCTGACCGGGCTGGCCGACCGGGTCGCGGTCGTGGACGGCACACTGACGGTGAGCAGTCCGCCCGGCGGACCGACCCTGGTGCGGGTGGAGATCCCCTGCACCCCGGCCCAGGCCCCGGCCCCGTCCGCGGCGCCGGCCGACGGAGGAGCAGGACGATGAACGAGCAGGCAACCGGCGCGCTGAGGATCGTGGTCGCCGAGGACGGCGTGCTGCTGCGCGAGGGGCTGGTCGGCCTGCTGGCCCGGTTCGGGCACGAGGTGGTGGCCGCGGTCGGCGACGCCGAGGCGCTGCGGACCGCGGTCGGCGCGCATGCGCCGGACCTCGTCGTCACCGACGTCCGGATGCCGCCGGGCCAGACCGACGAGGGACTGCGGGCGGCGGTCGCCCTGCGCGAACGCCGCCCGGGACTGCCCGTCCTCGTCCTCAGCCAGTACGTGCAGCACTCGTACGCGGCGGAGCTGCTCGACTCCGGGGACGGCTCGGGCGTCGGCTACCTGCTGAAGGACCGGATCGGCCAGATCGAGGAGTTCGTCGCCGCGGTCGCCACGGTGGCGGCGGGCGGCACGGTGGTCGACCCGGAGGTGGTCCGGCAGCTGCTGCGCCGCCGCCGGGACCCGTTGGAGCGGCTCACCCCGCGCGAGCGGGAGGTGCTGGCGCTGATGGCGGAGGGCCGGTCGAACGCGGCGATCTGCCGGGAGCTGGTGGTGTCGGACGCGGCGGTGGGCAAGCACATCGGCAACATCCTGATGAAGCTGGACCTGCCGCCCGCGGAGGAGTCGCACCGCCGGGTGCTGGCGGTGCTGCGGTTCCTCCGGGGGTGACGGGCCCACCGGGAGGGCGGCCGGGGAGGGTGCCCCGTCCGGTCAGGCTCCCTCCGGGCGGGGGCCCGGGTCCGGGGCGGGCGAGACGGCCTCGCGCAGCTTCGCGAACTCCGCCGCCAGCGCGTCCAGGGTGTAGTGGGCGTTGAGGCCGCTGGGGTTGGGCAGCACCCAGACCTCGGTCCCGCCGATCGACTCCTCCTGCCGTCCGATCGTCACGGTCCGCCGCCCGAACGCCGTCCGGTACGCGCCGATGCCGAGCACCGCCAGGGCCCGCGGCTCCAGCCGCAGCACCCGGGCGGTGAGCGCGGCGCCGCCCTCGCGCAGCTCCTCGGCGGTGAGCTCGTCCGCCTTGGCGGTGGCGCGCGGGGCGACGTTGGTGATGCCCAGCCCGAGGTCGAGCAGCCGGCGCTGCTCGTCCGGGCCGAACTGGTGCGGGGTGAAGCCCGAGCGGTGCAGCGCGGGCCAGAAGCGGTTCCCCGGACGGGCGAAGTGATGGCCGGTGGCGCCCGACCAGAGACCGGGGTTGATGCCGCAGAACAGCACCCGAAGGCCGTCGGCGGAGACGTCCTCGATGGTGGTGTCACGGGCGGCGGACAGCTGTTCCGCGGTCGGCTTCGTCGGGCGCGCGGGCTTCTCCACGTCGGGCGTCTCGGTCATTCGTCCAGTCTGCCGGTGGTGGCCGGTGCCCCGGCCGCCGGGGCGCCCGCCACCCCTGCCGACGTCCGGGCGGGTGCCGCCGACCCGGCCCCGGCGGTCGCCGGGACCGCCGCGCGGGTCGCCGCCAGGGACCGGGCCCGCCGCCGTGTCCGCAGCCACTGCACGCCGTACACCACCGCCGCCGCGTACGCCCAGCCGACGAAGACGTCCACGATGAAGTGCTCCGCGCCGTACACCAGGGTGAAGGTCATCGCGAGCGGGTACGCGACCAGCAGCATGCGCAGCCGGCGGCCGGCCGTCGGCCAGAAGAAGAAGAGCAGCATCGCCGGGTACGCCGAGTGCAGCGAGGGCATCGCGGCGACGTCGTTGGCGAACCGGCTGCCGTTCTCGAAGATCGACCCGGCCCGGGGGAGCCCGCTCTCCGTCAGCACGTCCGACACCACCCGGGTCAGCGCCGGGAGGTGGCCCTCCTGGGAGGCGAGCCACGGGGGGACGGCCGGGTAGAGGATGTACGTCGCGAAGCCGGCGAAGGTCAGCGCGAGGTAGCAGGTGAGCAGGTGCCGGAACCGGTCGTGGCGACGGCGCCAGAGGACCGCGAGCACCACGAAGACCAGGAAGAAGTGCGACATGTAGACGGCGACCGCCGCGTAGTCGTACCAGTGCGGCGAGCCGGGTGTGTACAGCCCGTGCTGGAGCCGGACGGTCAGGGTCTCACCCAGGCCGATCAGTTCGTCGGCCCGCTGCTGCGGCCACAGGTACGGGCCCCACGGGGTGTGCGCGCCGTAGCCCCGCAGCAGCGAGTACGTCCAGACGACGGCCATCACCGGCACCCAGTCGCGCAGCACGAGCAGGAAGCCGCGCGGGCCGTGGCCGCTGTGCACGGCGGCGGCCAGCAGCGCGCCGATCAGCCAGAGGAACACCACGTCGTTGGAGTACGGCAGCCCGTAGGCGCGGACGTACCAGAGGAGGGCGAGCAGGTAGAGCGGCCACGCCAGCAGCCGGATCCGGGACAGGGCACCGGGGCGGGCGCCGTTCCGGGTGCCGGTCGCCGGGCGTAGCCGCCCGGCGCTCGCGGGAGGGGACGGCGGCGCCGGTCGCAGCATTCTGGTCATGCCGGTCGAAGCTAGCAAGGCATTCTTGGAGAACTCTCGGTGCGAACGGCCGTCCTTTCAGGTAGACCTCAGAAATGCCCCGTGCGGCGGAACGGCGGGCCCGCGGAGCGGGGTCCCGGTCGTTCGGGTGTTCGTGCACCCGGCCCTTCCGGCGCACGGGTGTTCGGTGGCGGGGGTGCGAGGGCGGTCCGGGGTCGGGGCGGTCGGGAGCCCCGGGGCTTCGGAGGTTCGAGGCCCCGGAGGTTCGAGGCCCCGGAGGTTCAGGACACGATGCCCAGCTCGTGCGGGGTGTTGTTGAACCGCCGCCCGGCCTGCTCGGTGACCGTCACGATGTCCTCGATCCGCACCCCGAACCGGCCCGGCAGGTAGACGCCCGGCTCGATCGAGAAACACATGCCGGGGACGAGCGGCTGCTCCTCGCCCTCGACCAGGTACGGCGGCTCGTGCGTGGTGATCCCGATGCCGTGGCCGGTGCGGTGGATGAAGTACTCGCCGTACCCGGCCTCGGTGATGACCCGTCGGGCGATCCGGTCGATCTCCTGGCAGCTCACCCCGGGCCGGACCGCCTCGAACGCCGTCTGCTGCGCCTCCCGGACGACGTCGTGGACCTTCCGCACCTCGGCCGGGACGTCGGTGCCGAGATGCACGGTCCGGGTGGTGTCGGAGCCGTAGCCGTCCTTGAGACCGCCGAAGTCCAGCACGACGGTGTCACCGGACTCGATGACCCGGTCACCGGCCTCGTGGTGCGGGTCGGCGCCGTTCGGGCCGGAGCCGACCACGGTGAAGTCGACCTGGCTGTGCCCGTACTGGATGAGCAGCGCGCTGAGGTCGGCGGCCACGTCGGTCTCCCGGCGCCCGGCGAACTCGACCTCCAGGATGCCCCGGTAGGCGGCGTCGGCGGCGCCGCCGGCCGCGGCGAGGCGCTCCAGCTCGTCCGGGCCCTTGACGGCGCGCAGCATCGGCAGGGTCTCGGTGAGCGAGGTCCAGCCGGTGCCGGGCAGCGCGGCCTGGAGGCCGAGCAGGTGCATGGCCCAGGCGTTGTCGGAGATGCCGTACCGGCCCGCCCGGTCGAGCAGCGGGGCGGCGGTGGCGTACGGGTCCTGGCCGTCCGTCCAGTCGAGCAGCCGGACGGCGGGGGCGCCGGCCGCCTTCTCGGCGTCGGGGCGTTCCAGCACGGGGACGATCAGGGCGGGCTCGTGCCCGGCGCCGAGGACGAGGGCGGTCAGGCGTTCGGTGATCGCGGTGGGCTGGTACCCGGTCAGGTAGACGAGGTCGGGGCCGGGGGCGACGACCAGGCCGGCCAGCCCGGCGGCGGTGGCGGCCGAGGCCGCCCGGTCGAGGCGGGCTCGGTAGTCCTCGGTGGTGAAGGGTCGGGGCATGCGAGGTCTCCTGGTGGGGGCGAACGCTCCGGGGCGAGCGCTCCGGGGCGGTCGGAGCCCGGGCGGTCGATGTCCGGGGGTGCGATGTCCGGGGGTGCGATGTCCGGGGGTCGATGTCCGGGGGGTGCGGTGTCCGGCCGGGGCTCGACCGCCCGGGCCGGCGTCAACTCCGTTACGGCCTGGGCGAGTCGGCGTAGTGCTTGAGGAACAGCGCCTCCACGTGCGCCATGTGCTCGATCTCGCCGGGGTCGACGCTCTCGTTGGGCGCGTGGATCAGGCAGCGCGGCTCCTCGACGCCCATCAGGATGATCTCCGACTCCGGGAAGGTCCTGGCGAACACGTTGCAGAGCGGGATCGAGCCGCCCTGGCCGAGGAAGGAGAGCGGTCGTCCGTAGACCTCCTGCGCGGCCTTGTCGAGCGCCGCGTACGCGGGCCCGCCGGTGGCGGCCCGGAACGGCGAACCGGTGCTCTCCGGGGCCACCTCGACGTGCACGCCCCAGGGCGCGGCGGCCTTCAGGTGCGCGACGAGGGCCTCCTGCGCGGCCTGCGGGTCCGTACCGGGCGGGACGCGGAGGCTGACCCGGGCCCGGGCGGTCGCCGGGACGGCGGCGGCGGAGCCGACCACGGGCGGGCAGTCGATGCCGAGCACGGTGACGGCCGGGCGGGCCCAGAGCCGGTCGGCGACGCTGCCGGAACCGGTCAGCCGGACGCCGTCCAGGACTCCCGCGTCGGTGCGGAACTGCTGCTCGTCGTAGCCGACGCCGCTCCAGCCGCCGGTGCTGTCCAGGCCGTCGATCCGCGTGCCGCCCTCGGCGTCGCGCAGCGTGTCGAGGACGCGGATCAGCGCGGCCAGCGCGTCCGGGGCCGGACCGCCGAACATGCCGGAGTGCACGTCGCCCTTGAGCGTGGCGACCGTGACCACCACGTTGGTGAGGCCGCGCAGGGAGGTGGTGGCGGTGGGCACGCCGACCGACGCGTTGCCGGTGTCGCAGACCAGCAGGGCGTCGGCGTGCAACTCGCCCGCGTGCGGCGGCACGTAGGCCTCCAGGCCGCCGGTGCCCTGCTCCTCGGACCCCTCGACGACCAGCTTGATGCCGACCGGGAGGTCGTCGCCGAGCGCCCGCAGCGCGGTGAGGTGCATGACGATGTTGCCCTTGCAGTCGGCGGTGCCGCGCCCGTACCAGCGGCCCTCGCGCTCGGTCAGCTCGAACGGCGGGGAGGTCCAGGCGGCGTCGTCGAGCGGGGGCTGGACGTCGTAGTGGCTGTAGAGCAGGACGGTCGGTGCGCCGGGCGGGGGCGGACGGTGGCCGACCACGGCGTGGCTCCCGTCCGGGGTCTCCTCCAGGTGGACGTCGCGCAGTCCGGCTTCACCGAAGGCGGCGGCGACCCACTCGGCGGCCTGGCGGCACTTCTCCGGCGGGTACTGACGGGGGTCGGCGACGGAGGGGATGGCGACCAGTTCGGCCAGGTCGGCCTTGGCGCGGGGCATCAGGGCGGCGATCCGGCCGGCGAGTTCGTCGGTCATGGGTTCGGCTCCTTCCGGGGCAGGTGGGGCGGCCGGCTGTCGGGTCCGGCCGGGTGCCGGCGGGTCGGTGGCCGGTTGCCGGCGGCTCAGGTGCGCGGCTCAGGTGCCGGCGGGTCGGTGGCCGGCGGCTTGGTGGCCGGCGGGTCGGTGGCCGGCGCTGTCGGGCGTCAGTTGCGCACGGTGTCGTGGAGCTTGAGGTCGTCGATCTTGTCCTTGATGGCGGAGAGCTTGTCCGGGCAGTAGACCGAGAGCACGATCGTCTCGGCGAGGATCACCTCGCGGTCGGAGAGCACCGGACGCTGGCCGGGGCCGCCCGCGCCGTTGGACATGCCGTGCTTCCACTGCGCCTGCGTCAGCGAGTCGGCCGGGTCCTGGCAGACGGCGCCGCCGTCCTCGCCGAGGGTGTGCACGATCTGGCTCTGGGAGGGCACCGGGTAGCCGGCCGCGCCGAGTGCCTCGGAGAGCTGTTGGGCCTTGCGGTTGGCCTCGTTGGTGGAACGCAGCTGGGAGTAGGTCAGGAGGCCGGTGACCAGCATGGCGACCAGGAGGACGATCGCGCCGATGTAGATCCAGCGGTGCTGGGAGGCCATCAGGCTGCGGGTCATGACGCACCTCCGGGGGTACCGCCGGTACCGGGTCCGTCGGGTCCGCCGTGGGGTCCGGTGCCGGGTCCGCCCGGCCCGCCGTCGGGTCCGGTGCCGGGTCCGTCGGGTCCGCGGGGGTCGTCGTGGGTGCTGCCGGGGCCGACGTGGTCCGCCGGTCCGCCGTCGTGGGGCCGGTTGCCGGCCGACCTCTCGGCGGCCGACCGTTCGGCGGAGGACCTCTCGGCGGCCTCCACCTCGGCGAGTTCCGCCTGCGCGTCGGGCGAGCGCCACTCGGGCTTGCGCAGCCGCAGGAACAGGTAGGGGATCACCAGCCCGAGCAGGGCCAGACCGCCGCCGACGATCACCACGTACGACCAGACCGAGCCGCTGCCGAACTGCGAGGAGGGGACGAAACCGATCGCCATCGCGGCGGCCGAGGCGATCAGACCCGTCACCGCGATCGGCACCAGCGCCGGCGCGCGGTAGCCGCGCGGGTGGTCGGGCTGGGTGCGGCGCAGCCGGATCGCGGCGGTGAACATCAGCAGGTAGACGATCAGGTACACCTGCGTGGTGATCACCGAGAAGATCCAGTAGGCACTGGAGACGTTCGGGATCAGCGCGTACGCGAGGGCGATGACGGTGGTGACCACACCCTGGGTGACCAGCAGGTTCTGCTGGACCCCCTCCCCGTTGAGCCGCTGCAGGAACGGCGGCAGGTAGCCCTCCTGCCGGGAGATCATCAGCAGGCCCTTGGACGGTCCGGCCAGCCAGGTGAGCATGCCGCCGAGCGAGGCGGAGACCAGCGCCACCGCGATCACCGGGGTGAGCCAGCCGATGTGGAAGTACTGGAAGAACGAGTCGAAGGCCTGCATCACGCCTGCGGTCAGGCTGAGCTCGCTGGACGGCACCACCCAGCTGATCGCCAGCGCAGGCAGGATGAAGATCGCCAGCACCATCCCGGAGGAGGTGAACATCGCCCGCGGGAACTCCTTGGCCGGGTCGCGGAGCGAGGAGACGTGCACCGCGTTCATCTCCATGCCGGAGTAGCTGAGGAAGTTGTTGACGATCAGCACCAGGCTGGCCAGACCGGTCCACTGCGGGAACAGGTGCGCGGCGTTCATCGGCGCGGCGGAGGGGTTGCCCTGGCCCAGGAAGACCAGACCGAGCACCACCAGCAGCACGCCGGGGATCAGCGTGCCGATCACCAGGCCCATCGAGGAGAGGCCGGCCACGGCCTTGGTGCCGCGCGAGGAGACCCAGACGCCGGTCCAGTACAGCACCATGATCACGATCGCGGTGTACAGGCCGTTGCTGGCGAGCGCCGGGTTGACCACGTAGGCGATGGTCGACGCCACGTACGCGAGCAGGGACGGGTAGTAGAAGATCGTCATCGCGAACTGGCACCAGACGGCCAGGAAGCCGAGCGGCTTCGACAGGCCCTCCGACACCCAGCGGTAGACACCGCCCTCCCAGCCGGACGCCAGCTCGGCGGAGACCAGCGCGGTCGGGAGCAGGAAGACGACCGCCGGGAGGAGGTAGAGGAAGACGCACGCGAGGCCGTAGACCGCCATCGTCGGGGCGGAGCGGAGGCTGGCCACCGAGCTGGTCGTCATCAGGGCGAGCGTCAGCCAGGACATCCGGGGCGCGCTCGCGAGCCTGGTCGCGACCGCGCCGGTGCGCTGCCGGGTGGCCGGGCCGGTGCCGGCGCCTCCGGGACCCGCTCCGCCCGGTCCCGTTCCTCCCGGCCCGCCCGTACCGGGACTGCCACGACCGGACGAGGGCACGTCCATGGAACTCATCAGTCCTCCTCGGGGCCCGGCGGGTCTGGTTCGGCGGGCCTGGTTCCAGCAGCCCGCCCCGGGGATGGCCCCGGGGCGGGCCGTACCCGGCCAGTTCACCCGGTTGCCGGTGAGGCCGCATGCGGCGTGCACCCGCACGGGTGATCGACTCTCAGGGGTGGGCGGAGGAGTGCGGCCGGCCCGCCGTCCGGTTTTCGGGTCGGCGGACCGGTGGGGCGGTGTACCGGTGGTCGGGCGAGGCGGTGGACCGGCGGGTGGGGCGGGGGCAGCCGGGACCGGCACCCAGGCCACCGCGAGCAGCAGCCCGCCGGGGCCCGCCAGCCGGTGCAGCCGGCCCACCAGGAACGCGCCGGCCAGTGCCCCGACGGCCTACCCGGCCAGCGCCGGCCCGATCCCGCCGCTCGACGTACCCTGCCCGCGCGGGATCACCATCACCGGGGCGGCAGCATCGGGGTGGCCGCCACGTCGAGGACCAGGACGAGGGCGAGGGTCGGACGGAGGAAGGCGTTGGCGGCGAGGAAGCGGAAGCCGGCGAGGGCACCGCCGTCCTTCTCCGGGGAGTCCTGCGCCGGGGGGCGTCCGCCGCTCCCGGGCGGTTCGGGAACCGGACCAGCAGGGCCGAGGCCAGCGCGAGCAGCGAGGCGAGCGCCGTCCCGACGTACGGTGCGCCCCGGCCGGGCCCGAACAGTGCCCCCGCCGGCGGCGGCCCGACCGGCCCCGCGCCGCTCATCCGCGCCTCGTCCTGCGCCGGCGCCTGCCTCAGTTGCTAGGGCGGGACGACCGAGCGCACCGCGAGCAGCCGGACCGGACCGCTGTACGCGACGGTCGCGCCGATCACGACGGTCACCGACAGGGTACGGACGAGGGTCGGCCGGTCCAGGGCCATCGCCGGCGGGACGCTCGCGGAGGCGAGCAGCCGGGTGCCGTCGGCGGCGATCAGGATCCGCCGGCGGTCGTACCGGTCGGCGACCGCGCCGCCGTGGACCCCGAGGACGACGGCGGTGCCGATCCGGAGGGGGCGACTTTCTCCACCCCGCAGGAGGGCTCGGTCGGCCTCCCCGGTCTGTTCTCGCACGTCACGCTGCGGCTCAGCCCCGAGCGGCTGGTCCGGGTCCGGGCCCAACTCAACGACGTGTTCGACGAGTTGCACGCCGAAGGGCAGAGCGCGTCGGCGGATGCGGTGGAGGTGGCCGCCTTCGCCCTGCTGTACGGGGTCCGGCCGGACGCAGCCGTCCCGGCCGGGACGGCCGATCCGCCGGAGGCCGCCGGTCCCCCGCCGGCCGGCTCTCGAAGCGGTACCCGGCCGGGCACGGAATCGTAAACGCCGGGCGCACTGTCAGTGCCATGGTTCAGGATGACTGAATGTCATACGAACTTCAGGCGCTGATCGGCTCGGCGGAGCTGGTCGCAGTGGCGGCCGCCGAGGTTCCGGCGGCCCGCCCCCGACCGCTGGCCCAGGGGTTGGCGATGATCCCGGCGACGCCCGCCTTCCTGGCCTCGCTGCGACTCGGCGGGCAGGAGTCGGCGACCACCGGAGCCGTCGGCTTCGCCTGGTTCCCGGACGGCCTCGAACGCAGGCTCGCCGCCTGGTCCAAGGCCGGCCCGATCGCCTGCGTCGAGGCGAACTTCTTCGGCGGCACCGGCACCCAGCGCGCCGCCGTCTGGGCCGACGGCCGGCTCGACCTCGGCCCGCTCGCCGGTGGCGAGTTCGAACCCACGCCGCCCGAGGGCAGTCCGATCTCCCGCGTCCTGCGCAGGCTCGGGGCCCGGGTGGAGGACGCCGCCCACCGCGACGAGTTCGACGCCGTCGGCCTCGGCGAGCACCGCAGCACGGCCTCCTGGGCGTCGGCCCGCTGACCCGTCACCCCGGGGAGCGGTCGGCGCCGACCGCCTGACGGCGTGTCGCCGCCGGTCGCCGCGTGTCGTGCACCGTTCGGCGTACACGCGGTGGCTGGGCCAACTGGCCTGCCCCACGGTGTGAATCAGGCATTTCGCCTGATTCGTACCGAGAGGAAAGCATCACCCATGCGTGCCACCTGGATGGCCACCGCGCTGACCGCAGCCCTTGTGCTGGCTCCGGTCGCCACGGCGACCTCCGCCACCGCCGCCGGCAACGGAGCCGCGGTCGCCCCCGCCCACGTCAGCACCTTCGCGGTCCCCGTCGACCTCCCCCTGCCCGTCCCGGCCGCTCCCGCGGTCCCCGATCCGACGGCCGCCCTCGGTGGAGTCCTCCAGTTGGTCGACGGCCTGCTCTCGACCGTCGCTCCGCTGCTCGGGGCGCCCGACCTCGGGCCCCTCCAGCAACTCCTCGCCTCGCTGGAGGCGACTGTTCAGGCCCTGATCGGCCAACTGCCCGCACCCCCGCCGGTGACGGCCCCCGTCCCGCCCCCGACCGTCGACCCCCCGGCGACCCCGACCGTCCCGCCGGCGGACCAGCTGGCCTTCCTCAAGGCCCAGGTCCAGGCCCTCCTTCAGGCCCGCCCCCTGCCCGGTGTCGTCGCTCCCCACTGACGGCGCCCGCCCGCACGACGGCGGCCCCGGTCGCGAGCCGCAGCTCGCGACCGGGGCCGCCCCGTCGCCGGTCCGCCGCCCCTCGGGGGTCAGCGGTAGTTCACGTACTGGACCGCGAAGTCCAGGTCCTTGCCCTTGAGCAGGGCCTGGACGGTCTGCAGGTCGTCGCGGCTCTTCGAGCTCACCCGGAGCTCGTCACCCTGCACCTGGGCCTTCACGCCCTTGGGGCCCTCGTCCCGGATGATCTTCGCGATCTTCTTGGCATCGTCCTGGGAGATGCCCTCCTTCACGTCCGCGAAGATCTTGTACTCCTTGCCGGACAGCTGAGGTTCCTTGGTGTCCAACGCCTTCAGCGACAGACCGCGCTTGATGAACTTGCTCTGCAGCACGTCCAGGATCGCCTTGACGCGCTCCTCGCCGTTCGCCTTCATCTCGATCGTCTCGCCGGAGCGGCTGATCTCGGCGCCGACGTTCTTGAAGTCGAAGCGGGTGGCGATCTCGCGGGAGGTCTGGTTGATCGCGTTGTCGACCTCCTGCCACTCGACCTTCGAGACGATGTCGAAACTGGAGTCGGCCATGGGTGTTGGTCTCCTTGATGCTCTGCCTGCACTGACACGGCGTGCCCCACCGGGCGTCCGCCGCCCCAGCCTATCCAGCCCACCCCCGCCCTCGCCCCCGACCGCCACGCCGCACCACGTGATCACCCGCCGCCCAACCGGGTGGCGAAGCACCCCCTTCCATCGGGTAAGGTTTACCCAGTCGAACGGGGCAAGCCCCGGTCGGCAAAACATCCTGGCTGGTTGCCCGAGCGGCCAAAGGGAGCAGACTGTAAATCTGCCGCGCAAGCTACGCAGGTTCGAACCCTGCACCAGCCACAGGATAAAGAAGGGCCCCTGATCAGCGGAAACGCCGATCAGGGGCCCTTCTCGTTCATTCGAACAGTTGCGGTGCCTTCATGGCCGTTTTGCGAGGTTTGTCCCACCTGATGCCGCCCGGATCCCGGCGTTGACCAGCGGTTCCGGACCAGGCGCGGACCAGGGGCAGCCGGGCCGGCGCTGGAGGCGTTCGGTGATCAGCCGGTTGGCGTGGTCCTCGTCACCGTGGATGCACTTCGCGTAGACGCGGAGGAGGACGGCGATGCTGTGCCCGGCGCGCCGCGCGCACTCGGCCGGCGCCACTCCTGAGGCCAGCCACAGCGAGATCCCGGCATGCCGACCGTCGTACGGCCGCTTCGCCAGCGGCGTGGCCTGCTCGTCCGAGCTCAGCACCTCGGCCCGGGCCGCCGCCCAGACCACCCCGTACCCGCTCTCCTGCACCATGCCGTCGCGGAAGGTCCGGAACAGCTGGTCATCCGGGCCGCGCGCTCGATCTCGCTCTCGCCAGTGACCCCGGCAAACACTGCTCGTCCACGCCGAGCGCCAGCTCAGCGAACTCGTCGTGGTTCGCGGCCGTCTGGCCCGCGATGATCAGCATCATGGGCCAACCTCTTCTCTGGGTGTGGGCCCGTGAGGGGTCGCCACGCTCCGGCCAAGTAAGGCGCGGCGGCCCCGTTCTCGCAGGCCCGGCCAACGTTGATCAACAGCACTGGCCGCCCCAATCACCCGGGACGGCCAGCAGGTCTGCGCCCTTACAGGCGGGCGCGGCCTTTTTGATCTAGGTCTCCGATCTGACAAGGCGCCGGGATGCCTCGGCCCGATCTGTCCTGGCCCCTTCGCCCTGGGCGCGGCAGAAGGCCGGCCATTCACGGGCGCATTCGTGCAGGTCAGAGCAGCCCAAAGAAGGCCCCTCTGTGTCACCCCTGTCTCACTCGGTGCGACACTCACAACATAGAGAACCTGCTTAGGCATGTCAAGAGAGTTGGGTTTCTCGCGCCTGTTGGGCACCTGCCCTAGCATTGGCCCATGGCCTTGGACCCGGACGACTCGCGCCCCCCGTATCAGCAGGTCGGCAGCTCTCTGCGGGCCTCGATCCTCACCAAGAAGCCGGGCTTCGAGACCGGCGACAAGCTCCCCTCAGGCCCCGAACTGGCGAAGCACTTCGGCGTGGCGCGCGGCACCGTGGACAAGGCGCTAGACCTGCTCCGCACCGAGGGACTGATCGTCACCCGGCAGGGGAGCGGCTCCTTCGTACGGGAGCGGACATCCCGGCCGGTCGGGCTGCGGCCTCACCTCGAAGCCGCCTTCGCGCAGCAGCAGGTGACCCTCGACTTCGCGGGGTTCTCCAGCGAGACGCTGCACAACGCGCTGCAGGAGCCGCTCGACAAGGTCCGCTCCGGCCGGCTGGCCCCGGAGTCCATCACGGTCCGCCTGCTGCTGCCGGACACCACCGCGCCCATGGCCGTGCCGGTGCTCGTCGACGGGCTCCAGGACGAGGCCGCCCTACGGCAGCGCGCCCGCAACATCGCCCTGACGAACGCCGGCGGCATCGCGCACTCGGTGGAGATGCTGGCCGAGCTGGGCTTGGTCCAGAAGGCCAGCGTTCAGGTCAAGGTGCACCGGGCGTCCAGCCTGTTCAAGCTGTACATCCTGAACCGGCAGGAGGCGTTCTTCGGCTTCTACCCGCTCCGCGAGCGCACCGTGGCGATCGACGACACCGACCACACCTTCTATGACGTGACCGGCAAGGACACCACCCTGTTCCACCACGCCGCTGGCCCGGACGACGCCTCGCTCGGATCGCAGTACGTCCAGCAGGCCCAGATGTGGTTCGACAGCGTGTGGAGCACGATCGCGTACGAGCGGCAGTCATGATGGCCACCCCTCAGCAACTCGCCGACGTGCTGCGGCCGGTGAAGCACGTACTCCTCGACTTCGACGGTCCGGTGTGCTCGGTCTTCGCCGGCCTCCCCGCCCCGGAGGTCGCGCGCCGGCTCCGTGAGGGCCTGCTCGCCTCGGGCGAGCAGGCCCCGGCCGGGGCCGAGGAGGAGCGCGACCCGCTTGCCCTGCTCCGCATGGTCGCGGGCGTCTGGCCTGATCTCACGGAGAGCGCGGATGCGGCACTGGCTGCGCTGGAAACCGAAGCCGTTCAGGTCGCCCACCCGACGCCGGGCGGAGAATCGGTTCTCCACGCATGCGCCCGCTCCGGACGCTTGGTCTCCGTGGTCAGCAATAACGCGAGCGTGGCCATCGAGACCTACCTGACCGCGCATGGTCTCAGCGACTATGTGGCTGGCGTCTTCGGACGCATCCCGGGCGATCCCTCTTCCATGAAGCCGAACCCGCGGCTACTGCTTGAGGCTATGGAAGCTATGGGCACTCGTCCTCAAGATTGCATTTTCATCGGCGATGCTGTTCGGGATATAGAAGCGGGATATGCGGCAGGTGTCCTCACCATCGGCTACGCCAACAAGCCTGGGAAGGACGTCAAGCTAGCTGTTGGCGGAGCCGTGGTTGTTGTGGATTCCATGCAGCTTATCGCCGATAACATCTCCTGAGCGAGTTTTGGGGCGGATGCTCAAGAGGCCTCTCTCTCGGATCTCCATTATCTCTCCGCGCTCGCGCGTGAAGTCGAGGGCGCAAGGGTGTCTGTCCGAATCCGCGTTTACGCAGTCCGAATTAGAATGGCGGCTCATCGTTTTGGGCAAGCGCCAAGTTTGAGAGCTCTTTCAATCCTTCTCGGCTAAAATGTTCGGCATATTGTTCATGCATCCCGTAAGGGATTCCAGTGATCATGGCCGTCAGCATTTCTTGTCGGTTTTGTGGCGAGTCATCCTCGATCTCCTTAGCGACCGTCGCCATTCTCCCCGGGCTCGATGCTGCAGTACTTTGAAGGATGGCTTTTCGATCTTCGAGATCTTCGGGGAGATTCAGGGCCTTCACTACGTCATAGACATGTTTCTCCGACCGGTGCTTTCCCACCAGGCTATAGAGAAATCGAGCATCGCCTGATAGGCCTGCCGAACGAAGACGGCCAGCGGCGTCCTTCAGGGTGCCTGGGAGGTGCCATGTCGCCGTCCACCTCATGAAGAGAGGTGCATAAATTCCCATTTTGGCTCGGCGAAGTCCAACAATGATCGGAGCAATATGTGTGGGCGAATGAGCCCGCGCAGCGTGCACTAGGAGTTTACTGATATCTTGGTTGATATGCATTTCTCCTGCGGACCACGGCGAGGGGTCTTGCTGCTCAGGGGGGAATCTCTCATGGAGGGCGGAAACGTTCCGGATTAGATTTTCTGGCGCATCCTTGGCTATCTGCTGCAGAATTCCCGTGGTATCCATTTGAACTTGCCTCATGGACTCGATGACGTCCGGCAGCCATTTGAATGCTTCGGTTGATGGCGTTTCTTCGATAAGCAGGACCACATCGGTCATTCCTCCGTGACGAAATGGCGCGAGATCCAGACTGAGTCGACTTTCTCCCGTGGGGGATTCCTTCGGGGGTTCTTTTTTTGATTTCAAGAAGTGGGGGTCTTGGATCTTCGCAACCTCCTCTCTCCAGGAATTTGAATCGTAGTCGGCGGGTGCAAGTGGAAATCCTGTGGATCGGGCATATTCTGCCAGTGCTTCAACGATGGAGAGGACCTGGGCGGTCGTCGCAGGGTTTTTCCCGGAAAGCTTGTCTTGAATTGTTGATCTTGCCATTTGGTGCCGCCTGCCCTGGCTGGCGATCAGTCGCGCTATTTCCCTGATGGAGGGGCTGCCTGCCTTGCGGCGGAGTGTGCGCAACTGTGCGGCAATGTCAACGTTCATGGGATTCCCCCTGTCCGCAGCTGTCCGTGGGCGTCCGGAGGTGTCCGTTGATGTCCGGCTGCTGTGGAGAAACTCTAGGTCAGGGCCCTGCTCGATGTCCGGAGTTTGCCGAAGCTGTCCGCCTGCCTCGCTATGACGGGCCCGGACACGTTCTATTGAACTAGCCCAAGCACGGCTAAACGTAGAAGCGTGATAAGAGCGATGAATGGTGGAAAATGGCAAATAAGGGACGAAGCTGGGCGTATGTCACACTGGCTGTTCTGGTGGCCGGAATTTCGAACGGGCGCTCCGCAGAGGATCTGCGGGTGATGGGGTTTGCCGTGTTCGCAGTAGCCGCTCTCTGCTACATGGGTGGGCGGGGCGAGTCGTGATTGATCTCCCTGCGGTGACCTGTAGAGCCTTAAGGGGCTGAGGAGGGGTCAAAGCAGCGCAGACAGGGCCAAGGGTTACGGCGGACCTGTGGAGACAAGTGCCAGCTCTGGCGCCTCGGGTCCTTGCGGGGAGAGGTACTTGTGCTCGTCGAGACCATGATCCGGACCAGGCACGGACCGGATTCGGTCTGGCATCAAGAGTCTGCAGGTCAGAGCGCGTCCCGTCAGCGGCCTGTAAATCTGCCGCGCAAGCTACGCAGGTTCGAACCCTGCACCAGCCACAGGATTGAGAACGGCCCGTGATCAGCGGAAACGCTGATCACGGGCCGTTTTTCGTTTTCCGCGATCAGGAGGGCCCGGGGGAAGGGGCCGGCCGGAGCGTCAGGAGCAGGGTGGCGGCTGCGGGGGTGTCGGGGGCGGTGTGGGTGGGGGCGGGGTGGGCCGGGGGGAGTGGTGGGGGTGGGGTGGGGGTGATCCAGACGGAGCGCAGGCCGGTGGCGTGGGCGCCCTGGAGGTCGGTGGCGGGGTTGTTGCCGACCATCCAGTCGGCGGCGGTCAGGGTGCGGCCGAGGCGGGTGGCGGCGAGGTGGAAGATCGCGGGGGCGGGCTTGCGGGCGCCGGCCTCCTCGGAGACGCAGACGGCGTCGACGGCGGGCAGCAGGCCGGTGCGGGCGAGTTTGGCGCGCTGGATGTCGGTGGAGCCGTTGGTGACGACGGCGATGGTCCAGCCCGCGTCGCGGAGGGCGGCGAGGGCTTCGGGGACGCCGGGGATCAGGTGGGTGCGGGCGGCCTCCTGGGCGACGTGTTCCTCCCAGAGGGTCGCACCGGAGCGCGGCAGGCCGAAGTGGTCGGCGATCCGGGCGAAGCCGGCCGGGGACCGGTCGGCGCGGAGGAGTGCGAAGACGGTGGGGGCGGCTTTGGCGGGGAGGCCGTGGGCGGTGCAGAAGCCGGGTGTCCAGGCGTCGGCGCCGCCGTCGCGTTCGACCAGGGTGTGGTCGAGGTCGATCAGGAGGAGTGGACGGCGGGGGCGGAGCCCGTCGCGAGATGGCGACTTGAAGTGATTTTTCATGTGCGGAGGGTAGTGGTCGGCGTCGGTGCCACTATTGCGAATGGCTTGCAATTACCTCGACCAGGCAGCAAAGTGGTGGGGCAGGGGTGGGGTCGGGCCGTTCAGCCTCCCCGCTGAGAAGCCCCGGTCGTGCGGAAGCGCGCCGGGAGTCCTCCGTAAGAGCTGATCGTCTTCCCAACCGGCGCCCGCCGGGACAGCGGTCCGCCCACCCCGCCTCTCGTCCCCACCGCGTCAAAGGCGTGTCAAGGCTGCGCGCCGGAGCGTCAGGAACGCGTAGGGGGCGGCGGCGGACGGGTGCGCGGCCCGCAGGATCGGATCATCCGATCGACTGCGGAGGTCCCGCCCGATGTCCAGCCCCGTCACTCCGGCCGTCGCCGTCGTGCCCGAGCAGCCCGAGCCGTCCGGACGGTCCGGGCGGTCCGGACCGCCAGGAACGGATGCCGCCGGCGCGGACGCCGACCGTCACCGGCTCACCGCCATCGGCGGCCTGGCCGCTCTGTCGTTGGACGCGATGGCCTCCGTGGCGTACGGGCCCGAGTCGATCGTGCTGGTGCTGGCCGCGGCGGGGGCGTACGGGCTGGGGTTCACGCTTCCGGTGACGGCGGCGATCGCGGTGCTGCTGGCGGTGCTGGTGGCTTCGTACCGGCAGGTGATCGCGGCGTTCCCGGACGGCGGCGGTTCGTACGCCGTGGCCAAGGCGCACCTGGGGCGGCGGACGGCGCTGACCGCCGCGGCCTCGCTGGTGATCGACTACGTGCTGAACGTGGCGGTGTCGGTGACGGCGGGCGTGGCGGCGCTGACCTCCGCCGTACCGGGCCTGTACGGGGACCGGGTCTGGCTCTGCCTGGGCGTGCTGGCGCTGGTGACGGCGGTGAACCTGCGCGGGATCGCCGAGTCGGCCCGCTGGTTCATGGCGCCGACCGCCGTGTTCGTGCTCTCGATCCTGACGATCGTCGTGGTGGGTCTGTTCCGTGACGCCCCGGTGAGCACGGCGGCGGCCGAGGGGCACGCCTCGGTGCTGGCCGGCAACGCGACCGCCGTCGGGGCGCTGTTGCTGCTCAAGGCCTTCGCGGCCGGCTGCTCGGCGTTGACCGGCGTGGAGGCGGTGGCGAACGCCGTGCCGTCCTTCCGCACGCCCGGCGTGAAGCGGGCCCAGCACACCGAGGTCGCACTGGGTGCGCTGCTCGGCGTGATGCTGATCGGACTGGCCGTGCTGATCGGCCGCTTCCACCTCCAGCCGGTGGAGGGCGTCACCGTCCTCGCCCAGCTCGCCGACGCCTCGCTCGGCCACGGTGCCGGCTTCTACCTGGTCCAGTTCGCCACGGTGGTCCTGCTCGGCCTGGCCGCCAACACCTCCTTCGGCGGGCTGCCGGTCCTGCTCCACCTGCTGGCCCGCGACAACCACCTGCCGCACGTCTTCGCCCTGCGCGCCGACCGCCAGGTGCACCGGCACGGCGTGCTGTTCCTCGCGGCCGTCTCCGCGGTGCTGCTGGTCGGTTCGGGCGGCGACGTCAACAGCCTGGTGCCGCTCTTCGCGATCGGCGTGTTCGTCGGCTTCACGATCTGCCAGGTCGGCATGGTCCGCCACTGGGTGCTGGAGCGGCCGGCCCGCTGGCGGGCGAAGGCCGCGCTGAACGGCTTCGGCGCCCTGCTCACCGCCGTGGCGGCGCTGGTCGTCACCGGCACCAAGTTCACCGAGGGCGCCTGGGGCATCTGCCTGGCCCTGCCGCTGCTCGTCCTGCTCTTCGAGGCGGTCCACCGCAGCTACGCACGGATCGGCGAGCGACTGGAACTCGGCCGGATCCCCGGCCCGCTCACCCCGCAGCGCAGCCTCGTCCTCGTGCCCGTCACCGCCATCACCCGCCTCACCCGCGACGGCCTCTCCGCCGCACTCTCACTCGGCGACGAGGTCCTCGCCGTCACCGTCGTCCACGACCCGGCCGAGGCCGAAGCCCTGCGCCGGGACTGGGAACTGTGGCAGCCCGGCGTACCGCTGGTGGACATCCCGGACGGCCACCGCCGCCTCGGCCCGCCGATCGCCGAGTTCGTGAACCGCCTGGCCGCCGAACGCGCCTACGACCGGCTGACCGTCCTGATCCCCGAGGTCGAACCGGCCCGTCCCTGGCAGCGCGCCCTGCAGAACCGGCGCGGCGCGGTCATCGACCGGGCGCTGCGCCGGCACACCGACGCGGTGGTCTGCCGGCTCCGGATGCGGATGTGAGGGCC
This sequence comes from Streptomyces sp. BE303, assembly GCF_036290945.1. Classification (NCBI taxonomy): domain Bacteria; kingdom Bacillati; phylum Actinomycetota; class Actinomycetes; order Kitasatosporales; family Streptomycetaceae; genus Streptomyces; species Streptomyces sp. BE303. The sequence goes on from NZ_JAQYWZ010000767.1 coordinate 102,017, forward strand.
CGCCGTGTGGCGGTGAATTGCGGAGATGGTGGGTATTTGTCCGAGCCGATCGTCATATCTTGACGATGTCTTAACGGCCCCCCTCCGTGCTCCCCGCATGCCCTCCGAACGCCCCCGCGCCACCTGGCGTGCCGCGCCCGCAGCGGCCCCGACCTGCGGGAACGTCCCCGCCGATCGGAGATGCCGGGCGTTCCGGACACTCCTCGGAGGCCCGTTCCGCGTCGGCCGGACGCGCTTACGCTCGCCCATGTGTTCAACGTGCCCCAGGCGCTCAAGCGCCTAGTGATCGGCAGAGCCATGCGCAGCGAGGAGCTGGGCGAGACGCTGCTCCCCAAGCGGCTGGCGCTGCCGATCTTCGCTTCCGACCCGCTCTCCTCGGTCGCCTACGCGACCCAGGAGATCCTGCTGGTGCTCACCGTCGGTGGCGCCGCCTTCCTCTCGCTGACCCCGTGGGTCGCGGCCGGTGTGGTCGCCCTGATGGCGGTCGTGGTGATGTCGTACCGCCAGGTCGTGCACGCCTACCCGAGCGGCGGCGGCTCGTACGAGGTGGTCTCCCGGAACCTGGGCGCCAACTCGGGCCTGGTGGTGGCCGCCTCGCTGCTGGTCGACTACGTGATGACGGTCGCCGTGTCGGTGGCCTCCGGCGTGGACAACATCATCTCGGCGCTGCCCTCGCTCGCCGACCACCGGGTCGAGCTGGCGGTCGGCTTCGTCGTGCTGCTGATGGCGGGGAACCTGCGCGGAGTGCGGGAGTCGGGCAAGGCCTTCGCCGCGCCGACGTACCTGTTCATCGGCGGCATCCTGCTGATGGTGGTCACCGGGCTGGTCCGGGCCGTGCTCGGCGACGCGCCGGTGGCGGCCAGCGCCTCGTACGGGATCGTGCCGGAGGACGGCAGGGACACCCTGGCCGGACTGGGACTGCTGCTGCTGGGACTGCGGGCGTTCGCCTCCGGCTGCACGGCGCTGACCGGGGTCGAGGCGATCTCCAACGGCGTGCCGGCGTTCCGGGCACCGAAGTCGAGGAACGCCGCCGCCACGATGGCCGTGATGGGCACCACGGCCGTGGTCATGTTCGTCGGCATCACGGCGCTGGCGCTGGTGTCCGACGTCCACATCGCCGACGACGCCTGCCACCTCACCGGGTTCCCCGGCGACTGCACGACCGCGCCCCAGCAGACCGTGATCGCCCAGCTGGCGGCGGCGGTCTTCGGCGGCGACGGGAGCGTCCTCTTCTACGCGATCCAGGCGGTCACCGCGCTGGTGCTGATCCTGGCGGCCAACACCGCGTTCAACGGCTTCCCCCTGCTGGCCTCGATCCTGGCCGAGCACCGCTACCTGCCCCGGCAGATGCACACCCGCGGTGACCGGCTGGCCTTCTCCAACGGCATCATCGCGCTCGCGGTGGTGGCCGGCGGGCTGCTCTGGCTGTACGACGCGGACGTCACCAGCCTGATCCACCTCTACATCCTGGGGGTCTTCACCTCCTTCACGCTGTCGCAGATCGGCATGGTGCGGCACTGGAACCGCACCCTGGAGACCGGGACCGACCCGGCGGTCCGGGGCGGCGCCCTGCGGTCCCGGGTGATCAACTCCTTCGGTGCGGTCACCACCGCGCTGGTGCTGGTCGTCGTGCTGCTGACCAAGTTCACCCAGGGCGCCTGGCTGGCCGTGGTCGCGGCGGCGGTGCTCTGGGTGATGATGCGCGGCATCCGGCGGCACTACGACAGCGTCGCCGAGGAGCTGACGGTGGACGACCCGGACGCCGAGTCGGTGCGGCCCTCCAAGGTGCACGGCATCGTGCTGGTGTCCAAGGTGCACAAGCCGACCCTGCGGGCGCTCGGCTACGCCGAGGCGTTCCGGCCGGACTCGCTGGAGGCGCTCACCGTCGCCGTGGAGCCGGACGCCACCGGCGAACTGGAGCGGCAGTGGCGGGAGCTGGCCGTGGCGGTGCCGCTGAAGGTGCTGGACTCGCCGTACCGGGAGATCACCCGGCCGGTCGTCCAGTACGTGCGGGAGTACCGCCGGACCGGCCCGCGCGAGGCGGTGGCGGTGTTCATCCCCGAGTACGTGGTCGGGCACTGGTGGGAGCACCTGCTGCACAACCAGTCGGCGCTCTGGCTGAAGAGCAGGCTGCTCTTCACCCCGGGGGTGATGGTGATCAGCGTGCCGTGGCAGCTGACCTCGGCCGGCCGGGCCGACCACCCGTCCCGCCGGGCGCCGGGTGCGGTCCGGCGCGGCGAGCCGGCGGTGCGGTCGGAACGGGAGAAGCTGCCGGCGCCCGAGCACGCCTGACGCACGCGGGCAGGGGTGCGGCAGGAGCGCAGGAGCGCAGGACTACGGGAGCACAGGAGTACGGGAGTCACCCCACGGGCCCCGGACGGCATCGGCCGTCCGGGGCCCGTGGGGTGACCCGGCACAGCGGCCCCGGACGTGACCCCGGACGTGACCGGCTGCGACCCCCTACGCACGGAGCCCCGGCCCCGCCGCCCCCGGGCCCGTATGGAGCCCGTCAACAATCGAACGTACGCCGTATGGAGGGCGTCAAGAACGCCGTTGACGCGCCGTGAGGGCGGTTGGCTGGCGTAGCCGGCCCGCCGCCGGTGCCGCGCCCCGCCCCTTCTACGCAGGCCGCGGCCACCTCCGAACCACTGTGGTGGAGCCCATGTCCGATCTCATCTACGTCGGTGTCACGGTCGCCGTGTTCGCCGTCATCGCCCTGATCGCGCGGGGGGTGGAGAAGCTGTGAGCGCCGAGAACGTCGCAGGTCTCATCGTGGCCGTCGCCCTCGTCGGCTACCTCGTCGTGGCGCTGATCTACCCGGAGAAGTTCTGACATGAGCTCCACTCTCGCGGGCTGGCTGCAGGTCCTCGCCCTGGTGGGCGCACTGGCCCTGTGCTACCGGCCCCTGGGCGACTACATCGCCCGGATCCTCACCACCTCCCGGCACCTCAGAGCCGAGCGCGGCCTGTACAAGGTGATCGGCGTGGACCCGGACGCCGACCAGCGCTGGTCGGTGTACCTGCGCTCGGTGCTGGCCTTCTCGGCCGTCTCGGTCCTCTTCCTCTACGGCCTGATCCGCCTCCAGGGCCACCTCCTGCTGAACCTCGGCGTCGAGCAGATGCCGGGCCACCAGGCGTGGAACACCGCGATCTCGTTCGTCGCCAACACCAACTGGCAGTCCTACAGCGGCGAGGCCGCGATGGGGCACGTGGCCCAGATGGCAGGTCTGGCGGTGCAGAACTTCGTCTCCGCGGCCGTCGGCATCGCCGTCGTCGCCACCCTGATCCGGGGCTTCACCCGCAACCGGACGGACCGGGTCGGCAACTTCTGGGTCGACCTGACCCGGATCAGCCTGCGCCTGCTGCTGCCGGTCGCGGTCGTCTTCGCCCTGGTGCTGGCGGCGACCGGGGTGGTGCAGAACTTCCACGGCTTCCACGAGGTGGCCGCGCTGGTCGGCGATCCGCAGTCGGTCCCGGGCGGGCCGGTGGCCTCGCAGGAGGTCATCAAGCTGCTGGGCACCAACGGCGGCGGCTTCTTCAACGCCAACTCGGCGCACCCGTTCGAGAACCCGACGGGTCTGAGCAACTTCCTGGAGATCTTCCTGATCCTCCTGATCCCGTTCGCGTTGCCGCGGGCCTTCGGCCGGATGGTCGGGGACCACCGGCAGGGCTACGCGATCGTCGCGGTGATGGGTCTGTTCTGGGCGGCGTCGGTGGCGCTGATCACCTTCTCCGAGTCGCAGCACGCCGGTTCGGCGATGCAGGCGGCCGGCGGGGCTCTGGAGGGCAAGGAGCAGCGGTTCGGTATCGCGGCGTCCGGTCTGTTCGCGGCGTCGACGACGCTGACCTCGACCGGTGCGGTGAACTCGTTCCACGACTCGTACTCGGCGTTCGGCGGCGGGTTGACGATGTTCAACATGATGCTGGGCGAGATCGCGCCCGGCGGTGTGGGCTCGGGCCTGTACGGGATGCTGGTGCTGGCGATCGTCGCGGTGTTCGTGGCCGGTCTGATGGTCGGGCGCACCCCGGAGTACCTGGGCAAGAAGCTCGGCGGGCGGGAGATGAAGTTCGCCTCCCTGTACATCCTGACCACGCCGACGCTCGTGCTGGTCGGTACGGGTGTGGCGATGGCGCTGCCGGGTCAGCGGGCCGGGATGCTCAACTCGGGTGCCCACGGCTTCTCCGAGGTGCTGTACGCGTTCACCTCGGGCGCGAACAACAACGGCTCGGCGTTCGCCGGCATCACGGTCAACACCGACTGGTACGACACCGCGATCGGCCTGGCCATGGTGTTCGGCCGGTTCCTGCCGATGGTCTTCGTCCTGGCCCTGGCCGGCGCGCTCGCACAGCAGCAGCCGGTCCCCGCCACCCCGGGCACCCTGCCCACCCACAAGCCGCTGTTCGTGGGCCTGCTGTCGGGCGTCGTCCTGATCGTCGTCGGCCTCACCTACTTCCCGGCCCTGGCTCTCGGGCCGATCGCGGAAGGTCTCTCCTGATGTCCTCCACCCTGACCGAGAAGCCGGCCCCCCGGCCGGAGGCGCCCGCCGAGGCGCCGCACAGAGCGGCCGGCGGCCTGCTCGACCCGAAGGTGCTCCTCGCCGCCCTGCCGGACGCGGTGAAGAAGCTCGACCCGCGCGTGATGGTCAAGAACCCCGTCATGTTCGTGGTCGAGGTCGGCTCCGTCGTCACCACGGTCTGCGCGATAGCCGACCCGTCGGTGTTCGCCTGGTCGATCACCGTCTGGCTCTGGCTGACCACGGTCTTCGCCAACCTGGCCGAGGCCGTCGCCGAGGGCCGTGGCAAGGCGCAGGCGGACACCCTGCGCCGGACCAGGACCGACACCGTGGCCCGGCGGCTCACCGACTGGCCCGCGGGCCGGGGCGAGGAGGAGGTCCCCGGTGCGTCGCTGCGCCTGGGCGACCACGTCGTGGTCGAGGCCGGCCAGATCATCCCCGGTGACGGGGACGTCGTCGAGGGCGTCGCGAGCGTCGACGAGTCGGCGATCACGGGCGAGTCCGCGCCGGTGATCCGCGAGTCGGGCGGAGACCGCTCCGCCGTGACCGGCGGCACCAGGGTGCTCTCCGACCGGATCGTGGTGAAGATCTCCTCCGAACCCGGAAAGACCTTCATCGACCGGATGATCGCCCTGGTCGAGGGCGCCGCCCGGCAGAAGACGCCGAACGAGATCGCGCTCAACATCCTGCTGGCCTCGCTGACCATCGTGTTCCTGGTCGCGGTCGTCACCCTGCAGCCGATGGCCACCTACGCGGGCGCCCCGCAGTCGATGATCGTGCTGGTCGCCCTGATCGTGGCGCTCATCCCGACCACCATCGGCGCGCTGCTCTCCGCGATCGGCATCGCCGGCATGGACCGGCTGGTCCAGCGCAACGTGCTGGCGATGTCCGGCCGCGCGGTCGAGGCCGCCGGCGACGTCAACACCCTGCTGCTCGACAAGACCGGCACCATCACCCTCGGCAACCGCCAGGCCGCCGAGTTCCTCCCGGCCGCCGGCGTCACGGTCGAGGAGCTGGCCGACGCGGCGCAGCTCTCCTCGCTGGCCGACGAGACCCCCGAGGGCCGCTCGATCGTCGTCCTCGCCAAGACGCGGTACGGCCTGCGCGCCCGCGCCCAGGGCGAGTTGGCGCACGCCACCTGGGTGCCGTTCACCGCCCAGACCCGGATGTCCGGCGTCGACCTCGACGAGCCCGACGGTCCGCACCGGGTCCGCAAGGGTGCGGCGGGATCGGTCACCACCTGGGTCACCGAGAACGGCGGCACCGTCGGCCGTGACGTAGCCGAGCTGGTCGACGGCATCTCGGCCGCCGGCGGGACCCCGCTGCTGGTCGCCTCCAAGGCCGGCCCCGCGGCCCCGAAGGCCCTCGGCGTGATCCACCTCAAGGACGTGGTCAAGGAGGGCATGCGGGAGCGCTTCGACGAGCTGCGCCGGATGGGCATCAGGACGGTCATGATCACGGGCGACAACCCGCTGACCGCCCGGGCGATCGCGGAGGAGGCGGGCGTGGACGACTTCCTCGCCGAGGCCACCCCCGAGGACAAGATGGCGCTGATCAAGAAGGAGCAGGCCGGCGGCAAGCTGGTCGCGATGACCGGCGACGGCACCAACGACGCCCCGGCCCTCGCCCAGGCCGACGTCGGTGTCGCGATGAACACCGGGACCATGGCGGCCAAGGAGGCCGGCAACATGGTCGACCTCGACTCCAACCCCACCAAGCTGATCGAGATCGTCGAGATCGGCAAGCAGCTCCTGATCACCCGCGGCGCGCTCACGACCTTCTCGATCGCCAACGACGTCGCGAAGTACTTCGCGATCATCCCGGCCATGTTCGCGTCGGTGTACCCGGGCCTCGACAAGCTCAACATCATGGGCCTGCACAGCCCGCAGTCCGCGATCACCTCGGCGATCGTCTTCAACGCCCTGGTCATCGTCGGCCTCATCCCGCTCGCCCTGCGCGGGGTGAAGTACCGCCCCTCCGACGCCAGTTCGCTCCTGCGTCGCAACATCGGGGTCTACGGCCTCGGCGGGCTCGTCGTCCCCTTCGCCGGGATCAAACTGATCGACCTGGTCGTCCAGTTCGTCCCCGGCCTGAGCTGAGAGAGGAGAACCCCCGTGTCCAAGCCCCTGCCCACCACCGTGCGCACGCACCTCACCGCCCTGCGGATGCTGCTGGTGATGACGGTGATCCTCGGTATCGCCTACCCGCTGCTGGTCACCGGCATCGCCCAGGCCGCCTTCCCCGACAAGGCCGACGGCTCGATCGTCAGGGTCGACGGCAAGGAGGTCGGCTCCGGCCTGCTGGCGCAGAGCTACGACCTGCCCAAGCAGAACCCGGACGACCCGGACGAGGTCGCGCTGCCGGACCCGAGGTGGTTCCAGCCCCGGCCCTCCGCCGGCGGCCACGACCCGAAGAGCTCCGGCGCCTCCAACCTGGGCCCCACCAGCGAGGACCTCACCGCGACGGTCGAGGAGCGCCGCAAGGGCGTCGCCGCGTTCGACGGCGTCGACCCGGCGAGCGTCCCGGTGGACGCCGTCACCGCCTCCGGATCCGGCCTCGACCCGCACATCTCGGTCGCCTACGCCGAGCAGCAGGTCGACCGGGTCGCCAAGGCCCGTGGCAACGTCTCGCCCGAGCTGCTGAAGAAGCTGGTCGAGAAGTACACCGAGGGCCGCTCGCTGGGCTTCCTCGGGGAGCCGGGCGTGAACGTGGTCCGACTCAACGCCGCGCTGGCGCAGCAGAAGTGAGCGCGGAGGGCGTGCGGACGCAACGCGCGCCGGCCGACCGGCCGGACCTGTGAGACTGGCCGACCCGGGCCGGGGCACTGCCCCGCGCCCGGGTCGGCCGCCGTCCGTTCCGGCCCCCGGAACCGCCCCGTTCCGGGGACCGCCCCCGGCCACCCTCGCGCCTCGCCCCTCGCCCCTGACCTCCGCCCCCGCCCCCGCCCCAGAAGCCGCCTCGTGCGCAGACGAAAGAGCAGCGCCCATGGTCCGCGACCTCGCTCCCGGCACCGGCCACCGCCGAGGCCGGCTGAGGGTCTACCTCGGCTCCGCCCCCGGTGTCGGCAAGACCTACCGGATGCTGGACGAGGCGCGGCGCAGACAGGACCGCGGCGCGGACGTGGTGGTCGGCTACATCGAGTGCCACGGCCGCCGGCACACCGAGTCCATGCTCGCCGGTCTGGAGGTCCTCCCGCGGGTCCACCGCTCCTACCGGGAAGGCGACTTCGAGGAGATGGACCTCGACGGCGTGCTCGCCCGCGGGCCCGCCGTCGTCCTGGTCGACGAGCTGGCCCACACCAACGTCCCCGGCGGCCGGCACACCAAGCGCTGGCAGGACGTCGAGGAGCTGCTGGACGCCGGGATCGACGTCATCACCACCGTCAACGTCCAGCACCTGGAGTCGTTGAACGACGTCGTCCAGAAGATCACCGGCATCCCGCAGCGCGAGACCGTCCCGGACGAGGTGGTCCGCCGGGCCGACCAGATCGAGCTCGTCGACATGGCCCCGCAGGCACTGCGCCGGCGGATGGCCCACGGCAACGTCTACAAGGCGGAGAAGGTGGACGCCGCGCTCTCCCACTACTTCCGGGTCGGGAACCTCACCGCCCTGCGCGAACTCGCCCTGCTCTGGGTGGCCGGGCGGGTCGACGAGGGCCTGCGCGACTACCGGGCCAGCCACGACATCGACCGCGTCTGGGAGGCCCGCGAGCGCGTCGTGGTCGCCCTCACCGGCGGCCCCGAGGGCGAGACGCTGGTCCGCCGCGCCGCCCGGATCGCCGACCGCACCGCCGGCGGCGACCTGCTCGCCGTCCACGTCACCCGCAGCGACGGCCTGGCGGGGGCCTCGTCGGGGGAACTCGCGCAACAGCGGCAGCTCGTCGAGAACCTCGGCGGCAGCTACCACGTGGTGGTGGGCGACGACATCCCCACCGCGCTGCTCGCCTTCGCCCGGGCCCACGACGCCACCCAGCTCGTCCTCGGCACCAGCCGGCGCGGCCGGACCACCCGCTTCCTGACCGGCCCGGGAATCGGCGAGACCACCGTGGACGCCTCCGAGGACATCGACGTCCACATGGTCACCCACGAGTTCACCGGCCGCGGCCGGCTGCCGTCGCTCGGCCGCCGCCACTCCAGGCGCCGCACCGTCACCGGCTTCCTCGCCGGGCTGGTGGTGCCCTGGCTGATCACCGCCGGACTCTCGCAGTCCCACGACACCGTCAACCTCACCACCGACGCGCTGATCTTCCAGCTCGGCGTGGTCGTGGTCGCCCTGCTCGGCGGGGCGACCTCCGCGCTGGTGGCCTCGGTGGTCGCCTCGCTGCTGCTCAACTACTTCTTCATTCCGCCCGTCCACGCCTTCACCATCGGCGAGACCAACAACATCATCGCCCTCACCGTCTTCGCCGCCGTCGCGCTGACCGTCTCCACGGTGGTCGACCACGCCGGCCGGCTCACCGCCCGGGCCGCCCGGGCCACCGCCGAGGCCGAGACGCTCTCCACCCTCGCCGGCAGCGTGCTGCGCGGAGCCGACGCCCTGCCCGCCCTGCTGGAGAAGTCCCGCACCGCCTTCGGCATGCACGCCGTCGCCCTGCTGGAGCGCACCGGCGGCGAGGTGCTGGCCGCCTGCGACGGCGGGGGCGAGCCCGAACCCGGACAGCCGGCCGAGGCCACCGAGGTCCCGGTCGGCGCCGACGCCGTCCTCGTCCTCACCGGACGCCGGCTGCCCGCCGCCGACCAGCGCGTCCTCACCGCCTTCGCCGCGCACGTCGCCGCCGCGCTGGAACGCGACCGGCTCGCGGTGGTCGCCGCCGAGGTCGAACCCATCAAGGCCGCCGACCGGATGCGCACCGCCCTGCTCGCCGCGGTCAGCCACGACCTGCGCACCCCGCTGGCCGCCGCGCTCGCCTCGGTCGGCTCGCTGCGCAGCCCGGACGTCGAGTTCTCGCCCGAGGACCGGGCCGAACTGCTGGCCACCGCCGACGAATCCCTGGTCAAGCTCACCCGGCTGGTCGACAACCTGCTCGACATGAGCCGCCTCCAGGCCGGCGCGCTCACCCTGCACCTCGCCGAGACCCACGTCGACGAGATCCTGCCGCGCGCCCTCGACTCGCTGCCCGACCCGTACGCGCCCGTCCAGCCGCTGGACCTGGAGAACGTGCCGCCGGTCCTGGCCGACCCGCCGCTGCTGGAACGCGTCCTCGCCAACGTGATCGCCAACGCGCTGCGCCACAACGCGCCCGGCGCGCCGGTCCTGGTGGCCGCCAGCCACCACCGGGGCCGGGTCGAGGTCCGGGTGATCGACCGCGGCCCCGGCATCGCCCCCGAGGATCGCGACCGGGTCTTCCTGCCGTTCCAGCGCCTCGGCGACACCGACAACACCACCGGCGTCGGCCTGGGCCTCGCGCTCTCCCGCGGCCTCGCCGAGGCCATGGGCGGCAGCCTGGAGGTCGAGGACACCCCCGGCGGCGGCACCACCATGCTGCTCACCCTGCCCGCCGCGGGGCCGTACGGGCCCGACGGGGGCCGTCCGGACGAGACCGGGCCCGGCACGGGGGAGCGGCACCCGGGAGGGGTCCCCGCATGAGCGAGATCCTGGTCGTCGACGACGAGCCCGCCCTGCTGCGGACCCTGCGGGTCAACCTGAGCGCCCGGCAGTACGCCGTGCGGACCGCCGCCACCGGCGGTGAGGCGCTGGACCGCGCCGCGCACACCGCCCCGGACGCCGTCCTGCTCGACCTCGGCCTGCCCGACCTGGACGGCATGGAGGTCATCCGGGGCCTGCGCAGCCGCAGCGCGGTGCCGATCATCGTGCTGTCCGGCCGCTCGGGCGGCGCCGACAAGGTGAACGCGCTGGACGCCGGCGCCGACGACTACCTCACCAAGCCGTTCCTGATGGAGGAGCTGCTGGCCCGGCTGCGGGCGGTGCTGCGCCGCCCGCGGGCCGGCCCGCCCGCGCCCGTGCCGGTGCTGGTCGGCGACCACACGGTGGACCTCGCCGCCACCACCGTCACCGGTCCGGACGGTCCGGTCCGGCTCACCCCGACCGAGTGGCGGATCCTGGCCCTGCTGCTGGCCAGCCCGGGCCGGCTGGTGCCGGGCCGGCGCATCCTGCGCGAGGTCTGGGGGCCGGACCGGGAGCTGCGCGGCAACTACCTGCGGGTCTACCTGGCGGGGCTGCGCCGCAAGCTGGAACGCGATCCGGCGCGCCCGCGCCACCTGATCACCGAACCCGGGATCGGCTACCGGTACGAGCCCTGAGGCCCGCGCGGTGCGCGGGCGGCGTCAACGAGCCGTCAGGAGCGGACCTCCGGGCGTCAGGAGGGCGTCAGGAGGGGGCGGTGGGGGCGGTTCGCGGGCGTAGCGTCAGCGGTGAGGAAGCGGCCCCGCTCCATGTGGGGGATGCCTGGGGCCGCTTCGCCGCCTCGGCGGCCAGGGTGGGGGAAGGGGCGCGCGGTCGATACTGCGCGCCCCTGCCGCCTGTTCGGAGCAGGGCGACCGCCCCTGCCCGGGCGCCCGCGCTGCGGCCGGTCACCCCCCGCCCGCGCTGCCCGACTGCCGGGGCAGCGCCAGCGCCACCGTGTCGGCGAACTCCCGCACCGCGCTGGTCCGGCTGACCACGCGTCCGCTGTGCACCACCAGCCGGCTGTGCCCGCCGGCCAGCGCCCCCGCCAGGCTGTCGCCGCGGACCGCCAGCAGCTCGGCCGGGAAGCCGGCGTCCACCCGCACCGGAGGCAGCCCGAGCGCCGCCCGCGCCTGGTTGGACACGGTGTCGTACGCCGCGTCGGGGCTCAGCACCCCGCCCGCCGCCAGCAGGTACGCGGCCTCCAGCGGATCGGCCCGACCGACCGGGTTGGCGCCGTCCCGCAGCGAGCCGCTGCCCGCCACCAGTGGCACCCGCGCCTCCACCAGCTCGCGCAGCACCGAGTGCCGCAGCCCGACCGCCGGGCCCTCCAGACCGGAGCAACCGCCGTTCTGCGGCAGGCAGACCACCCGGACCCCGCTGCTGGCCAGCACCGCCGAGGCGCCCGGCGCCAGCGACCCGCACGGCCCCAGCACCACCCGCGGCCGCAGCGGTCCGAGCGCCCCGGCCAGCCGGGCCAGCTGTCCCGGGTCGGCGGCCGTGGTGTGCAGGTCCACCGGGCAGTCCGCCTCCCGGGCGGCCTCCAGCAGCACCTGGACGAAGCCCGCCGGGTCCGGGTCCAGTTCGGGGCAGCCGCCGGCCGCGGTGGCGCCCAGCTTGAGCGCGTCCCGCAGCTGGGCCCGGCCGTCCGCACCGGCCCGGCCGGTGAGCAGCCGGGGCATGGCGACGGCCTGCAGGTCGGCGAGGCCGCGCAGCGCCTGGCGGGCGGTGAGCACCGCCTCCAGCCGGCGCAGCCCGTGCACGTCGCCGATCCGGACGTGGGTGCGCTGGGCGGTGGCGCCGTAGCCGAGCGAGGTGAGCGCGGCCTCGGTGACCCGCCGGGTGAGGTCGGAGGGCGTCTCCGGCGGAGGGGCGGGCAGCGCGGCGGAGAAGGCGACGTCGTAGTGGGCGTGCACCTCGGCGGGGGCCGGCAGCAGCAGGTAGCCGCGGAGGTCGATCCGGGCGCCGGTGGTGACGGTGGGGGCGCCGGGCAGGGCCGGCAGCGGGCCGAGACCGCCGGAGGTGCCGACGGCCTGGATCCGGTCGCCGCTGATCCGGACGTCCACCACCCGGCCGTCGGCCAGCCGTGCGTCGGTGAGGAGCAGGACGGGGCCGTGCCCGAGCGGGTTGGCCGCCGGGCCGGGTCCGGGCTGCGGCCCGTCGGCGGCTGCGCTGTCCATCGCCCGGCTCCCTCTTCGTGCCGGCCCGGCCCGCTGTCCACGGCCCCGTCCCGGTTCCGATCAATGAGCGACGAGCCTACGGCGGGCAGGGGCGGGGCGCAGGGAGGCGGGCAATAGTCGTATCGGGTCGGGCCGCTGCCCGACCGGGCCGGTCGAACGCGCTGCCTTCGATCGCTCGCCAGTGCAGGCCGTCCACCTGCGGACTTCGCGGCGGGATACGGATTTCACCTCTGGGCGCGGAACGTGTAATCTCTTCCTCGTTCGCCCCTATAGCTCAGTCGGTAGAGCGTCTCCATGGTAAGGAGAAGGTCTGCGGTTCGATTCCGCATGGGGGCTCTGGTGAGAGAGGACCGGCTTCGGCCGTGTTCAGGATCACCGTGGCGGTGTAGCTCAGTTGGTAGAGCAAGCGGCTCATAATCGCTGTGTCACCGGTTCAAGTCCGGTCACCGCTACTCCGCGTAGTCGGTCGGGAGATCGCACTCCCGGTCGGCTACTCTTGTCTTTGTTCTCATTCATTGTTGTACAAGGAAGGCACTCCCGTGGCTGCCACCGATGTCCGCCCGAAGATCACGCTGGCCTGCGTGGAGTGCAAGGAGCGGAACTACATCACCAAGAAGAACCGGCGTAACGACCCGGACCGTCTTGAGATGAAGAAGCACTGCCCCCGCTGCAACTCGCACACCGCGCACCGCGAGACCCGTTGACCCTGTTGCAGGGCACCGGGCCTGTGTGAACCAGGTCTACGACTCCGGGCCGCAATCCTCATTGGGTTGCGGTCCGGAGTTTTTTTGTCATCCAACGCGCTTCCGAGGAGTTGCCCGTGGCACTCGACCCCTCCTTCATCGGGCGGACGTACCCGCCCACCGAGCCGTACGAGGTCGGCCGGGAGAAGATCCGCGAGTTCGCCGCCGCCGTGGGCGACGCCAACCCGGCGTACACCGACCAGGAGGCGGCCAAGGCGTTCGGTCACCCGGACGTGATCGCCCCGCCGACCTTCCCGTTCATGCTCACCTTCCGGGCCGCCGCCCAGGTGGTCCAGGACCCCGAGCTGGGCCTGGACTACAGCCGGGTCGTGCACGGGGACCAGAAGTTCGTCTACACCCGCTCGGTCCGGGCCGGTGACCGGCTGACCGTCGAGGTCGCCATCGACAACATCAAGTCACTGGCGGGCAACGACGTCCTCACCGTGCGTGGCGAGGTGTCGGACGAGACCGGCGAGCACGTGGTGACGTCGGTCATGACGCTGGTGGCCCGGGCCGCCGACGAGAAGACGGGGGAGTGAGCCCGATGGCGATCAGCTACGACGAGGTCGAGGCCGGCACCGAGCTGCCCGCGCAGTCCTTCCCGGTGACCCGCGCCACACTGGTGCAGTACGCCGGAGCCTCGGGCGACTTCAACCCGATCCACTGGAACGAGAAGTTCGCCCTGGAGGTCGGCCTGCCCGACGTCATCGCGCACGGCATGTTCACCATGGCCGAGGCGATCCGGGTGGTCACCGACTGGGTCGGCGACCCGGCCGCGGTGGTCGAGTACGGCGTCCGCTTCACCCGTCCGGTGCCGGTGCCCAACGACGGGGTCGGCTCCGTGATCGAGGTCACCGGCAAGGTGGCCAAGCTGCTGGACGACCGCAGGGTCCAGGTCGACCTGGTGGCGACCTACGGCGGCCAGAAGGTGCTGGGCATGTCCCGGGCCGTCGTCCGGCTGGCCTGATCCTCCGGCCGGCCCGACCCTCCGGCCCGAACGGGCGGGGTGCGTACGGGGGCCCCGTACGCTGGGGGGCGTGCTGGAAGAACTCGACGCCCCCCTCGCCCCGCTGACCACCCTCCGGCTCGGCGGCCCGGCCCGCCGCCTGGTGACCGCGCACACCGACGACGAGGTGGTCTCGGCCGTCCGCGCGGCCGACGCGGCGGGCGAGCCGCTGCTGGTCCTCGGCGGCGGCTCCAACCTGGTGATCGGCGACGCCGGCTTCGCCGGCACGGTGCTGCGGATCGCCACCACCGGCTTCGCGCTGGACGGCACCGCACTGGAGCTGGCCGCCGGTGAGGTCTGGGCCGACGCGGTGGCCCGGACGGTCGACCACGGGCTGGCCGGCGTCGAGTTCCTGGCCGGCATCCCCGGCTCGGCCGGGGCCACCCCGGTGCAGAACGTCGGGGCCTACGGCCAGGAGGTGGCCCAGACGATCACCGAGGTGGTCGCGTACGACCGCCGGTCCGGCGAGGTGCTCGCCCTCACCGGCGCCGAGTGCGGCTTCTCCTACCGGCACAGCCGCTTCAAGGCCGAGCCCGACCGCTACGTGGTGCTGCGGGTCCGCTTCGCGCTGGAGGACGCCGGCGGGCAGTCCACCCCCGTCCGCTACGCCGAGGTCGCCAAGCACTTCGGGGTGGCCCAGGACGAGCGGGTCGGACTGCGCGAGGCGTACGAGGCGGTGCTGGGCCTGCGCTCCGGCAAGGGCATGGTGCTGGACCCGGCGGACCACGACACCTGGTCGGCGGGCTCCTTCTTCACCAACCCGGTGCTGGACCCCGAGCAGTACGCCGTGTTCCTGGCACTGGCCGCCGAGCGCGAGCTGACCGCCCCCGCCTACCCGGCGCCGGACGGCCGCACCAAGACCTCGGCGGCCTGGCTGATCGACAGGGCCGGGTTCGGCAAGGGCTACGGCAGCGGCCCGGCGACCCTCTCCACCAAACACACCCTGGCGCTCACCAACCGGGGGGCCGCCACCACCGAGGACCTGCTGGTGCTGGCCCGGGAGATCCGGGACGGCGTGCGCGCCGCCTTCGGGGTGGAGCTGGTGAACGAGCCGGTGATGGTCGGCGTCACCCTCTGAGGCCCCTCCCCGGGGGATCGCGGGGCGACTCCCGGGGAGGCTCCGGGATGACTCCCCGGGACGACTCCCCGGGCTGACTCAGCCCGCCAGCCAGGCGTCGACGTCCGCGAGCAGTTCCTTCCGCACGCTCTCCGGCGCGCACGAACCGCGCACCGACTGGCGCGCCAGTTCGGCCAGTTCGGCGTCGGAGAAGCCCAGGACGTCGCGGGCCAGGCCGTACTGGTCGGCCAGCCGGCTGCCGAACAGCAGCGGGTCGTCGGCGCCGAGCGCCAGCGGCACCCCGGCGTCGAACAGCCGTCGCAGCGGGACGTCCTCGGGCCGCTCGTAGACGCCGAGCGAGACGTTGGAGGACGGGCAGACCTCGCAGGTGACCTGGCGGTCCGCCAGCCGTTGCATCAGCCGGTCGTCCTCGGCGGCCCGGACCCCGTGGCCGATCCGGCCGGCGCCCAGGTCGTCCAGGCAGTCGCGGACCGACTCCGGTCCGGCGAGTTCGCCGCCGTGCGGGGCCGCGAGCAGCCCGCCCTTGCGGGCGATGTCGAAGGCCCGGTCGAAGTCGCGGGCCAGGCCGCGCCGCTCGTCGTTGGAGAGGCCGAAGCCGACCACGCCCCGGTCGGCGTACCGGACGGCGAGCCGGGCCAGGGTCCGGGCGTCCATCGGGGACTTCATCCGGTTGGCCGCGACCAGGACCCGGATACCGACCCCGGTGGCCGCGGCGGCCTGCTCGACGGCGTCCAGGATCAGCTCCAGGGCGGGGATCAGCCCGCCGAGCCGGGGCGCGTACGAGGTCGGGTCGACCTGGATCTCCAGCCAGCGCGAGCCGTCCCGCCGCTCGTCCTCGGCGGTCTCCCGGACCAGGCGGCGGATGTCGTCCTCGTCACGGAGCACCGAGCGGGCGGTGTCGTAGAGGCGCTGGAAGCGGAACCAGCCGCGTTCGTCGGTGGCCCGCAGGCTCGGCGGCTGGTCGGAGCTGAGCGCCTCCGGCAGCCGGACGCCGTGCCTGTCGGCCAGTTCCAGCAGGGTGGCCGGGCGCATCGAGCCGGTGAAGTGCAGGTGCAGGTGGGCCTTGGGCAGGTCCCTGACGTCTCGCGGGTTCAGCAGGCGTTCCATTCACGAATCCTGCCGTACGGAGGGCCCGGACGGGAACCGCCCCCTTCACATCCCCCGAAGGGGTGAAAAGGGGGCGGGCCGGGAGCCGGTGCCGTCAGTCGCGGGCCTCGGCGAGCAGCTTCTGGATCCGGCCGACGCCCTCGGCCAGGTCGGCGTCGCCCAGCGCGTAGGAGAGGCGCAGGTAGCCCGGGGTGCCGAAGGCCTCGCCGGGGACGACCGCGACCTCGGCCTCGTCGAGGATCAGGGCGGCCAGCTCGCCGGAGGTCTGCGGACGCTTGCCGCGGATCTCCTTGCCCAGCAGGCCCTTGACGGACGGGTAGACGTAGAAGGCGCCCTCGGGCTCGGGGCAGACCACGCCGTCGATCTCGTTGAGCAGCCGCACGATGGTCCGGCGGCGGCGGTCGAAGGCGGTGCGCATCTCGTGCACGGCCGAGAGGTCGCCGGAGACGGCGGCGAGCGCGGCCCGCTGGGCGACGTTGGAGACGTTCGAGGTGGCGTGCGACTGCAGGTTGGTCGCGGCCTTGACGACGTCCTTGGGGCCGATCACCCAGCCCACCCGCCAGCCGGTCATGGCGTAGGTCTTGGCGACACCGTTGACCACGACGGTCTTGTCGGCGAGCTCCGGCAGCAGGGCCGGCAGCGAGGTGAACTCCGCGTCGCCGTAGACCAGGTGCTCGTAGATCTCGTCGGTGAGCACCCAGAGGCCGTGCTCCAGCGCCCAGCGGCCGATCGCCTCGGCCTCGGCCCGGGTGTACACCGCGCCGGTCGGGTTGGACGGGGAGACGAAGAGCACCACCTTGGTGTTCTCGGTGCGCGCGGCCTCCAGCTGCTCGACCGAGACCTTGTAGCCGGTGGTCTCGTCGGTCACGACCTCCACCGGCACGCCGCCGGCCAGCTGGATCGACTCCGGGTAGGTGGTCCAGTACGGGGCCGGGACGATGACCTCGTCGCCCGGGTCGAGGATCGCCGCGAACGCCTCGTAGATCGCCTGCTTGCCGCCGTTGGTGACCAGCACCTGGGAGGCGTCCACCTGGTAGCCCGAGTCACGGAGCGTCTTGGCGGCGATCGCCTCCTTCAGCTCCGGCAGTCCGCCGGCCGGGGTGTAGCGGTGGTTCTTCGGGTCACGGCAGGCCTCGACGGCCGTCTCGACGATGTAGTCCGGGGTCGGGAAGTCCGGCTCGCCGGCGCCGAAGCCGATGACCGGACGGCCGGCCGCCTTCAGGGCCTTGGCCTTGGCGTCGACGGCGAGCGTGGCGGACTCGGCGATCGCGCCGATCCGGGCGGAGACGCGCCGGTCGGCGGGGCGGACGGAACTGTCGGGCTGCGGGGTGGAAGCGCTCATGCCTGCATGGTCGCAGACGGCACACGGCCCGGGCATGGCGGTTTCACGATATGTACGGGGCCGTCCACATGGCGGCCCGGAAAGAAGAGGTTCGACCAAACACCCCCCGACCACGTACACTCACTGCTCGACGGACACCGAGCCGACCGGAACGCTCGCCACCTGTACCTGGGGCGGCGGGAGATGCGGTAGGTTGGTGGTCGCTACTGGAGCCGAAAAGCTCCGTAGGGCAATAGCTCAATTGGTAGAGCACCGGTCTCCAAAACCGGCGGTTGGGGGTTCAAGTCCCTCTTGCCCTGCTGCTTGATCCGTACTCAGCCCGTTCGCTCCAAAGAGCGAGCGGGCTTGATGCGGAGAGGGCACCGAACAGCACCGCTTTAGCCGGCCGCTCGTGCCCTACCCGGGTACGCAGGTGATGCTCGGCAGGACCCGGATTCAGGTGAGGACGAGTGACGGAGACCACGGGCTCCACCGCAACGCCTGAGAGCGGCAACCCCGAGGGGGCCGACGGCGCTGCCGAGACCACGCCTGCGGAGGGCGAGTCCCGCCGCAAGCGCTCTGGCGAGAAGAAGTCGGGCAAGCGCGGCAAGAAGGGCCCCTTCGCCCGGCTCGCGCTGTTCTACCGGCAGATCATCGCCGAGCTGCGCAAGGTCGTCTGGCCGACCCGCAGCCAGCTGGTGAACTACACCACGGTCGTGGTCGTGTTCGTCGTGATCGTGATGGCGTTCGTCTCCGGTCTCGACTACGGCTTCTCCAAGCTGGCCCTCTGGATCTTCGGCTGACGGAACCGCCACACCTTTGAAACAGCTTCCCGACCCGGGCCGGTCCTCGGCCCGGGTCGAGCTGTCTGCGTCGGAGGTACGGGGCCGCTACCGTTGACTCGGTACTGTTGAAGTCTCCGAGGCGAACTTCCGGCGCCCGCGAGAGCGGACCGGCACCGGGAACGCCACGGAGCGCGCCACCTTCACCATCTCCAGGAAAGAAGCAGCCACCGTGTCTGACTCCCCCCTGTACGACGCCGACGAGACCGTCCGCGAGGCGGATGTCGCCGCCGAGCTGGACGCGGCCGAGCTGGCTGACGACGTCGAGGCCGCCGAGCAGATCGTGGACGCCGCGGACGGCGACGAGGACGAGGCCGAGGCGCACGACGAGGTCGAGGCCGGCGAGCCGGCCGAGGAGGCCGCGCTGCACGAGGAGTCCGACGAGGAGCTCGCCGAGGAGACCGAGGCCGCAGCCGAGGACGAGACCGAGGCCGAGGCCGAGGCCGAGGCCGAGGCCGAGGAGGCCGTCGAGGTCGACCCGGTCGCCAAGTTCCGCGAGGACCTGCGGTTCATGCCGGGCGAGTGGTACGTGATCCACACCTACGCCGGCTACGAGAACCGGGTGAAGCAGAACCTGGAGCAGCGCGCCGTCTCGCTCAACGTCGAGGAGTACATCTTCCAGGCCGAGGTGCCGCAGGAGGAGGTCGTCCAGATCAAGAACGGCGACCGCAAGACCATCCGCCAGAACAAGCTCCCCGGCTACGTCCTGGTGCGCATGGACCTCACCCCGGAGTCCTGGGGCGTCGTGCGCAACACCCCCGGCGTCACCGGCTTCGTCGGCAACGCCTACGACCCGTACCCGCTGACGCTGGACGAGGTCGTCAAGATGCTCGCCCCGGACGTCGAGCGCCAGGCGGCCAAGGAGGCCGGCAAGCCCTCCCCGGTCAAGCCCAGCGAGATCCAGGTCCTCGACTTCGAGGTCGGCGACTCGGTCACCGTCACCGACGGTCCGTTCGCCACCCTGCAGGCGACCATCAACGAGATCAACCCCGACTCGAAGAAGGTCAAGGGTCTGGTGGAGATCTTCGGCCGGGAGACCCCGGTCGAGCTCTCCTTCGACCAGATCCAGAAGAACTAGTCCCAACCGTCCGCGGATTCGGGGCAGGGCCGACGGCCCTGCCCCGAATCCGTTTTGGTCCAGCGACGCCGAGGCGTTAGCCTGGTCCGATGTGTGTGCTGGCGACTGGGTGTCGCCCCGGTTCCGCACACACCAGCAATCACCTCTCGGAAGGACCCGGAGAGACATGCCTCCCAAGAAGAAGAAGGTCACGGGGCTTATCAAGCTCCAGATCAACGCCGGTGCGGCCAACCCGGCGCCGCCGGTCGGCCCCGCGCTGGGCCAGCACGGCGTCAACATCATGGAGTTCTGCAAGGCCTACAACGCTGCGACCGAGTCGCAGCGCGGCATGATCGTGCCGGTGGAGATCACGGTCTACGACGACCGTTCCTTCACCTTCATCACGAAGACGCCGCCGGCCGCGCGCCTCATCCTGAAGGCTGCGGGTGTCGACAAGGGCTCTGCCGAGCCGCACAAGACCAAGGTCGCCAAGCTCACGGCCGCCCAGGTCCGCGAGATCGCCACGGTCAAGCTCCCCGACCTGAACGCCAACGACCTGGACGCCGCGTCGAAGATCATCGCCGGCACCGCCCGGTCGATGGGCATCACGGTCGAGGGCTGATCACCCTTCTCGTCCATGTGGTAGGGCCTGCGCGGCCCGCACATACCACGACTCCATTCCCCATTCAGGAGCAGCAGTGAAGCGCAGCAAGGCTCTGAAGGCCGCGGACGCTCAGGTCGACCGCGACCGCCTTTACGCCCCCCTCGAGGCCATCCGCCTCGCCAAGGCGACCAGCACCACCAAGTTCGACGGCACCGTCGAGGTCGCCATGCGTCTGGGCGTCGACCCGCGCAAGGCGGACCAGATGGTCCGCAGCACCGTGATCCTCCCGCACGGCACCGGTAAGACCGCTCGGGTCCTGGTCTTCGCGACCGGCGAGCGTGCCGAGGCCGCGCGTGCTGCGGGCGCCGACATCGTCGGTTCCGACGAGCTCATCGACGAGGTCGCCAAGGGCCGCCTCGACTTCGACGCCGTCGTCGCCACCCCGGACCTCATGGGCAAGGTCGGCCGCCTCGGCCGCGTGCTCGGTCCCCGTGGCCTGATGCCGAACCCGAAGACCGGCACCGTGACCCCGGACGTGGCCAAGGCCGTGAACGAGATCAAGGGCGGCAAGATCGAGTTCCGCGTCGACAAGCACTCGAACCTGCACTTCATCATCGGTAAGGTCTCCTTCACCGACGAGCAGCTGGTCGAGAACTACGCCGCCGCGCTGGACGAGGTGCTCCGCGCCAAGCCGTCCGCCGCCAAGGGCCGGTACATCAAGAAGACCGCGCTCTCCACCACGATCGGCCCCGGCATCCTCGTGGACCCGAACCGCACCCGGAACCTCCTCGTCGAGGAGGACCCGGCCGCGCTCTGATCGCAGCCGTAGTCCGTACGGCGGGCCCGCACCCCTTCGCCGGGGGTGCGGGCCCGCCGTCGTTTCCCGATCGAGATCCCGCCAGTGGGGAACTGTTGCGCGGTCCGTCGTACGCTCGGCCGGACCGATCACGCGCCCCGACCGGGGCCGCATCCCAGCCCGACCGCCGGAGTGTGCCGTGCCGTCCGCCCCCCGCCCCGCCGTCAAGGGCGCGGCCCTCCTCCTGCTCGCCGCCGGTCTCACCGCGTGCAGCGTGCTGGCCGTCTCCGGGGAACGCACTCCGGACAGCGGCCGACCCACCGTCCGGCCGCCCCGGGAGGTGCTGCTGTCGGCCGCCCAGCGGCTGGACGACGTCGGCGGCGCGCGGGTCCAGCTGGTCGAGGAGGGGCCGGCCGGGCGGCGGAGCGCGAGCGGGACGGTCTCCTGGGGCGCCCACGACGCGGCCGACCTGACCGTGACCGACGAGCTGGGCACCGGCCGGCTGAGCGGCCGGGACGGCGTCCTGGACCTCGGGTACCCGGGCGCGGCGCCGAAGCGCGCCGAGCGGGCCGACGCCGAGTCGCTGGACTCCCGCGCGAGCGCCGCCGGCCGGGGCGGCTGGGCCGGCGGGTGGATGACCGGCCTGGTCTCCAACCCCGGCGGGCAGATGCACTCGATGGCGCTGGCGGGCAAGCTCAGCTCCCTCGGCGGCGAACAGCTGAACGGCGGGACCGTCGCCCACTACCGGGGCACCGCGTCGGTCGAGGACTTCTTCGCCGCCGACGAGGGGCTGGGCCCCGAGCGGCTGGCCGCGGTGGTCGGGTACCACCGGCAGCGCGGGGTCACCGGCGTCGGCTACGACTTCTGGGTGGCTCCGGGGGACCGGCTGCTCCGGGTGCGGTCCACCTTCCAGGGCACCGCCGGGGCGGTGGTGACCACGACGGAGGTCGCCGAGCCGGTCGAGCCGGGCGCGGAGTCGGGCTCCGCCGAGCCGGGGGCGGGGCCGTCGGCCGTGCAGCCGTCGGGTCCGGAACCGGTTCCGGGGCCTGTTCCGGGCTCCGCTCCGGCGGCCGTCCCGGTCGGCTGACGCCGCGTCGCAGGGGGGCGCCGCCGGGCGCGCGGGCGCCGGGTGGCAAGGTGGCGGGGAGAGGGCGGCCAGGGAGCGCGGCCGCCGGGGCGGGAACGGTACGAAGGGGAGACGGGGATGGCGGTGCGGCAGCGGCTGGCGGCGGCGGTGGCCGTCGCGGTGCTGGCGGGCGGCCTGACCGGTTGCAGCGGGTCCGGCGGCCCGGCGCCGGGTCCGTCCGCTTCCGGCGCCGCGACCCCGACCCCGAGCAGTGCCTCGCCGACCTGGCCGGCCAAGCCGACCGACCGCTCGCCGCACGGCGTGCTGCTCTCCGCCCAGCTGGCCATGCAGACCGCCCGCCGGGCCAAGGTGAGCTACCGCCTGGGGGCGGACGCCGGCTCGGGCCCGCTGTTCTGGCAGCCGAAGACCGCGCTCCAGGTCAAGCGGTCCACCCCGGCCGAGGCCGAGCAGCTGATCGTCGTGGACACCGTCGCCTACCAGGGCGGGGACGCGGCCACCGCGGCCCGGCAGGGCGGGCGGCACTGGGAGCGGTTCGCCGTGGCGCCCGGCCCGGACGGGCACCGGGAGGTCCCGTACGCGGGGCTGATCGACCTGCTCAACCCGGTGGTGGCGCTGGCCGCCGCGACCGCCGACGGCGTCACCGTGCAGTACGTCGGCGAGGAGAAGTTCGAGGACTCCACGGTCGAGCACTACCGGGCCGTCACCGACGCCGCGCGCTACGCGGCGGCCCAGACCCAGCTCGGGCAGGCCCGCCGGGACGGCCTCCGGGCCGCGCTGGCGCCCGGTGGCTCGTCCTCGCTCACCCTGGACCTCTGGCTGAACGACAAGGACCAGCTGGTCCGGCTGCAGCGGACCGGCGCCGGGGAGAGCGGCCGGGTGGACGACTCGGTGCTCTACACCGATCCGGGCGGGGCGCTCTCGGTGCAGGCGCCGGCGGAGGCGGACACGGTGGACGTGGGCATCCGGAGCATCTCGCCGTTGAGCCGTTGAGCCGTTGAGCCGTTGAGCCGTTGAGCCGAAGGGCCTTGGGCCGAGGGCTGTCGCGCCGCGGGACCGCCGGCCCCGGGCCGGCCTGCGGCTTCGGGCAGATGGGCGATTTGCCCCGGGCGGCGGCGTCCCGCTACTGTGGCGGAAGCCAAAGACCGCTGGTTGTCGCCGTGGGCCCGCGAGGGACCGCGCGACCGAAGGATCTGCGCTTCACGCGCAGGCAGCCCGCGCAGGATTGTTTGGAGCTTGGACTTCCGGCCCGTGCGCCTCGTGCACACGTCCGTCGAGGTCGTACTGAGCCCCGTGCGCCTGCGCACCGGGGCTCTTCTGCATTTTCCGCAGGGGGATCCCTTCCGTCCAGTGGTCCACGGCTGAATGGTCGACTTTCGCGGTCGGCCGGACTTCGACATCACGGAAGGAGGCGTAAGCCTATGGCTAGGCCCGACAAGGCTGCTGCCGTCGCCGAGATCACGGAGCTTTTCCGTGGCTCGAACGCGGCGGTGCTGACCGAGTACCGCGGTCTCACGGTGAAGCAGGTTAAGACCCTGCGTCGCTCGCTGGGCGAGAACGCCCAGTACGCCGTGGTGAAGAACACGCTGACCAAGATCGCGGCCAACGAGGTCGGGATCACGGAGCTCGACGACCTGTTCGCCGGTCCGACGGCTGTCGCCTTCGTCACCGGTGACCCGGTGGAGTCGGCGAAGGCTCTGCGTGACTTCGCCAAGGACAACCCCGCTCTCGTCATCAAGGGCGGTGTCCTTGACGGTAAGGCGCTGACCGCCGACGAGATCAAGAAGCTCGCGGACCTCGAGTCCCGCGAGGTGCTGCTCGCCAAGCTGGCGGGTGCCCTGAAGGCCAAGCAGTCCCAGGCTGCCGCGCTCTTCCAGGCCCTGCCGTCGAAGCTCGTCCGCACGGTGGACGCGCTGCGCGACAAGGTCGAGCAGGGCGGTGCCGGTACGCCGGCTCCCGCCGCCGAGGACGAGGCCGCCGAGTAGTTCGGCAGGCTCACGCCTCGCTGCGGGCCCGTACGCCCGCCAACCCGTACATCCGGCACCACCTGCCGATTTAGTGGAAGGACGCCAATCATGGCGAAGCTGTCCCAGGACGAGCTGCTCGCGCAGTTCGAGAACCTGACCCTCATCGAGCTGGCCGAGTTCGTCAAGGCGTTCGAGGCGAAGTTCGACGTCACCGCCGCCGCCCCGGTCGCCGTCGGCATCGCCGGCCCGGCCGTCCCGGCCGAGGTCGTCGAGGAGCAGGACGAGTTCGACGTCATCCTCGAGGGTGCCGGCGACAAGAAGATCCAGGTCATCAAGGAGGTGCGCACCCTGACCTCCCTCGGCCTGAAGGAGGCCAAGGACCTCGTTGACACCGCTGGTGCCAAGGTCCTGGAGAAGGTTGCCAAGGACGTTGCCGAGAAGGCCAAGGCCGCCCTCGAGGGTGCCGGCGCCAAGGTCACCGTCAAGTGATCTCGCGCCCCCTCCTCTGAGGGGGCCTGAGGCCGGGCCGATCACCCTTACGGGTGGTCGGCCCGGCCTTTTCGCGTTCCCGGCCCAGGACGGGCCCACAGGCCCGCGGAGGGCCAGCCGGACGGGTCGTACACCGGAGTGGCCGAACGTCCACTCGGCACTGTCGGTGCGGGCGGGTATGGTGATCGCTGTCATCGCCTGACGCTCCCACCACGGCTTCTGTAACGCCGGGGGGCCCACGGCCGATGGACGGGTCGAGGTCCGCAGCCGGAGGCGGGCCCTTGACGAACCGGACGGGTCGCGCGATTCTCAAGGCGCGAGTCCGACCCGGTTGGTCCGCCGCTGGATGCATAACCAGTGGCTCCGGCGGGAAGTGACTCCACGTGAGTCCTGGGCCCGGCAAGTCCGGGCCGATGCAGTACCCGTCGGGCGTTCGCGTCCGACGGCAACCGGGAGGAGTCTCCGATTCGGTCTCCGAATCAGAGCTGGACAGCAGTGTCGCCATTGGCTACACTGTCCCTTTGCGCTGCCTGTTAGCTGCTCCGTGACTCGTCGCCCGGAGTATGCGTTGCCCTGAAGGGGTCTGGCATCGCCTCCGCAAAGCGGCTCTGACCTGGGATTCACTCCCGGGCGGAGGCCGGCGGCGAGGAGGCGGGACCAAGCCCAGCCAGGCCCGGCTGGTACGCGCGTAGTGAGCTCCGAGCCCTCGGAAGGACCCCCCTCTTGGCCGCGCCGCGCAACGCCTCGAACAATTCCGCCGCATCCACCGCCCCGCTCCGCGTCTCGTTCGCGAAGATCAAGGAGCCCCTCGAGGTACCTAACCTCCTCGCCCTGCAGACCGAGAGCTTTGACTGGCTGCTCGGCAATGCGGCCTGGAAGTCCCGGGTCGAGGCGGCGTTGGAGAGTGGTCAGGACGTCCCCACGAAGTCCGGTCTGGAGGAGATCTTCGAGGAGATCTCCCCGATCGAGGACTTCAGCGGGTCGATGTCGCTGACCTTCCGCGACCACCGTTTCGAGCCGCCCAAGAACTCGATTGACGAGTGCAAGGACCGCGACTTCACGTTCGCGGCCCCGCTCTTCGTCACGGCCGAGTTCACCAACAACGAGACCGGTGAGATCAAGTCTCAGACGGTCTTCATGGGCGACTTCCCGCTCATGACCCACAAGGGCACGTTCGTGATCAACGGCACCGAGCGTGTCGTCGTGTCGCAGCTGGTCCGCTCCCCGGGCGTGTACTTCGACTCCACCCTGGACAAGGTGTCCGACAAGGACATCTACTCCTGCAAGGTCATCCCCTCGCGTGGTGCCTGGCTGGAGATGGAGATCGACAAGCGCGACATGGTCGGTGTCCGCATCGACCGCAAGCGCAAGCAGTCCGTCACCGTGCTGCTCAAGGCGCTCGGCTGGACCAACGAGATGATTCTCGAGGAGTTCGGCGAGTACGAGTCGATGCGCGCCACCCTGGAGAAGGACCACACCCAGGGCCAGGACGACGCGCTGCTGGACATCTACCGCAAGCTGCGTCCGGGCGAGCCGCCGACCCGCGAGGCCGCGCAGACGCTTCTGGAGAACCTCTACTTCAACCCGAAGCGCTACGACCTCGCCAAGGTCGGCCGGTACAAGGTCAACCGGAAGCTGGGCAACGCCGAGTCGCTGGACTCCGGCGTGCTCACCGAGCCCGACATCATCGGTGCGATCAAGTACCTGGTGAAGCTGCACGCCGGCGAGGTCGAGTGGAGTGACGAGACCGGCCGCGACATCGTGGTCGAGGTCGACGACATCGACCACTTCGGCAACCGCCGCCTGCGCAACGTGGGCGAGCTCATCCAGAACCAGGTCCGTACGGGTCTCGCCCGTATGGAGCGCGTCGTGCGTGAGCGCATGACCACCCAGGACGTCGAGGCGATCACGCCGCAGACCCTGATCAACATCCGGCCGGTCGTCGCCTCCATCAAGGAGTTCTTCGGCACCAGCCAGCTGTCGCAGTTCATGGACCAGACGAACCCGCTGTCGGGCCTGACCCACAAGCGCCGTCTGTCCGCCCTCGGCCCCGGTGGTCTCTCCCGTGAGCGCGCCGGCTTCGAGGTCCGTGACGTGCACCCCTCGCACTACGGCCGCATGTGTCCGATCGAGACCCCGGAAGGCCCGAACATCGGTCTGATCGGGTCGCTGGCCTCGTACGGCCGGGTCAACGCGTTCGGTTTCATCGAGACCCCGTACCGCAAGGTCATCGAGGGTGTCGTCACCGAGCAGGTCGACTACCTCACGGCCGACGAGGAGGACCGCTACGTCATCGCGCAGGCCAACGCCCCGCTGACGGCGGAGCTGACCTTCGCCGAGCCGCGTGTCCTGGTCCGCCGCCGTGGCGGCGAGATCGACTACATCCCGGGCACCGAGATCGACTACATGGACGTCTCGCCGCGCCAGATGGTGTCGGTCGCGACCGCCATGATCCCGTTCCTCGAGCACGACGACGCCAACCGCGCGCTCATGGGCTCGAACATGATGCGCCAGGCGGTGCCGCTGCTGAAGAGCGAGGCCCCGCTGGTCGGCACCGGCATGGAGTACCGCTGCGCCGTCGACGCCGCGGACGTCATCACGGCCGAGAAGCCGGGTGTCGTCCAGGAGGTCTCGGCCGACTACGTCACCGTGGCCAACGACGACGGCACGTACACCACGTACCGCGCCGCCAAGTTCACCCGCTCCAACCAGGGCACCGCCTTCAACCAGAAGGTGCTCGTGGACGAGGGCGCCCGGGTCGAGGCCAACCAGGTGCTGGCCGACGGCCCGTGCACCGACGAGGGCGAGATGGCCCTCGGCAAGAACCTGCTCGTGGCGTTCATGTCGTGGGAGGGTCACAACTACGAGGACGCGATCATCCTGTCGCAGCGCCTCGTGCAGGACGACGTCCTCTCCTCGATCCACATCGAGGAGCACGAGGTCGACGCCCGTGACACCAAGCTCGGCCCCGAGGAGATCACCCGGGACATCCCGAACGTCTCCGAGGAGGTCCTCGCCGACCTCGACGAGCGCGGCATCATCCGCATCGGCGCCGACGTCGTCACCGGCGACATCCTGGTCGGCAAGGTCACCCCGAAGGGTGAGACCGAGCTGACCCCGGAGGAGCGCCTGCTCCGCGCGATCTTCGGTGAGAAGGCCCGTGAGGTCCGCGACACCTCGCTGAAGGTGCCGCACGGTGAGTCCGGCAAGGTCATCGGCGTCCGCGTCTTCGACCGCGAAGAGGGCGACGAGCTGCCCCCGGGCGTCAACCAGCTGGTCCGCGTCTACGTGGCCCAGAAGCGCAAGATCACCAACGGTGACAAGCTCGCCGGCCGTCACGGCAACAAGGGCGTCATCTCGAAGATCCTGCCGGTCGAGGACATGCCGTTCCTGGAGGACGGCACCCCGGTCGACATCATCCTCAACCCGCTGGGTGTCCCGTCCCGAATGAACCCGGGACAGGTCCTGGAGATCCACCTCGGGTGGCTCGCCAAGCAGGGCTGGGACGTCTCCGGTCTCGCCGACGAGTGGGCCCAGCGCCTGCAGGCGATCGGCGCCGACACCGTCGAGGGTGGCACCAACCTCGCCACCCCGGTCTTCGACGGCGCCCGCGAGGACGAGATCACCGGCCTGCTGGACAACACCACCCTCACCCGTGACGGTGAGCGCCTGGTGAACTCCACCGGTAAGGCCCGGCTGTTCGACGGCCGCTCCGGCGAGCCGTTCCCGATGCCGGTCTCGGTCGGCTACATGTACATCCTCAAGCTGCACCACCTGGTCGACGACAAGCTCCACGCCCGCTCGACCGGCCCGTACTCGATGATCACCCAGCAGCCGCTCGGTGGTAAGGCGCAGTTCGGTGGTCAGCGCTTCGGTGAGATGGAGGTGTGGGCCCTTGAGGCATACGGCGCGGCCTACGCGCTGCAGGAGCTCCTCACCATCAAGTCCGACGACGTTCTCGGCCGTGTGAAGGTCTACGAGGCCATCGTCAAGGGCGAGAACATCCCCGAGCCCGGCATTCCCGAGTCCTTCAAGGTGCTCATCAAGGAAATGCAGTCGCTCTGCCTCAACGTGGAGGTGCTGTCCTCGGACGGCCAGTCCATCGAGATGCGGGACTCCGACGAGGACGTGTTCCGCGCCGCCGAGGAGCTCGGCATCGACCTGTCCCGGCGCGAGCCGAGCAGCGTCGAAGAGGTCTGACGGAGGCTGGGCCGGCCCGGTGACGGGCCGGCCCGCCCCCAGGCCCCCCTCAGACCACATGAACGACTCTCGACTTACGAAAGAGGGCTTGACGACCAGTGCTTGACGTCAACTTCTTCGACGAGCTCCGCATCGGCCTGGCCACCGCCGACGACATCCGCCAGTGGTCCCACGGCGAGGTCAAGAAGCCGGAGACCATCAACTACCGCACCCTGAAGCCCGAAAAGGACGGACTCTTCTGCGAGAAGATCTTCGGCCCCACCCGGGACTGGGAGTGCTACTGCGGCAAGTACAAGCGCGTCCGCTTCAAGGGCATCATCTGTGAGCGCTGCGGCGTCGAGGTGACCCGCGCCAAGGTGCGCCGTGAGCGGATGGGCCACATCGAGCTGGCCGCCCCGGTCACCCACATCTGGTACTTCAAGGGTGTGCCGTCCCGCCTCGGCTACCTGCTCGACCTGGCGCCGAAGGACCTCGAGAAGGTCATCTACTTCGCCGCCTACATGATCACCTGGGTCGACGACGAGCGCCGCCAGCGCGACCTGCCGTCCCTGGAGGCGCACGTCTCGGTCGAGCGTCAGCAGATCGAGAACCGTCGCGACTCCGACCTCGAAGCCCGCGCCAAGAAGGCCGAGATCGACCTGGCCGAGCTGGAGGCCGAGGGCGCCAAGGCCGACGTGCGCCGCAAGGTGCGCGAGGGCGCCGAGCGCGAGATGAAGCAGCTGCGCGACCGCGCGCAGCGCGAGCTCGACCGTCTCGACGAGGTGTGGGCGCGCTTCAAGAACCTCAAGGTCCAGGACCTGGAGGGCGACGAGCTGCTCTACCGCGAGCTGCGCGACCGCTTCGGCACCTACTTCTCCGGCTCGATGGGCGCGGCGGCCCTCAAGGACCGCCTGGAGACCTTCGACCTGGCGGAGGAGTCCGAGCGCCTGCGCGAGATCATCCGCACCGGCAAGGGCCAGAAGAAGACCCGTGCGCTCAAGCGCCTCAAGGTCGTCTCCGCGTTCCTGCAGACCACCAACAAGCCCAACGGCATGGTGCTGGACTGCGTCCCGGTCATCCCGCCGGACCTGCGTCCGATGGTGCAGCTGGACGGTGGCCGCTTCGCGACCTCCGACCTGAACGACCTGTACCGCCGCGTGATCAACCGCAACAACCGCCTGAAGCGGCTTCTCGACCTCGGCGCGCCCGAGATCATCGTGAACAACGAGAAGCGCATGCTCCAGGAGGCCGTCGACGCGCTGTTCGACAACGGCCGTCGTGGTCGCCCGGTCACGGGCCCCGGCAACCGCCCGCTGAAGTCCCTCAGCGACATGCTGAAGGGCAAGCAGGGTCGTTTCCGTCAGAACCTGCTCGGCAAGCGAGTCGACTACTCGGCCCGTTCGGTCATCGTCGTCGGCCCGCAGCTCAAGCTGCACCAGTGCGGTCTGCCCAAGGCCATGGCGCTGGAGCTCTTCAAGCCGTTCGTGATGAAGCGCCTGGTCGACCTGAACCACGCGCAGAACATCAAGTCGGCCAAGCGCATGGTCGAGCGCGCCCGCCCGGTCGTGTGGGACGTCCTCGAAGAGGTCATCGCCGAGCACCCGGTGCTGCTGAACCGTGCACCCACCCTGCACCGCCTCGGCATCCAGGCCTTCGAGCCCCAGCTGGTCGAGGGCAAGGCCATCCAGATCCACCCGCTCGTCTGCACCGCGTTCAACGCGGACTTCGACGGTGACCAGATGGCCGTCCACCTGCCGCTCTCCGCGGAGGCGCAGGCCGAGGCCCGCATCCTGATGCTGTCCTCGAACAACATCCTGAAGCCGGCCGACGGTCGCCCCGTCACCATGCCGACCCAGGACATGGTGCTCGGTCTGTTCTTCCTCACCTCGGACCGGCCGAAGGTCAAGGGCGACGGTCGTTCCTTCTCCTCGACCGCCGAGGCGGTCATGGCGTTCGACGCCAAGGAGCTGGACGTCCAGGCCGTCATCGACGTCCGCCTGCCGATCGGCACCGTCCCGCCCCGCAGCTGGACCCCGCCGGTCGACGAGGACGGTCAGCCGGCCTGGTTCGAGGGCGAGTCCTTCCGCCTGCGCACCACCCTGGGCCGCGCGCTCTTCAACGAGCTGCTGCCCGAGGACTACCCGTTCGTCGACTACGAGGTGGGCAAGAAGCAGCTCTCCGCGATCGTCAACGACCTGGCGGAGCGCTACCCCAAGGTCGTCGTCGCGGCGACCCTGGACAACCTGAAGGCGGCCGGTTTCCACTGGGCCACCCGCTCGGGTGTCACCGTCTCGATCTCGGACGTCGTCGTCCCGCCGCAGAAGGCCCAGATCCTCGAGGGCTACGAGGCGCAGGCCGAGAAGATCCAGAAGCAGTACGAGCGCGGTCTGATCACCAACGACGAGCGCAAGCAGGAGCTCATCGGCATCTGGACCCGGGCGACCAACGAGGTCGCCGAGGCGATGAACGCCAACTTCGAGAAGACCAACCCCATCTTCATGATGGTGGACTCGGGCGCTCGAGGAAACATGATGCAGATGCGCCAGATCGCCGGTATGCGTGGTCTGGTGTCGAACGCGAAGAACGAGACGATCGCCCGTCCCATCAAGGCGTCGTTCCGTGAGGGCCTCACCGTTCTCGAGTACTTCATCTCGACCCACGGTGCCCGTAAGGGTCTGGCCGACACCGCTCTGCGTACCGCCGACTCCGGCTACCTCACCCGTCGTCTGGTCGACGTCTCCCAGGACGTCATCATTCGCGAGGAGGACTGCGGCACCGAGCGCGGCCTGAAGCTGGCGATCGGCACCGTCGGTGCCGACGGCGTCCTGCGCAAGACGGACGACGTCGAGACCAGCGTCTACGCCCGCATGCTCGCCGAGGACATCACGGTGGACGGCAAGCTCCTTGCCACCGCCAACACCGACCTCGGCGACGTGCTGATCGACGAGCTGATCCGCCACGGCATCAGCGAGGTCAAGACCCGCTCGATCCTGACCTGTGAGTCGGCCGTCGGCACCTGTGCTTTCTGCTACGGCCGCTCGCTGGCCACCGGCAAGCTGGTCGACATCGGTGAGGCGGTCGGCATCATCGCCGCCCAGTCCATCGGTGAGCCCGGTACCCAGCTGACCATGCGTACCTTCCACACCGGTGGTGTGGCCGGTGACGACATCACGCAGGGTCTGCCGCGTGTCGTCGAGCTCTTC
The DNA here is from genome assembly GCF_036290945.1 of Streptomyces sp. BE303. Lineage (NCBI taxonomy): Bacteria > Bacillati > Actinomycetota > Actinomycetes > Kitasatosporales > Streptomycetaceae > Streptomyces > Streptomyces sp. BE303. The sequence goes on from NZ_JAQYWZ010000767.1 coordinate 133,808, forward strand.
GAGGCCCGTACCCCCAAGGGTGTGGCCCCGATCTCGGAGGCGCAGGGCCGGGTCCGCATCGAGGACACCGAGAAGACCCGCAAGCTGGTCGTCACCCCGGACGACGGCACCGACGAGATCGCCTACCCGGTCTCGAAGCGTGTGAAGCTGCTGGTCGGCGAGGGCGAGGCGGTCGAGGTCGGCCAGAAGCTGACCATGGGTGCCACCAACCCGCACGACGTCCTGCGCATCATGGGCCAGCGTGCCGTCCAGATCCACCTGGTCGCCGAGGTCCAGAAGGTCTACAACTCGCAGGGCGTGTCGATCCACGACAAGCACATCGAGATCATCATCCGGCAGATGCTCCGCCGCGTGACGATCATCGAGTCGGGCGACGCCGAGCTGCTCCCGGGCGAGCTCGTCGAGCGCGGCCGCTTCGAGCAGGAGAACCGTCGCGTGGTCTCCGAGGGCGGTCACCCCGCCTCCGGCCGTCCGCAGCTGATGGGTATCACCAAGGCCTCGCTGGCCACCGAGTCCTGGCTGTCGGCCGCCTCCTTCCAGGAGACGACCCGGGTCCTGACCGACGCGGCGATCCACGCCAAGTCGGACCCGCTGCTGGGCCTCAAGGAGAACGTCATCCTCGGCAAGCTCATCCCGGCCGGTACGGGTCTGCCCCGCTACCGCAACATCCGGGTCGAGCCGACCGAGGAGGCCAAGGCCGCGATGTACTCGGCCGTCGGCTACGACGACTACGACCTGTCGCCCTTCGGTGCCGGCTCCGGCCAGGCGGTCCCGCTGGACGACTACGACTACGGCCCGTACACCGGCTGAGTCCACGGTTGAACCGCAGGGCGGTCACCCCTCACGGGGTGGCCGCCCTGCGGCGTTCCCGGGGCTTCCTGGGGGCTTCCCGGGGCTCCTGGTGCCTGGTCTCCCGCCCGGTGCGGGCCCGTGCTGCGGGGCGGTCGGTCCCCGGTGGGTGGCCGGTCGGTTCCCGGTGGGTGGCCGGCGGGTGGTGTTTTCGGGGGCCGGGGGAGTCCGGTTAGGTTTCCCGGCCGTGGTCGCGTAAGGTCGTGTTTACCGACGCGGGGTGGAGCAGCTCGGTAGCTCGCTGGGCTCATAACCCAGAGGTCGCAGGTTCAAATCCTGTCCCCGCTACTGAATCGAAGGGCCCGGAGGCACATCGCCTCCGGGTCCTTCGGCGTTTTTGCCCTCCTGCGAGGGGCCGGGGGAGTCCGGTTAGGTTTCCCGGCGGTAGTCGCGTAAGGTCGTGTTTACCGACGCGGGGTGGAGCAGCTCGGTAGCTCGCTGGGCTCATAACCCAGAGGTCGCAGGTTCAAATCCTGTCCCCGCTACTGAATCGAAGGGCCCGGAGGCACATCGCCTCCGGGCCCTTCGGCGTTTCCCCGTTTCCTCCGCCCTCCCTCCTGCGGGGGAGGGCGGGAAACGGGTCGGGCGGGGGAAGCGGGGGCGGGGGCCGGCGCGGCAGGCTCGGGGCGTCGGCAACGGACGTGGACGAGAGGGTGTCGGGAATGGGTGCGAAGCGGGCGTTGGGGGCCGCGGCGATCACGGGGGCGGTGCTGCTCGGGTCGGTGGGGTGCTTCTGGGACGAGGACGAGCGCCGGACGGTCTCCTACGGGGTGGCCGAGCCGGTGCGGGAGCTGGTGGTCGAGGGGCGGACCGGGGGGATCGAGGTCCGCGCGGGGGACACGGTGCGGGTGGTCGAGAAGCAGAGCTACCGCGGCCCCGCGCCGGAGACCCGGCACGAGGTGCGGGACGGCACGCTCAGGCTGGCGTACGACTGCTCGGACTGCGGGGTGGGCTACGAGGTGACCGTGCCGGCCGGAACGGTGGTGCGGCTGAGCAGCGAGACCGGCGGGATCCGGCTGCACGGGCTGGCCGGCGAGGTGGAGGCCAAGGTGGGCACCGGTGGCGTCCAGGGGACGGCGCTGACCTCGCCGACGGTACGGGTGAGCGTCGAGACCGGTGGTGTCGAGGTGACGTTCGCGGCGAGCCCGACCACGGTGGAGGCGCGGTCGGTGACCGGCGAGGTCAGGGTGCGGGTGCCGGGCGGGGCACCGTACGCGGTGGACGCGGAGGCGGTGACGGGCGGGGTCGAGGTGGCGGTGCCCCGGCAGGCCGGCGCGCCGCGCACCATCTCGGCGCGGACCGACACCGGGGGTGTGGTGGTCACCGATGCCTGACCGCGTGGTGCGGGACGCCGGCCGGGGCGTGCTCACGCTGCTGCCGGTCGGGCATGATCTTCTCCGCGGGGTGGGCCTGCCCGCGGACGGGGGAGGTGTCACGGTGGGGCGAGCGGTGCGCTGGCGGGCGGGGCTGGCCGGGGTCAACCCGTACGTGGTGGACGGCCTGTTGACGGTCGGCTCGGCGGGGGTCTCGCTCTGGTCGGTGTACCACGACGACACGGCGTGGTCCTGGTGGGCCTATCTGCTGGCCCTGGGGACGGCCCTGCCGTTGCCGTGGCGGCGGATCGCCCCGGTCACGGTGCTGGCGGTCAGCGGCGGGGTGTCGGCGGTGCTCTCGGTGCTCGCCCACTCGGCGATGCCGCAGCTGCCGTTGTACGCCGTGGTCACCCTCTACACGGTGGCCGACCGGGCCAGGGACGGGCAGCGCTGGGCCGTGCTGGCCGTGGTGGTGGTCGCCAACGTGGTGGGGACGCGGTCGCCGAACGGCATGCTGTTCTCGCTGCTGACCTCGGTCGGGGCGTTCGTCTTCGGCTCGCTGGTGCGTGAACTGCGGAGGCTGGCGCAGGTGGAGTCGGAGCGGGCGCGGGAGGCCGGGCGCCGGGCGGCCAGCGACGCGGCGCGCGCGGTGGCCGAGGAGCGGGCCCGGATCGCCCGGGAGATGCACGACATCCTGGCGCACGCCGTCTCGCTGATGGTGATCCAGGCGGAGGCGGGGCCGGTGGTGGTGCGTTCGGACCCGGAGCGGGCGATCAGGACCTTCGACACCATCGCCGACTCCGGGCGGGACGCCATGGTGCAACTGCGTCGGGTGCTCGGCGTGTTGAAGGAGGAGGGGGCGGCGCCCGAACTGGCGCCGCAGCCGCGGCTGGCGGAGCTCGCGGCGCTCGCGGAGCGGGTGCGTACGGCCGGGCTCTCGGTCGATCTCGACCTCGGACGCGTCGGCGGTCCGCTGCCGGCGGACGTGGAGGCGGCCGCGTACCGGATCGTGCAGGAGGCGCTGACCAACACGGTCAAGCACGCGGGCGCCTCGCACACGCTGGTGCGGGTGGTCCGGGAGGGGGAGGAGCTGGCGGTCGTGGTCTCCGACGACGGACGCGGTGTGCCGTTGCCGGCCGGCCGGGCCGCGAGCGGCTGGTCCGGGGGGCGCGGGCTGGTCGGCATCCGGGAGCGGGCGGCGGCCTGCGGCGGCCGGGCCGAGGCCGGTCCCGGGCCCGGCGGCAGGGGTTTCCTGGTGAGTGCCCGGCTGCCGCTGGGGGCGTCCGGGCTGGTGGGCGGAGTGGGTGGAGTGGGCGGAGTGGGTGGATGAAGCCGATCCGGGTGGTCGTCGCGGACGACCAGGAGCTGGTGCGGGCCGGGTTCGGGATGATCCTGGACGCGCAGCCGGACATCGAGGTGGTCGCCGAGGCGGGCGACGGCGCGGAGGCGATCGAGGCGGTCCGGGTGCACGGGCCGGACGTGCTGCTGCTGGACGTCCGGATGCCGGTGATGGACGGGCTGGAGGCGGCCCGCCGGGTCTGCGCGGAGTACCCGGAGACGAAGGTGATCATGCTGACCACCTTCGACGCCGACGACTACGTCTTCGACGCGCTGTACGCGGGAGCCAGCGGGTTCCTGCTGAAGGACGTCCGCCGGGACGACCTGGCACACGGTGTGCGGATGGTGGCGTCCGGAGAGGCGCTGCTGGCGCCGTCGGTGACCCGCCGGCTGATCGGGGAGTTCGCCGCCCGGCGGCCGGGCGGCGCGGAGCGGGCGGTACGGCCGCCGTCCGGGCTGCTGGAGCAGCTGACCGGGCGCGAGCGGGAGACGCTGCGGCTGCTGGCCCGGGGGCTCTCCAACGCCGAGATCGCCGCCGAGCTGGTGGTGAGCGAGCACACGGTGAAGACCCATGTCAGCAATGTGCTGGGCAAGCTGGGTCTGCGTGACCGGGTGCACGCGGTGGTGTTCGCGTACGAGGCGGGCGCGGTGGTGGCGGGCGAGGGCTGACGGCTCCCCCGCGCGGGGGAGGGGCCGGATTCGCCGGTGCGGGCGATCCGCGACGAGGGCGGCGGCGGACAGGATCCGGGGTGTCGGAACAACGACGGCCCCAACCTCGGGAGAGCACCCATGGACACCTTGACGCCCGGTCGCGCCACCCCGTTCGCGGTCATCGGCGGACCCGTTCTGATGGCGCTGTACGGCGGCATCCGGCTGCTGGACGGATCGCGTGACCCCGGTGCGGGCTGGCTGGTCGGTCACGGCCTGATGCTGGCGGGGCTGGTGCTGTTCGCGCCGGTGCTCGTCGCGCTGGAGCGGTGGCCGGCGCCGCACCGCACGGCGGCGGGCAGGGTCGCGGCGCGCGCCGCCCTGGGGGTGGCGTCCGCAGGGCTGGCGGCGTCGGTCGTGCAGATCGTCATCGACCTGTACGTGGGGGCGGTGGCCGTCGACAAGGCGGACCAGCACCGGCTGTTCGACAGCGTCCAGAGTCATCCGGGGGTGGTGCCGGTGGTCTACTCGGTCGGTCCGGTGCTGTTCTACGTCGGTCTGCTGGCGCTGCTGGTGGCCGGCACGGTGGGCCGGGCGCGCACGCTGCGCTGGTGGAGCCCGGTGCTGGTGCTGGCCGGGACGGTGCTGACGGCGGCGGACCTGGCGCTGATCCCGGTCGCTGCGGGGTGCTATCTGGTGGCCCTGGCTCCGTTGGCGGGCTTCGGCGCCGGCGCCGGGCGGCCGGTCGTGGCCTGAGGGGGCCTGAACGGGCCTGGGTGGGCCTGAGCGGGCCTGAACGGGGCAGGCCGGGGCGCGGGCCTGCGCGCGACCTGGGGCGGATATCGGTGGCGGGCCGGCGAGGAGCGGCCGTACCGTCCGGGGCATGAACGCGAAGCGCCCGCTGATCGCCGTGCTCACCGGCGCCGGCATCTCGACCGACTCCGGCATCCCCGACTACCGCGGCCCGAACGGACTCTGGCAGCGCGATCCGGAGGCCCCGCGGCTGGTCACCATCGGCCCGTACACATCGGACCCGGACGTTCGCCGCCGGTCCTGGCTGATGCGCGCCGAGGTCGGTGCGCTGGCCGCCGAGCCGAACGCCGGGCACCGGGCGCTGGTCGACCTCGAACAGTCCGGGCTGCCCGTCCGGGTGCTCACCCAGAACGTCGACGGGCTGCACCAGCGGGCCGGCCAGTCCCCCCGCAAGGTGCTCGAACTGCACGGCACCGCACAGGAGGTGCAGTGCATGCGGTGCAAGGTGGTGGGCCCGGTGGCGGAGGCGCTGGACCGGGTGGCGGCGGGCGAGCCGGACCCGGACTGCCGGGCCTGCGGCGGGGTGCTGCGGCCGCGGACCGTCATGTTCGGCGAGCAGTTGGACCCGCAGGTGATCCAGCAGGCCGACGCCGTCAGCAAGGCCTGCGACCTGTTTCTCGCCGTCGGCACCAGCCTGCAGGTCTTCCCGGTGGCCGAACTGCCGTACAGCGCGCTCGGGAACGGGGCCCGGCTGATCGTGATGAACGGCGAGCCGACCCCGTTCGACGAGGTCGCCGACGAGGTGATCCGCGAGCCCATCTCCACCGCGCTGCCGGACCTGGTCCGCCGGCTGGTGGCCCGGTACGTCTGAGACCTCCGGCGCAGCCCGGGCCCCCGGGGCCCGGGCGAGTCGGTGACGAACAGGTATCCACTGGACGAACTGCCCAGTCCCGCAGGGTGGTTCTGCGCTACGCTGCGGCACGGAGCGGCGTGGCCGGATTCCGGCCACCGGGGGGAGGCTGCGCGGGCGGCTCCGCCCGCGCACCGCACCGGCCACGGGCGTTCACCCCCGCGGCGGCGCGCACCGAAGGAGCCCTCATGACGTCAGGTCGACTGCTGGACCGTCGTGCGATCGGGGGTGAGCTGCGCGCTCTGGCGGCCAGGCCCGGCCTGGTGGGTCGTCAGGAGGAGCTCAAGGAACTCGGGTTGGCGATCTCGGGCACCGGCGACCTGGACCAGTGGGCCGACCTCGACCTGATGCAGAGCTTCGTCCGGCCGGAGAGCGTCCGGGCGGCGGTCCGGCCGCGGCCCGAACCGAGGTTCTGGTCCTGGCTCGAAGTCGCCCTGGGTGGACTGGTGTTCGTCCCGCTGCTGGTCACCTGGGCCGGCCTGATGCAGGCGACCAGCGCCTACCAGGCCCTGATCGGTGCGGATGCGGCGCAGGCCGCCCGGCCGTTCCTCCAGCTCTGGCAGACCGGCTTCGAGGGCCGGCTGGCCGGCTGGGCCACCTTCGGCGACATCGCGCTGTCCGCCACGCTGTTCATCGCCCTGCTGCTGGTCTTCTCCGTCGCGCACGGCGTCCGCAGGGCCGGGACCGAGCGCCGCGAGACCGGGGCGGTGCAGGAGGCGGAGGAGCTGCTGGCCGAGCTGGCCCCGGTGCTCACCCGGGCGCAGCTGGTGCTGAATGAGCGCCGCCGGTCCTCGCCGCAGCGGTTCGTGGCCGAGCTCACCGGCGCGGCGGAGACCCTGGAGCGGCTCGGTCGGCAGGCCGCCGACACCCAGCGGGACCTCAGCGACGCGGCGCTGGTGGTCGAGCGGTCGGTGACCGGGGCCAGGGAGCGGCTGGCCGAGGTGGGCGCGGCGGTGGACCCGCTGCGGCAGGCGGTCGACGGGATCGAGAAGGCGGTCGACGGCGTGGGGAAGGCCGTGCGGGACAGCGGCGAGAAGCTCGCCGGGACCGTCCGGGACGGCGCCGCCGCCACCGACGACCTGGTCCGGCGCGGCGGGCAGCAGGCGGCCGACGCCGCCGATGCCGTACGGCGGGCCACCGAGCGGGTCGGCGCCGAACTGTCCGACGCGGGCGAGCGGGTGGAGGACGCGGTGCGGGACCTCGCGGTCGCCCAGCGGGGGTTCACCACCGGCGCGGAGACCGTCGCCGACGTCGGCGGGCGGCTGCTGGAGCAGCTCGACGGGCTGGCCCGGGAGGTCGCGTCGATGGCCGACCGGGTCACCGCGGCGGCCTCGGCGGCCGCGGCCGCGGCGGCGCGGGTGGACGCCCGGGACGAGCGGCGGGCCCCGGGCCCGGGAGCACTGCTGGTCAAGACCGTGTCGGAGCCCGGACCGGGCGCGGGCGGCACCCGCTCGCGCCCCTCGGACCCGTCGGACGCCCCGGGGACGCCGGGCGTCTCGGACACGGTCGCGGACGCGGTCGCGGTCGCGGTCGCGGTCGAGCAGACGCTGCTGGAGCTGGACGAGGTGCCGGTGCGGCAGGCGGGCCGATGAGGGACCGGTTCCGAACCGGGCGGCCGCGCGTCCGGAGCGCACACCTCGCGGGCTGGCTCTTCGCGGACCTGCTGCTGGTCCTGGCCCTGGTCGCGATGGGCGACCAGGGCGACCCGGTGGCGGCCGCGCGCGCCACCGCGACGCCCGCGGCCACGGCCACGGCCACGGCCACGGCCACGGCCGACGCGAGTGCCACCGCCTCCGAGACACCCCGGCCGACGCCCACCCCCACCGGCCCGCGCGGGGTGGAGCACGACGCGGTCACCGTCGACGTCACCGGGGACTCCTCCGACACGGCCGGCCTGGTGGCGCAGATCCGCGCGGCCACCGAGCGGTACGCCGGGCGCCAGGCCGCGGTGGTGCTCACGTTCGGCAGCAACCGCGACCCGGGCGCCGGACAGGCGTACGCGCACACCGTCAACGGGCTGCTCGCGCAGGCCCGTCCGGAGATGTTCCGGGGCACCACCACCCGGGACTTCATCTCGCTGACGGACAACCCCCGGCACGCCTCGCTGGAGATCTACTTCTACACCGGCTGACCGGGGCCCCGGCCGTCCGGTCCGGGCCCCGTTCCGAACCGTGCCCCACACCCGCTGTGAACTGCGAGACCAAGGAGAAGTGCCGTGCAGATCCTCCCGTTCTACGCCGTGTGCGACGAGTCGGGGTCGATGAGCGCCGACATCGACACCCTCAACAAGGCCCTGTTCAACCTCCACCAGGAGATCAGCACCAACCCGACCATCTCCGACAAGACGCGGTTCGGGCTGATCGGCTTCTCCACCGACGCCAACGAGCTGCAGCCGCTGGTCGATCTGAGCGACCTGGACGAGCTGCCCGCCCTGGAGGCCTCCGGCCTGACCTCCTTCGGCAACGCCTTCACCCTGCTCCGGCAGTCCATCGAGCGGGACGTGCAGCAGCTGAAGGCGGAGGGCCACGACGTCTACCGTCCGGTGGTCTTCTTCCTCTCCGACGGCGTGCCGACCGACTCCGACTGGGAGCAGCCGTACCAGGACCTGCTCGCCGCCGCGTTCCGGCCGCACATCATCGCCTTCGGCATCGGCCAGGCGGACCGCACGGTGATCGCGCACGTCGCCACGTTCAAGGCCTTCATGCAGGAGGAGGGGTCGGCGGACCCGGCGGTCGCGCTGCGGGAGTTCGCGGCCAGCCTGACCCGGTCGATCGTCCGCTCGGTGAGCGGGGCGACCGCGGCCGGGCAGGGCATGAGCCTCCAGGTCGACGACCACGTGCCCGGGTTCACCGCCGTCTCGCTCGACAAGCTCTGAGCGGGGTCGCCAGGTGAACCCGTACGACAATCCGCAGGGCAGTCCGTACGACAACCCGCACGGCAACCCGCGGGGCGGTCAGGGGCCGGAGCCCGTGCCCGAGCGGGCCTTCGACCCGATCGACGTCGCCTCGTCCGTCTACGAGCACGGCTGGGGGCCGGGCCCGGTCGCCCCGGCCCCGGCCAGGCCCGTGCCGTCCACCCCGGTGCCGTTCCTGCCGCATCCGGCCACCACCGGGCCGGACGCGGCGGGGCAGCCCGGCCGCGACCGGCCCGCGGCGGCCCCCGGCGTGCCGCCGGCACCGGCGGCGGGAGCGTCCGGCCTGGTGCCGGTGTCGGGCGAGGAACCCGGCGCCGTCCACCACGTCGGCCGCAAGCCCCCGGCCTACACGCCCGAGCCGACCGGCATCGCCGACGTCGGCGCCGACCTCTACGCGGGGACGCTGCCCGACACCGTGGTGGACGGCGGCACCTTCGGCCCGGTCACCGTCCGGGCCGCCTCCGTCCGCGGCGACTCGCACCGCTACCGGGGCGAGTGCCGCCAGGACGCCGTCCTGGTCACCCGGGCCGGTGACCTGCTGCTGCTCGCGGTGGCCGACGGCGTCGGCTCCCAGCAGCACTCCCAGCGCGGTTCCAACGGCGTCCTGCGGCTGCTGGCCCGGCAGGTCGCCCACAAGGCGGAGACGCTGCTGGCCTGCCTGCGGATCGGGGCCGAGGCCGACTTCGCGGTGCTCATGGGGCAGATGGTCGCGGCGGTGGCGGGCGAGCTGGCGAAGGACGCGGGACAGTGGGGCCTGGACCCCAAGTCGTACGCGACGACGCTGCGCGCCCTGCTGGTGCCGGCCGACGCGGACGTCACCGCCCGCGGCTTCGTCTCGGTCGGCGACGGCGGCCTGCTGCGCCTGCGGGAGGGCGGCTGGACCAACTGCGAGCAGGACGAGGACGACGGCGCGCTGATCAGCACCCGGACCCACTGCCTGCCCGAGGCCTACGAGCAGACCCGGGTCCGGTTGATCACCGACACGCGCCCCGGCGACCTGCTGGTGCTGTGCACCGACGGTCTGGCGCTGCCGTTGCTGAAGGAGCCCGACCTGCAGGACTTCCTCGCCGACCGGTGGGGCGGTCCGGACGTCCCCGGCCTGGCCGAGTTCCTCTGGCAGGCCCAGGTGAGGGTGCGCAGCTACGACGACGACCGCACGGCCGTCTGCCTCTGGGAGGCCGCCCGGTGAGCGCCCCGGACATCGCCACGGCGCTGGCCGGCGGGGCGGACGTGGAACTCGCGCTGCTGGCGGTGGGGGCCGAGGCCGGGCGGGGTGGCCAGGGCCTGGTGCAGCGCCTGGCCGGCTACCCGGGCCTGCTGTTCAAGCGTTACCTCGACCCCGGGAAGGTGCACGGCCCGGCCCTGGCCGAGCTGGTCGCCCTGCGCCTCGCACTCCCCGGGGAGGAGCGGGACCGGCTGGACGCGCAGGCCGCCTGGCCGCTCTGCCGGGTGGTCGACGGCCCGGGCTGCGTCGGGTTCCTGATGCAGGAGGCGCCGGCCGCGATGTCCTGGCAGACGGGTGCCGGCGGGCGCAGGCTCACCGAGGCGCAGTACCTCTTCTACCCGGAGAAGCCCGCGACCCAGGGCGTGGTCCGCCCGGACCCGGAGCAGCGGCTCGCCCTGGTGCTGGAGCTGGCCGGGCTGATCGAGCGCCTGCACCGCTGGGGGCTGGTGATCGGTGACCTCTCGCACGCCAACGTGCTCTGGTCGGTGGTCCCCGAGCCCGCCGTCCATCTGCTCGACTGCGACGGTGTCCGCCGGGTCGGGGCGGCGCCGGTCCTGGAGCAGACCGACACGCCCGACTGGGCGGACCCGCTCTCCCCGCACGGCAGCAGCGCCACCGTGGACAGCGACCGCTACAAGGCGGCCCTGCTGTTCGGGCGGACCCTGGCCCAGGACCCCTACCTCACGCCGGGGCAGCCGTTCGAACCGCTGCCGGACGTGCTGACGGACCGGCAGCTGGCGACGGTCCGCCGGATCTGGGACCAGGCCGGCGGGCCGTACGGGACCAGACCGGACCTGACCGCCTGGCTGCTGGCGCTCGGCGGCCGGGGCAGCATCCCGCTCGGGGCCGGCGGTCCGGCCAGGGCCGCCCGCCCGGTCGACGAGCGGCTGTTCGACGGTCGGGCCCCGCGGGGCAGCATCCCGCTGCGCCGCCCGACCTGACGCGGGCGGGCCGGAGGCCGGCCGGCCGCACGGGGGGGCGTAGGAGGGGGGCCCGTACGAGGAGGGCCGCGCGGGGGCGCGGTGCACGGGGGAGGGGACGCGGGAGGGGCCGGAGGCCGGACGGACTGCATGCGTACGATGATCCTTCCGGCTTCCCCTCACGGCCTGGAGTGATCGACCGATGACGACGACACCGAAGTTCGACCCCTGGTCGACGGAGTTCGTGGCCCACCCGTACGACGCCTACGCCGACCTGCGCGAGCAGGCCCCGGTCACGTACTACGAGCCGACCGGGCAGTGGTTGGTCTCGCGGTACGAGGACGTCAGCGCCCTGCTGCGGGACCGCCGGCTCGGCCGGACGTACACCCACCGCTTCAGCCACGAGGAGTTCGGGCGGCCCCTGCCCGACCCGGCCCACGAGCCGTTCCACACCCTCAACGACAACGGCCTGCTCGACCTGGAGGCGCCCGACCACACCCGGATCCGCCGGCTGGTCTCCAAGGCCTTCACCCCGCGCATGGTCGAGGGGCTCCGCCCGACCGTCCGGCGGCTCGCCGGCGAACTGGTGGACGGCCTGCTCGCGGCCGGCGGCGGCGACCTGATCGGAGCCGTCGCCGAACCGCTGCCGGTCGCGGTGATCGCCGAGATGCTCGGTGTCCCCGAGGCCGACCGGCACCTGCTGCGCCCGTGGTCCGCCGACATCACCGGCATGTTCGAACTCAACCCCACCGAGGAGGCCGCCCGCCGGGCCGTCACCGCGAGCGTCGAGTTTTCCGACTACCTGCGCGCCCTGATCCGCGAACGCCGCGCCGCCCCCGGCACCGACCTGATCAGCGCGCTGATCCACGCCCAGGAGGGCTCGGACGCGCTCAGCGAGCAGGAGATGATCTCCACCTGCGTGCTGCTGCTCAACGCCGGCCACGAGGCCACCGTCAACACCACCGGCAACGGCTGGTGGGCGCTGTTCCGCAACCCCGGGGAACTGGCCCGGCTGCGCGCCGACGTCGACGGGCTGCTGCCCACCGCCGTCGAGGAGCTGATGCGCTGGGACACCCCGCTGCAGATGTTCGAGCGCTGGGTGCTGGAGGACGTCGAGGTGCGCGGGGTCACCGTCCCGCGCGGCTCGGAGGTCGCCCTGCTCTTCGGCTCGGCCAACCGCGACCCGGAGCGGTTCACCGACCCGGACCGGCTCGACCTCGGCCGCGCCGACAACCCGCACATCACGTTCGGCGCCGGAATCCACTTCTGCCTGGGCGCCCCGCTTGCCAGACTGGAGCTCACCGAGTCGTACGGCGAGCTGCTGCGCCGGGCGCCGGGCCTGCGGCTGGTTCGCGAGCCCGAGTGGCGCCCGGGCTACGTGATCCGCGGGCTCAAGGAACTGCTGGTCGAGGTCTGACGGTTCGGCCGGGGGCCGGGCGAGGGGGAGTGCATCGTGGGCAGGGGCAAGGCGACGGGCGCGCTGCTGGGGCTGGCGATCGGCGACGCGATGGGCAGGCCGACCGAGTTCGAGGACGTCGAGCAGATCGCCCGGCAGTGGCCCGACTGGCGGGAACTCCCCCTGCCGGGCCGGGCGCTGATCACCGACGACACCCAGATGACGCTCGCGCTGGCCCGCGGCCTGCGGACCGCCCTGGAGACCGGTCCGCTCACCGCGGCCCGGCTGGAGCCGCCGGTGCGCGAGGAGTTCCTCGACTGGTGGCGTTCGCCGGACAACAACCGTGCCCCCGGCAACACCTGCCTGGCCTCCTGCGCGCGGCTCAGCACGCCCGGCCGCCGGTGGCAGAGCGCGAGCGACACCGGTTCCAAGGGCTGTGGCGCCAACATGCGGGTCGCTCCGCTCGGCCTGATCCGCGAGCTGGCGCCGACCCAACTGGCCGGCGCCGCCCAGCTCCAGTCCGGGCTCACCCACGGCCACCCCACCGCGCTGGCCGCCAGCGACCTCACCGCCTTCGCCGTCCGCGAGCTCGCCGAGGGCCTGCCGCCGGCCGGCCTGCCCGCCGCGCTGCGCGCGTACGCGCTGGCCAACCGCACCCGGTACGACCGGTCCTGGCTCGGCGACCTCGCCGACCACGCCCACGACAGCACCCCGGAGGCGTTCATCGCCCGCGGCTGGGACGACTGCCTGGCCGTCCTCGACCGGCTCACCGCCGCGCTGGCCGCACCCGACGTCGAGGCCGACCCGTGCCTGGCCACCGGCGAGGGCTGGATCGCCGAGGAGGCGCTCGCCACCGGACTGCTCTGCTTCCTGCTGCTGCCGGACGACCCGGTGGCCGCCGTCCGCCGGGGCGCCTACTCCTCGGGGGACTCCGACTCGATCGCCTGCCTGGCCGGCGCCTTCGCCGGGGCGCACCTGGGCGCGGACGCGTGGCCCGCCGAGTGGGTGGAGCGGATCGAGCACCGGGACGAACTGCTGGAGTTCGGCGCGCTCTGGGACTGATCCCGGCCCCGCGGCCGGCGGGGCCCGTGGAACCGCCTCGGGCCCCGCCGCGTCGAACCGGCACCGAGGCGCGGGCACCGGCCCGCGCCGCCGACCCAGGGGACGAGGCCAGTCATGTCCGTCCGTACCCGCCGCCCGGCGGTGTTCCTGCTCTGCTGCACGGCACTGCTCGCCGGCTGCGGCTCCACCGGAGGCGGCGGCCAGGTCGTGATCCGCGCCTCCTCCCCCGAGTCGCTGCCACCGGCCGATCCCGCCCAGGTCGCCGCGACCGCCGCCGCCACCGGCGCCTTCGGGCTGGACCTGCTGCACGCCCTCACCGCCGACCCCGCCGAGACCGGCCGCAACCTGGTGCTCTCGCCGTCCGGCCTGGCCACCGCGCTCGCCATGCTGCTGCCCGGCACCCGCGGCACCACCGCCGACGAGCTCGCCAAGGCGCTGCACACCGAACTCACCCCGCAGCAGTACGCGCTCGCCACCGGCGCCCTGAACCGTCCCGTCCCGGCCAAGGACGGGCTGGTGCTCAAGCAGGCGGACGACGTCTGGGCCCAGCGGGACTTCCCGCTCGACCAGCGGTACCTGGGCGTGCTGGCCGCGGCCTTCGGCGCCGGGGTGCACACCGCCGACTTCCGCAAGGACCCGGAGGGCGCCCGGAAGACCGTCAACTCCGCCGTGGAGAAGGCCACCGAGGGCCGCGTCAAGGACCTCTTCGGCCAGGGGTCGATCAACCCCGACACCCGGCTCGCACTCACCGACGCGCTCTACCTCAAGGCCGAGTGGGCCACCCCGTTCAAGGCCGGGCGCACCACGGACCGGCCGTTCCACCGCCTCGACGGGTCCGCGCCGGCCGTCCCCACCATGGGGCAGAGCGGCTCGCTCCGCTACGCCGAGGGCTCCGGCGGCATCCTCGGGGAGCCCTGGCAGGCCGTCGAACTCCCCTACGCGGGCGGTACGCTGGCGATGGACCTGGTGGTGCCCGCGCAGGGCGGCTTCGAGGCCTTCCGCAAGGGCCTGGACCAGGCCCGGTTGGAGATGATCCTGGGCTCGCTCGACGAGCGGACCGTCGACCTGACCCTCCCGAAGTTCCACTTCGACACGGCCAACGAGCTGAAGCCCACCCTCCAGGCGCTCGGCGTCAAGGCCGCGTTCGAGCCGGGTGCCGACCTCTCCGGCATCCCCGGCGCGGGCGCGACCGAGCCGCTCAGGGTCGGCACGGTGGTGCAGAAGGCCACCGTCCAGGTCGACGAGGAGGGCACCGTCGCGGCGGCCGGCAGCGGGGTCGGCGTCGAGGCGATGGCCGCGCCGATGCCGAAGGACCCGGTGCAGCTGCACATCGACCGGCCGTTCCTCTTCCTGATCCGGGACACCGCCACCGGCCGGCCGCTCTTCCTCGGCCAGGTCACCGACCCGCAGGCCAAGTGAGCACGGCCCCCCGGGCCCCCGGCGCCGCCCGCGCGGCCCCGGCTCACCAGGCCGGGTAGCGGTCCCCGAGGGCCGGGTGGCCCGGTTCGCGGCTGCCGAACAGCACCAGCAGGTCGTCCGCCACCCGCAGCAGCGTCTCCCGGCCCTCCACCGCCTCCGTCCAGTCCGTCGACAGCGCCGAGGCGCCGTACGCCGCACCGACCAGGTTGCCGCAGACCGCACCCGTGGAGTCGCTGTCCCCCGAGTGGTTGACCGACAGCAGCAGCGCCGTCCGGGCCGGCTCCGGACCGGAGGTCCCCGCCAGCAGGCAGTACACCGCGATCGCCAGGCACTCCTCGGCGATCCAGCCCAGCCCGACCCGCTCCACCGCCTCCGCCGACGGTTCGGCCTCCTCGGCCACCCGCACCGCCCGGGCCAGCGCCTGGACCGTCTCCTTGGACGCCGGCCACTCCCGGGTCTGCTCCACGACCTCGCCGACCGCCGCCCACGGCTCCACCCCGGCCGCCAGCCGCTCCACCAGCGACGCGAACGCGCCGGCCGCCAGGTAGCCGGTCGGATGCCCGTGGGTCAGCTGCGCGCACTGCGCGGCCAGCCCGAACGACTGCTCGGCACCCAGCCGGGCCAGCCCGAACGGCGCCGACCGCATCACCGTGCCGCACCCCTTGGAGTGCGCGTTGATCGGCCCCGGCTGCCCCAGCGCGGCCGGCGCCTCGAAGGACGGGTGGTACTTCATCCCGGTCAGACAGGCGTCACCCGGGGCCCGCCGCGCGTACAGGAACGGCTCGCGCAGCAGCCAGCCGTCGTACGGGCGGGCGAGCGGGCTCCGGTCCGGCGCGCCCTGCTGCTGGGTCAGCAGCCACCGCCGGTACGCGCCGTGCACGGCCTCCGGCACCGAACCGCCACCGCCCGACCAGCCCCGGACGAAACCGCGGATCAGGCCCTCGGCGGTGAACAGCGTCATCTGGGTGTCGTCGGTCACCTCGGCGACCAGGCCGCCGCCCGGCAGGCCGGTCACCCCGGCCGGGCCGTACCGCTCACGGATCTGGTACAGCCGCAGGAACTCCACCGGCCAGCCCAGCGCGTCCCCGATCGCCCCGCCGACCAGCGCTCCGCGCACCCGGTCCCGGAACCCCGGCTGTTCGCCCACCGTCACCGTCGTCCCCCTCGCTCGTCGCCGTCCACCGCGTGCGGCGCCCACCGCGTGCGGCGCCCACCGCGTGCGGCGCCCACCGCGTGCGCCGCCCACCGCGGGTGGTGCCCGCGCCGGGCCGTGCCCGGGCCGGTGTCCGTTCTATCAGGGCCCGTCCGGTCAGCCCCGGATCTCCCCGGCCCGGCCGTGCAGCGCCGCCCGGTCCGCGGCGGCCCGGCCCGCCGCCCAGCCCTCGCCGTCGCTCACCCGGACCCGCTGCGAGACCAGCTTCGGGAACATCCGGCCCACCTCCTGGTCCACCGCCGCCGAACGGGCCGCCAGCGCGGGCAGCAGCCGCTCGTCCGGCACGAGCTGCTCCTCTGTGCCGTCCGCCCGCAGGTGCCGGCCGGCCGCCGCGTCGCCGGTCGCCCGCTCGGTCGCCTCGGTCAGCCGCTCGCGGATCCGCGCCGCGTACGCCACCAGGAAGGACTGCCGGAACGCCTTGGTGCGCGAGGCGCCGTCCAGGTGCTGCCGGGAGCCCGCCTTCTGCATCGCGTGGGTGGCCTGCACCAGCAGCGAGGTGTACAGCAGCTCCACGCCGTCGAGGTCCGCGTCGAAGCCGATCAGGGTGCAGAAGCCGAACTCCTTCGCCCACACCACCCGGCACCGGTTGGCCGCCGCCACGGCGTCCAACAGCATCGTCTTCGGGACCTCGTAGGGGTTGTCCACCCCGATCCGCAGGGCCCCCGGGGCGTTGCGGTCCGCACCGTCGACGGCCAGCAGCGCTTCGTCGATGCTGTGCTGCGCCATCAGCTGCTGGGCCTTGGCGGTCAGCGCCTCGGCCTCCTCCGGGTACTCGGTGGACTCGGCCTTCGCCAGCAGCGCCCGGATCCGCGACAGCATCCGCGGCTCGCCGGTCACCGGTCCGGGCCGCTCCCGCCGGACGGCGTACCCGACCTGCCCCGGCACCGGCCCGACCGGGGCGATCGGCGGCAGCCGGCCCCAGATCCGCAGCAGCTCCAGTACGGCGGTGGCGAGCGCGAACCGGTCCAGCCGGTGACGCTGCGCGAAGGCCTCCAGGTACCGCTCGTCGTCCGGCCACCAGGCCGCCGTCTCCAGCTCGCGCAGCTGCTCCTGCCAGCGCCGGTCCGGTGCGGCCGCGGCGTGGCGGCGCCCCTCGGCGGAGATCAGGTCCACCGCCAGCGCCAGGTGCACCGGCTTCAGCTCCCGCCGGACCACGCGGGCCAGGTCGGCCGGGCGCCAGCCCGCCGACCAGCACCGGCCGACGGACGTGTCCGCGTACCCGAGCACCGCCCGGCTCACCGCCGGCCACTGGCCGGCGGAGGCCGCCAGCAGGGAGGCCCCGGTGTCCAGCGCGAGGTCGAGGCCGTCCTCGGGCGCCGTGACCACGGTCGCCACCGCCCGCTCCAACAGTGCCCCGGCACCGCCGTCCGCCGCGGTTCCGCCCGGTTGCCTGCGCTTGCCCACGGTGCTCCCGCTCTCGTCCCACGTCTGATGCGGTCCGCACCCTTGCCCATGATGCCGGAGCGGCGCCGACAACGACGGGCCCGCCCGGCCGGCCACCGTCGGCGGGGAACGACCCCGGCGGCCCCTGCGCGGAGCAGGGGCCGCCGGGGGACGGGCGTCAGCGCTCGACGGTCTTGGCGAGGATCTCCGGGAGGCGTTCCAGCAGGCGGCCGGCGGCGAGGCGCAGGCCGAGGGCGGCGACGAGGGCGCCGTAGGCGGGTCCGACCAGGAGGACGGGCCAGGTCGGGCCGTCGGCGGCCAGCGCCCAGCCGAGGTAGCCCGCGACCGGGGAGGCGAGGAGGGCGCTGCCGAAGATCGAACCGAAGCTGTTGACCATCACCAGCCCGCCCTGGCCGGGCGCCGCGTTGCGCATCGGGTTGTTGTCGGCGGGCATGGTGTACGGCGCGAGCACGCTGAGTACGGCGCCGATCGCGATGCCGCTGCCGAGCAGGGCGAAGGCCACGCCGGTGGCCGCCGGCAGGCCGGCCCAGTCGCCGCTGACCGCCGCCAGGGCCGGCGCGAGCACGAGGGTGATCGGGACGGCGTAGGAGAGGACGGCGAAGGCCCGGCCGCGCAGCTCGTCCCGGGCGTCGGCCGGGGTGAGCAGGGTGGCGGCGACCATCCAGAACGCCGACCCGTCCATGCCGAACAGGTTGAGCATCTGCAGACCGAGGAACATCCCGGCCATCGCCACCAGGTAGACCGTCGCCCAGCCCTGGACCACCGACAGCACGCAGATCACCAGGGTCATGCCGATGCTGGTGAAGACGGCGGCCTTCGCCCGCGGCTCCCGCCAGGCGTACCGCAGGTGACGCTGCATCACCGCGCCGACCCGGCCGCCCGGGAGGAAGCGCGCGCCGCGCGCACCCTGGACGCCGCGCACCACCTCCAGGGTGGAGGCGTCGGCGGTGACCATCAGCTGCTGGAGGCTGGAGCGCCACCAGCGCAGCAGCAGCACCAGCAGGCCGGCGGTCGCCGCCAGCTGGAGCAGCGCCAGGCCGTACCGGCCCTCGCCTGCCGTGCGGGCCGCGTCGACGGCGCCGACCGGCGGCACCCAGCGCAGCACCGAGGCGACCGGTGCCAGCGGGCTGAGGTCGAGGCCGTGCTCGCCGGCCTTGCCGAAGACGCTCTGCGAACCGACGTTGGCGATCTGCACCAGCAGGGCGAAGAGCAGCCCGCCGAAGATGGCGAAGTCCTTGCCGCGCCGGCTGGAGAGCAGCCGGGCGTTCCCGGCCGCGACCGAGCGGGACAGCACGACCACGGTGAGTACGGCCAGCGGGACGCCGACCGCACCGGCCACCGCCGACGCCATGCCGTCGGCGCCGGAGAGCGCGGCCCCGGTGAGCAGGATCAGGCTGACCAGCGGGCCGGGCCCGATCAGTGAGGCCAGCACCGAGCCGCGCAGCAGCGGGGCGGGTCGCAGCGGGAGCATGGTGAGCCGGGTCGGGTCGGCGCTCTCGTCGCTGGAGAACAGGAACAGCGGGATCGCGGCCCAGCCGAGGGCGAGCGCGCCGGCGAGGACGACACCCGCGTCGCCGGCCGAGCCGGCCTCGGTGGGGCGGTCGAGCAGGGCGAAGGCGACCGCGATCCCGGCGGCGAAGAGCACGCCGAGGACGGCGCCGACGACGTACAGGGCGGCCCGGCCGCGGCTGCGGCGCAGGCCGTTGCGGAGCAGTCGGAGCTTGAGCGAGACGAGGGTCCGGACCACCGTCCGGTCGTCGGGCACGCCGCCCCGGACGGACGGGGCGGCGGGGACGGCGGCGGGGACGGCTGCGGGGGAGGAGCTCACCGCTCGCCCCCGCCGAGCCAGTCGAGGGACCGGCCGTCGTCCTCGCGGACGCCGATGAGGTCGAGGAACGCCTCGTGCAGGCTGCGCCCGCCGCGGACGGCGTCGAGCGGGCCGTGGGCGATGACCTGGCCGGCGCTGATCACGGCGACCCAGTCGCAGAGCTGCTCGACCAGCTCCATCACGTGGCTGGAGAAGACGACCGTGGAGCCGGCCGCCGCGTACCGCTTGAGCACGCCGCGGATGGTCTGGGCGGAGACCGGGTCGACGCCCTCGAAGGGCTCGTCGAGGAAGAGCACGTCCGGGTTGTGCAGCAGTGCGGAGGCGAGGCCGATCTTCTTGCGCATGCCGGTGGAGTAGTCGGCGACCAGCTTGTCGGCGTGGCCGGTCAGGTCGAGCACGGCGAGCAGTTCCTCGGCCCGGCGGTCGACCTCGGCGCCGGGCAGGCCGCGCAGCCGGCCGTTGTACTGCAGCAGTTCGCGGCCGCTGAGGCGCTCGAACATCCGCAGGCCCTCGGGGAGGATGCCGATCCGGGACTTGGCCGCGACCGGGTCGGCCCAGACGTCGGCGCCGTGGATCAGGACGGTGCCCTGGTCGGGGCGGAGCAGACCGGTGGCCATCGACAGGGTGGTGGTCTTGCCGGCGCCGTTCGGGCCGACCAGCCCGATGAACGCCCCGGTCGGCAGCTCCAGGCTGAGCCCGGCCACCGCGGCCTGGCTGCCGAAGTGCTTCCACAGCCCCCGGACGGAGACGGCGGAGGGAGCGGCCGGGGGAACGGGGGAGTCGGGGGCGGGGGACGGCGGCGGCGCTGACGCCTGCATGGTGGCCCTCTCTGCTGGTGGGCGGGCGGTCGGGTCCATGATCGTTCCATGATCGACATCGGTCCGACGACAGCCTGCCACCGTCCGGGCGGCCCTGTCCCGTGTGCGGACGTTCCGGGCGTGTCTGGGCCGAACGGGTGAGACGGGGCCGGGTCCGGCCGGGCCCGTGCAGGGGTGGAGTCGAATAACCGGAAGGTGGCAACTACTCAGGGCCCCCGTTCGTCCTGCACTATGAGGACCAGTGGGCGTGCCGATGCACGCAGGGGCGCCGGGAGGTGGCGGATGGCCGTTCAGCCGTGGGGCGAACCGGGGTACGGGGCCGGGGGGCGCCAGCCTGCCGTCTCGGCGCAGGCGGCGATGCGTGCCGCGCACGCCGACCGCGAGCGGACGGTGGACGTGCTGAAGGCGGCCTTCGCCGAGGGGCGGCTCACGGCGGACGAGTACGGCGACCGGTTCACGGCGGCCAGCACCGCGCAGACCTACGGGCAGCTCGCCCAGCTGGTGGCCGACCTGCCGTCCGGGCCGATGGTGGCCCCGGCGCACGTCGCCGGGCCGGTCGTGCCGCCGACGTTCCTGATCCCGCAGCCGCTCCCGCCACAGCGCCGGACCAACGCGGTGGCGGTGACCTCGCTGGTGCTCGGCCTGCTGTGCGTCCCGACCGGGGGCATGCTCGGGCTGCCGGCCGTGATCACCGGCCACATCGGCCGCCGGCAGGTGCAGGAGCGGAACGAGGAGGGCGACGGCATGGCCGTCACCGGCCTGGTCTTCGGCTGGCTGTCGATCGCGTTCTGGATGCTGCTCGGCGTGATGGTGGTGCTCTTCGGCGGCTGACCGCCCGCGGGGCGGCCGGAGGCCGCTCCGGTGGCGACGGTTCCCGCGATGTGGTAGAGCGGCAGGAGGAGGGTCCGACACCGGGCGGCCGCGTGCGGGACATCCCGGCGACACCCGGCCGACGGCCACGACCTGCGGCGTTGCATTTGTTTTGACCGAGCCCGATGCGCTAGGTACGCTCTGACCTTGTGCCTGGGGTGTCCCCGGGTCCTTGTGCGTGCATGCACACCGGCCGCCGCGCCGAGCCGGAGCGCTTTCCAGTGCCCCGAGCGTAGAGCGCCGCCGCTGTACATCAGCTCATGGGATTCCGTGTCGGAATAGCCCAACACACCCGACCGCGTGGGTCGACCACGCGGCTGTGTGTGCAGGGAACACCGCAGGTTAGTTTCACCAAGCCTTGGCACACAGAAAACGGAGAAACGGTGCCTACGATCCAGCAGCTGGTCCGAAAGGGCCGGCAGGACAAGGTCGAGAAGAACAAGACTCCCGCGCTGAAGGGTTCCCCGCAGCGCCGTGGGGTCTGCACGCGTGTGTACACGACCACCCCGAAGAAGCCGAACTCGGCGCTTCGTAAGGTCGCCCGTGTGCGCCTCACCAGCGGGATCGAGGTCACCGCTTACATTCCGGGCGAGGGCCACAACCTGCAGGAGCACTCCATCGTGCTGGTGCGCGGTGGTCGTGTGAAGGACCTTCCTGGTGTCCGCTACAAGATCATCCGCGGTTCGCTCGACACCCAGGGTGTCAAGAACCGCAAGCAGGCTCGCAGCCGCTACGGCGCCAAGAAGGAGAAGTAAGAATGCCTCGTAAGGGCCCCGCCCCGAAGCGCCCGGTCATCATCGACCCGGTCTACGGCTCCCCTGTCGTCACCCAGCTGGTCAACAAGATCCTGCTGCACGGCAAGCGCTCCACCGCCGAGCGGATCGTCTACGGCGCCCTTGAGGGCGTCCGTGAGAAGACCGGCTCGGACCCGGTCGTCGCGCTGAAGCGTGCGCTGGAGAACGTCAAGCCGGCCCTCGAGGTCAAGTCCCGCCGTGTCGGTGGCGCGACCTACCAGGTTCCGGTCGAGGTCCGTCCGGGCCGCGCCAGCACCCTGGCGCTGCGCTGGATGGTCGGCTACTCGCGCGCCCGTCGCGAGAAGACCATGACCGAGCGCCTGATGAACGAGATCCTCGACGCCAGCAACGGCCTGGGCGCTTCCGTGAAGCGTCGCGAGGACACCCACAAGATGGCCGAGTCCAACAAGGCCTTCGCGCACTACCGCTGGTAGTCCGTACCCCGTCACTAGACAGAGAGAGAACGAGCCACCATGGCTGCAACCTCCCTTGACCTCGCCAGGGTCCGCAACATCGGGATCATGGCGCACATCGACGCGGGCAAGACCACCACCACCGAGCGGATCCTGTTCTACACCGGTGTCTCGTACAAGATCGGTGAGGTCCACGATGGCGCTGCCACCATGGACTGGATGGAGCAGGAGCAGGAGCGCGGCATCACGATCACGTCGGCCGCGACCACCTGTCACTGGACGGTCGACGACGTCGCCAACACCATCAACATCATCGACACCCCGGGCCACGTCGACTTCACCGTCGAGGTGGAGCGTTCGCTGCGCGTGCTCGACGGTGCCGTGACGGTGTTCGACGGTGTCGCCGGTGTCGAGCCCCAGTCCGAGACCGTGTGGCGGCAGGCTGACCGCTACGGCGTCCCGCGCATCTGCTTCATCAACAAGCTGGACCGCACGGGCGCCAACTTCTTCTTCTGCGTGCAGACCATCGTGGACCGCCTCGGCGCCACCCCGCTGGTCATGCAGCTCCCGATCGGTGCCGAGGCGGACTTCCAGGGCGTTGTCGACCTGGTCCGCATGAAGGCGCTGGTCTGGTCCGCCGAGGCGGCCAAGGGTGAGATGTACGACATCGTCGACATCCCGGCCGAGCTGCAGGAGCAGGCGGACGAGTACCGCACCCAGCTGATCGACACCGTCTCCAACGTGAGCGACGAGATCATGGAGCTCGCCCTCGAAGAGGCCGAGATCCCGGTCGAGCTGCTCCAGGACGCGATCCGCAAGGGCACGCTGAACTCGGACTTCACCCCGATCTTCTGCGGTACCGCGTTCAAGAACAAGGGCGTTCAGCCCCTGCTCGACGCGGTCGTCAAGTACCTGCCGTCGCCGCTGGACATCGAGTCCATCGAGGGCACCAAGCCCGGTGACGACACGGTCAAGATCTCCCGCAAGGCCTCGGACGACGAGCCGCTCGCCGCGCTCGCGTTCAAGATCATGTCGGACCCGCACCTCGGCAAGCTCACCTTCGTCCGGGTCTACTCGGGCCGCCTGGAGTCCGGCACCTCGGTGCTGAACGCCGTGAAGGGCAAGAAGGAGCGCATCGGCAAGATCTACCGCATGCACGCGAACAAGCGTGAGGAGATCGACTCGGTGGGCGCCGGCGACATCATCGCCGTCATGGGCCTGAAGCAGACCACCACCGGTGAGACGCTGTCCGACGAGAAGAACCCGGTCATCCTGGAGTCCATGGACTTCCCGGCCCCGGTCATCCGCGTCGCGATCGAGCCCAAGTCCAAGGGTGACCAGGAGAAGCTGGGCGTTGCCATCCAGCGTCTCGCCGAGGAGGACCCGTCCTTCCAGGTCAACACGGACGAGGAGACCGGCCAGACCATCATCGCGGGTATGGGCGAGCTGCACCTCGAGGTGCTCGTCGACCGTATGCGCCGTGAGTTCAAGGTCGAGGCCAACGTCGGCAAGCCGCAGGTCGCGTACCGCGAGACGATCCGCAAGGCCGTCGAGCGCATCGACTACACCCACAAGAAGCAGACCGGTGGTTCCGGTCAGTTCGCCAAGGTGCAGATCGCGATCGAGCCGCTCGAGCAGGCCGAGGGCTACGAGTTCGTCAACCAGGTCACCGGTGGCCGCGTGCCGCGGGAGTACATCCCGTCGGTCGACGCCGGCTGCCAGGAGGCCATGGAGTTCGGCATCCTCGCCGGCTACCCGCTCCAGGGTGTCCGCGTGAAGCTGCTCGACGGTGCGGCGCACGACGTCGACTCGTCCGAGCTCGCGTTCAAGATCGCCGGCTCGATGGCCTTCAAGGAAGGCGCCCGGAAGGCCTCCCCGGTCCTCCTGGAGCCGATGATGGCCGTCGAGGTCACCACGCCCGAGGACTACATGGGCGACGTGATCGGCGACATCAACTCTCGTCGTGGCCAGATCCGGTCCATGGACGAGCGTCACGGTGCCCGCGTCGTCACGGCGCTGGTGCCCCTCTCCGAGATGTTCGGCTACGTCGGTGACCTGCGCAGCAAGACCTCTGGTCGCGCGAGCTACTCGATGCAGTTCGACTCGTACGCCGAGGTTCCGCGGAACGTGGCGGACGACATCATCGCCAAGGCCAAGGGCGAGTAGGGACCGGCACCCGCCGGCTCCCTGTTCGAGGCCGCCGTACGTCCCGACGATCGGGACGACAGCGAACCCTTAGGCTATTAGGAGGCAATCCGGGAGAATCCGGTCGGATTCTCCCGGGGCCTCCGGCCCCCACCCGCGGGACGGCATGGAGTGCCTCGGCGCTCCGTACCCAACCCGATCAAAGACCAACTGACGTCAGCACGGCGTACAGAACTGTCCTCAGGAGGACTGCAGTGGCGAAGGCGAAGTTCGAGCGGACGAAGCCCCACGTCAACATCGGCACCATCGGTCACATCGACCACGGTAAGACCACTCTTACCGCGGCGATCACCAAGGTGCTGCACGACGCTCACCCGGACATCAACCCCTTCACGCCGTTCGACCAGATCGACAAGGCGCCGGAGGAGCGGCAGCGCGGTATCACCATCTCGATCGCGCACGTCGAGTACCAGACCGAGGCGCGTCACTACGCCCACGTCGACTGCCCGGGTCACGCGGACTACATCAAGAACATGATCACCGGTGCGGCCCAGATGGACGGTGCGATCCTCGTCGTCGCCGCCACCGACGGCCCGATGCCGCAGACCAAGGAGCACGTCCTCCTGGCCCGCCAGGTCGGCGTCCCCTACATCGTCGTCGCCCTGAACAAGGCCGACATGGTGGACGACGAGGAGATCCTGGAGCTCGTCGAGCTCGAGGTCCGCGAGCTCCTCTCCGAGTACGAGTTCCCGGGCGACGACCTGCCGGTCGTCCGCGTCTCCGCGCTGAAGGCGCTGGAGGGCGACAAGGAGTGGGGCGAGAAGCTCCTCGGCCTGATGGCGGCGGTCGACGAGGCCATCCCGACCCCGGCCCGTGCCGTGGACCAGCCGTTCCTGATGCCGATCGAGGACGTCTTCACGATCACCGGTCGTGGCACCGTCGTCACCGGTCGTATCGAGCGTGGCATCCTCAAGGTCAACGAGACTGTCGACATCATCGGCATCAAGGAGACCAAGACCACCACCACGGTCACCGGCATCGAGATGTTCCGCAAGCTGCTCGACGAGGGCCAGGCGGGCGAGAACGTCGGTCTGCTCCTCCGTGGCATCAAGCGCGAGGACGTCGAGCGCGGCCAGGTCATCATCAAGCCCGGCTCGGTCACCCCGCACACCGACTTCGAGGCCCAGTCCTACATCCTGTCGAAGGACGAGGGTGGTCGTCACACCCCGTTCTTCAACAACTACCGCCCGCAGTTCTACTTCCGTACCACGGACGTGACCGGCGTCGTGACCCTCCCCGAGGGCACCGAGATGGTCATGCCGGGCGACAACACCGCCATGACGGTCGTGCTGATCCAGCCGATCGCCATGGAGGAGGGCCTCAAGTTCGCCATCCGTGAGGGTGGCCGCACCGTCGGCGCCGGCCAGGTCACCAAGATCCTCAAGTAATTGACGATCTGACCTGCCTGTGACCCACAGGCGATCCGAAGGGCCCCGCACACCTCAGGGTGTGCGGGGCCCTTCGGTCTTAACCCTGCGCTCATCTTCTCTCACGGAGCGCTCACAGGCTGCTGCTATTCTCGGGCCACGAACCAGCCCCAGCAGCGGAAAGCGGGAGCACCTCATGCCAACGGCGCCCCAGTTGTCGGTCGTGATGCCGATCTACAACGAGCAGGAAGCGCTCCCGCTGACGGTCGAGCGCCTCCGCCCGATACTCGACGCCCTCGACGTCACCTACGAGGTGGTCGGTGTCGACGACGGCAGCACGGACGTCACCCCGGTGCTGATGCAGAAGATCCGCCAGGACTGGCCCGAGTTCCGCATCGTCCGCTTCGCGCGCAACTCCGGTCACCAGGCCGCGCTCACCGCCGGGATCCACCGGGCGCTGGGGGACTACGTGGTCAGCATCGACGCGGACCTCCAGGACCCGCCGGAGAAGATCCCCGAGATGCTCGCGCTCGCCCGCGAGCAGAACCTGGACATCGTCTACGGGGTCCGCGGCGACCGCGCCACCGACACCCGTTTCAAGCGGCGCACCGCCGGCGCCTACTACTGGCTCATGCGCAAGCTCGTCGGCAAGCGGATGCCCAGCCAGGCCGGCGACTACCGGCTGCTCAGCCGGGCCGCCGTCGACGCCCTCAAGTCCCTCCCCGAGCACCAGCCGGTCTACCGGCTGCTCGTCCCCTGGCTCGGCTTCCCCAGCGGCGAGGTCGTCTACGTCCGCGAGGAGCGGGTCGCCGGGGCGACGCACTACCCGTTGTCCAAGATGGTGCGGCTGGCGATCGACAGCATCACCAACTTCTCCGCAAGTCCCCTGCGGCTCGCCACCTGGATGGGCCTGCTGAGCTTCCTGGTCTGCATAGGGCTCGCCGTCTACACGGCGTTCGCGTACGCGCTCGGCGCCACCGTGCCGGGCTGGTCGTCGCTCTTCATCGGGATGCTCTTCATCGGTGCCGTGCAGCTGATCTGCGTCGGTCTGCTCGGCGAGTACATCGGGCGGATCTACTCGGCCGTGCAGGCCCGCCCCGCGTACTTCGTCGGCTACGACTCGGCCGAGGACGAGTGGCAGGAGCGGTCGCGATGACCTCCACAGGGGAACGGATCCGGTCGCAGCGAACCGTGTCGAGCCGCCCGGGGCGGCTCCGGTGCGCGGCACGGAGGACGGAACGGACAGCATGGGCACCACCAACAGCACGGCGTCCTCGGCCAGGTCCCGGGACGGTCGCCCGCCGGGCGGGGCGAGTGCTTCCGCGTCGCTGACGGCGGGCCGCCGCGGCTCCCCTGCCCCGGGCGGGCTGCGGCGGTGGGCGCCGGCGGTGGCCTGCTACCTGTTCGCGGTCGCGCTGCTGCTGGCCACGGACACCCCGCCGGGCGACGTCGCCCGCTACACGGGCTACGCCGCCTGGGGCGTGCTGCTTCCCGGCACGCTGGTGTTCCGGGCGCTCCGCCGCCGCCCCCACACCCTGGTCGAGGACCTCGTCCTCGGCGCGGTCACCGGCCTCGTGCTGGAGCTCGGCGCGTGGGCCCTGCTGGTGTCGCTCGGCCTGCAGAGGTTCGCGGTGGCCTGGCCGCTGCTGGTGGTGGTGCCCTTCCTGGCGGTGCCCGGCCTGCGGCGGCACTGGCGGCCGGCCGGGTACCGCCGGCCGGCGGAGCGCTGGTCCTGGGCGACGGCCGGCGTGGTGGCCCTCTCCTCGGCGTACTACTACGAGGTCTTCCTCGCCCGGTTCCCGATCCTGCCGGACAGCGAGACCAGCCGGCAGTACGGCGACCTGCCCTACCTGCTGTCGCTCGCGGGGAACGCCAAGTACAACGTCCCGCCGACCCTGCCGCAGGTGTCGGGGGAGCCGCTGAACTACCACTGGTTCACCTTCGTCCACATGGCGATGGGCGATCTGGTCGGGCACGTCGACCTGTCGGTGGTCGAGATGCGGCTGATGGTCCCGGCGCTGGGCGCGCTGGGGATCCTCGCCGTCGCGGTGGTCGCCCACCGGCTCGTGGGCCGGCCCTGGGCCGGCCCGGTGGCGGCCCTGCTGGTGTTCGCGGTGGGCGAGTTCACCGCGGCGTACCCCAACAACGTGGGCAGCTGGACCTTCGGGGCTCCCGCGGTCCGGCTGATGTCGTTCGCCAGCCTCTCCCTGACGTACAGCCAGCCGCTGCTGATCGCCCTGATCGGTGCGGCCGGCGACCTCCTGAGGCGGACCCGGGAGGGC
Organism: Streptomyces sp. BE303; assembly: GCF_036290945.1. Lineage (NCBI taxonomy): Bacteria > Bacillati > Actinomycetota > Actinomycetes > Kitasatosporales > Streptomycetaceae > Streptomyces > Streptomyces sp. BE303. The sequence continues at coordinate 161,749 of NZ_JAQYWZ010000767.1, forward strand.
GACGGGGGGATCCCGTCGTTCGGCCGCGGCGCCTACGTGCTCGCCGCGCTGTTCGCGCTGGCCTCCAGCGCGGCGAAGGCCAGCACGCTTCCGGTGGTCCTGGGCGGTCTCGGCTTCGCCGGGCTGATGATCCTGATCGGGACGCGGCGCGTCCCGTGGACGATCGTCGGCCTGGGGGCGATCGTCGGCGCGGCGCAGCTCTTCGCGACGGCCGCCGTCTTCGACTTCCAGAGCTACGCGCTGGAGGTCGTCCCGTTCGGCAACGTCCGGGGCTACTGGGCGGATCCGGACGGTTCCCGGCCGGCGGCGGTGCAGGCCGGGCTGGTCGCCGCGATCCTGGTCGCGTTCGTGCTGAACCACCACCTCAAGGCGGCCGGGATGCTGCCCCTGCTGTGGCGCAGCCGGCTGGACCTCGCTCCGGTGCAGTGGTTCCTGCTCGGCGGCGCGCTGGCCGGGCCGGCCGCCTACCTCGCGGTGAACGGCTTCAACGCCAGCTACTTCACCCTGGCGGGGTTGCCCTTCGCCGCCCTGCTCTCGGCGTGGGGGTACTGCGAGACCTTCGAGCGGGCGGCGCTCCCGCGCCGTGCCGTGCTCCTGCTGGCCGCCGCGGCGGCGGTCCTGGCCGGAGCGCTCACCCTCGCCCTCTACCGGTACTCGGACGACTGGAAGGCGTTCGCGGCCCGGCCGTTCGACGGTCCGGCGGGGGAGCCGCCGTACGTCAAGCTGCTGCCCGCGCTGGTCGCGGCGGCGGCGCTGGCCGGGCTCGCGCTGGCCGGCGGCCTGCTCTGGCGGCTCGCCGGCCGGGCGGTGCCTGCGCTGCGGCGCCGCGGCGGCGTCGTGCTGCTGACGGCGGTGCTGGCGGTGGGCGTCCCGGCGACGGCCCTGGACGTCCTCCAGGCGCGGAAGGTGCACTGGGAGGGCTCGTGGATCCTGCCGGAGACGCAGGTCCAGGCGGCCCGCTGGGTCCGTGAGCACAGCGGGCCGCAGGACGTGCTCGCCACCAACAGCCACTGCTGGCAGTTCGAGGACTACGCGGACAGCGCCTCCTGCGACAACTACCGTTCGTACTGGTTGAGCGCCTACTCCGAACGCTCGGTGCTGATCGAGGGCTGGGCCTACGCGCCCCGGTTGATGGCCACCGCGGCCGGCGCCGTGTCGGCCACGACGGGCTTCTGGGACGAGGCCCTGTTCAGGCGCAACGAGGAGGCGTTCTACCATCCGACGGCGGACACCCTGCGACGGCTGCGCGACGACGACCCCCGGCTCCGGTACCTGGTGGTCCACCGCAAGGCCGGGGCCGAGTCGCCGCGGCTGAAGGACCTCACCAAGCAGGTGTTCGACAACGGCCGGGTGGCCGTGTACGAGCTCTCCTGATCCGACGAAGAAATCATGGGCATCCAGATGGTCTCCACCGACAAGCCGACCGTGCCGGCGCAGGACGGTCCCGCGGCGGCGCGGCCGGCCGGGACGGTCCGGCGCCAGATCCCGTCCTTCCTGGTGATCGGGGTCCTGAGCACCCTCTTCTACCTGGGGCTGTACGTCGTCGCGCGGCAGTTCGTCGCCCCGCAGGCGGCGAACCTGATCGCGCTCGCGGTGAGCGCGGTGGCCAACACCGCGGCCAACCGGCGGTTCACCTTCGGGATCACGGGTGCCGAGGGCGCCCTGCGCCACCAGCTCCAGGGGGCGGTCGCCTTCCTGATCGGCCTGGGTCTCAGCGCCGGGGTGCTCGCCCTGCTGGACCTCGCGGCGCCGGACGCCTCGCGCACGGTCGAGGTGGCGGGCCTGGTGGTCGCCAACGGCCTGGCCACCGTCCTGCGCTTCGTGCTGATGCGGATCTGGGTCTTCAAGGAGCGGAAGGGCTGACCCGGGCGGCGGTCGGCGGTCGGCGGGCGCTCCGGCGCGACGGTTCAGCTGCCGGCCTTCGCGGGCCGGGCTCCCTCCGCGGAGCCCCGCGGCCCCGGGGCCCAGTTCCGCAGCCGCATCGCGGGCTCCTCGACGACGTGCCAGGAGAAGGCCGCCAGGGCCAGTGTCGCGGTCATGGCGGCCGCGAAGAAGCCCAGGACGCCGAAGCGCGCGAAGCCGAGCAGCGCGGCCGCCTGCTCGACCGGGAACCCGTAGATGTACACGCCGTACGAGTAGTCGTGGCGGCGTCCGACGGCCTGGAACCGGCGGGGCAGCCGGGCCGCCGCCCAGAAGAGCAGGTACACCAGGGCGGGGTGGCCGAGCACGGGATAGCCGCGCCAGTACAGCGTCCCGGCCAGGACGATCCCGGCGGCCAGCGCCAGCCGGTCGTCCACCGGAATCCGGTCGGCCCACAGCCGGAGGCCGGCGCCCAGCAGGAAGACGAACCCGAGGTGCACCAGCAGGTACCCGCTGAGCTGCCCGAGGACCGGGACGGCCACACCGGGGCCGACGAGCGGGGAGCCCGGGGACGGGAGGTCGGCGAGGCCTCCGGCGATCATCAGCCAGAGCGCCAGCGCCAGCGCGGGGACGACCAGCCGGCCGCGCAGCAGGCCGAGCGCGGCCAGCAGGCCGGCGAGGGCGTAGCAGAGGATCTCGTACTTCAGGGACCACAGGGCGCCGTTGAGGCTCCGGTCGAAGTTGGTCGACCGGCGGATGCCCTCGGCCAGCACGCCGGAGATGTCCCAGCCGGCCGCGGGCGAGGTGCTGCCGAGGCTGCTCAGGTAGCTCAGCGGACCGTCCGGGCGGTTCCAGAAGCCCGTCAGTGACCCGTGCTGGAAGAGGTAGAGCAGCGGTACGAGGGCCAGGGCGCAGACCAGCAGCGAGCCCCAGAGCCCGGGCAGGATGCGCAGGGCCCGGTGCCAGGCGAAGCGGAGGGGCGACAGGGCCGCGGCACTGCCGGTGATCATGAAGCCGGAGAGGGCGAAGAAGCCGAGGACGGCCGACTTGCCGAAGTCGGTCTGGTGACCGCTCCAGTTCCAGAGGGGGTCCAGCCGGCCCCAGCCGAGCGGGTAGACGTGCGAGACCACCACCGCGACCGCGAGCAGCAGGCGCACGGCGCCGAAGCTGTTGGCCCGACCCGTGCAGAGGTCGGCGAGGGTGCCGTGCGGGCGGAGCAGGGCGCGCAGTGTCGTGCCTTCCCGTTCACTGGGTGGCGCGGGCGCGGTGCCCGGACCCGGGGGGGTCCGGGCACCGCGCCCGTCGGGGCCGGTGGCCCGCTGAGTCTCGTACCGCCGTACTGCCGTGCTGCTTGCCGCGGGGGTCAGGCCGAGGAGGCGACCTGGGCCTGCCAGAGGTCCCGGACGGCCTCGCGCAGCGTGCGCCGGGGCTCCCACCCGAGCTGCTCGCGGGCGACGGTGACATCGAGCTGCTGCCACTCGGTCTCCGGGCCGGTGCCGTCCGGCGCGGGGACCTCGGTGATCTCGGTGGGCACCCCGCTCTCCTCGATCAGCAGCTCGACGAGCAGCCGGGCGGAGGAGGCGGTGCCGGTGCCGACGTTGACCACCGGCGGGAGGACGTCGGCGCGGGCGGCGATCAGGACGGCGTCGAGGGTGTCGGTGAGGTCGACGAAGTCGCGCTGGGCGGTGAGCGGCTGGAGGGAGAGCTGCGCGGTCTCGCCGGCCAGCCGGGCGGCGTCCAGCTTGGCGGCCATCACGCCGAGCAGGCTGTGGCCGGGCTGGCCGGCGCCGACGACGTTGCCGAGCCGCAGCGAGACCGCGTCCAGCCGGCCGGCCTCGACGGCCCGGACCAGGGCCTCGGTGGCGGCGAGCTTGAGCTTGCCGTACTCCATCACCGGGGCGGCGGGGTCGCTCTCGCGCTGGCCGGTGCCGACCGGCGCCATGCCGTACTCGTGCACGGTGCCGAGGTGGACCAGGCGGGCGGGGGAGGCCATCGCGGAGACCGCCTCGATCAGCCGGTCCACCAGGACCACGTTGGCCTGGTACATCTGCTCGTCGTTCAGGCCCCACATGCCGCCGGCCGCGTTGACGACCGTGTCGATCCGCTCACGGTCGAGCAGCGCGGTGAGGTCGGCGGCGGCGTCGGAGGAGATGTCGAAGGCGACGAACCGGCCGGGGGCCGGCACCGCCGGCGCCTTGCGGGCCAGGCTGACGACCTCGACGCCCTGCTCCAGCAGGCGGGCGCCGAGCACCCGGCCGATGAAGCCGGTGCCGCCGAGGACGGCCACCCGGGAGGGGGTCGTGTGCGGTGCGGTCATTGCGGAGATCTCCCAGGGGACGGTGGTGAGCGGGGGTCAGCGGGGGCGGGCGGCCGTGCTGGTGGCGTTGCGCAGCAGGGCCTTCGCCCCGTCCCACTGGCCGGCGCGCATCGCGCCAGGGACCAGGGTGAGGGCGTGGATCCGGGCCGACAGGTGCATCCGGGACGCCTTGGCGGCCCGCGGCCAGCCGTGTGCGTCGAGGCGGTCGGCGGCGTCGAGGAAGTACCGGCGGGCCTCGGTGAAGCGGGTGCCGCTGAAGGCCGACGAGGAGGAGATGCTGACCGCGTGCCGGCGGTACTGGAAGGCCCGGACGTCGTCGACGACCATCTGCTCGCCGGCCTGGAGCAGGTCGATGACGAGCGCGAGGTCCTGGATGATCTCCAGGTTGTCGCGGAAACCCATGGTCCGCACGGCGTCCGTGCGCCAGCAGATCGACGGGAAGTACAGCCAGTTGCCCTTGAGCAGGCTGACCGCCAGGTCCTCGCCGCCCCGCAGGGTGCGGCCCTGCTGCTTGGGCGCGTAGATCCGGCGCTTGGCCTCGTCGGCGAGCGAGCTGCTGGGCTTGCCGTCGCCGTCGATGACCTGGACGCCCGGCTGGATCATCGCGACGCCGGGGTACTGGGCCAGGATCGAGCGGATGGTGGCGACGTAGTTGGGGAGCATGATGTCGTCCGTGCCCATGAACATCATGTACTCGTGCTCGGCCATGCCCAGGCACTTGCGGTAGTTGCCGGTGACGCCGAGGTTCTTCTCGTTGCGGAAGTACCGGACCCGCGGGTCGTCGAGCTCGGCGAACCACTCCGGCACGCCGGGCTCCCGACCGTCGTCGACGACGGTCAGCCGCCAGTCCGGGTCGGTCTGGGCCAGCACACTGCGCACCGCTGCCTGCATCAGCGCGACGTCGCCGTAGTACGGAAGCAGGATTTCCAGAGTGGTCATGGTGGAGGCACATCCGCTGGTCGGAGTCGGGGCCGGAACAGGGCAGGGACCCTGTGGCTGGCCCATCATACTGAGCCCGTCCGCGCCCCTCCGCCGGGCCGAGCGCGGGGCCGAGCGCCGGGCTGCGGGCCGGGCCGCGGCCCCGCGGACGACGATGCCCGGGCCCGCCGCAGAGCGGTGGACCCGGGCATCGGACGGTCTCAGCGGGTGCGCAGGCCCTCGGTGAAGGCGAGGCACTTCTCGTAGTCCGGCAGCAGGCCGCCGGCGATCGCGTCGGCCAGCGACGGGGCGGCGTCGTCACGGGCGGACAGCTGCGGGGCGTCGGTGGGCCACTCGATGCCGAGGTCCGGGTCGAGCGGGTGCACCGCGTGCTCGCCGGTCGGGTTGTAGGTCTCGGAGCAGACGTACGACAGCGTGGCGTCGTCGGTCAGCGCGCAGAAGCCGTGGCCGAATCCCTCGGGGATGTAGACCGACTTGCGCTCGACGTCGTCCAGGCGGACGAACTCCCAGCGGCCGAAGGCGGGGGAGCCGACCCGCAGGTCCACGACCACGTCGAGGACGGCGCCGCGGACGCAGCTGACGTACTTGGCCTGGCCGGGCGGGACGTCGGCGAAGTGGATGCCGCGGACGACGTCCTTGGCGGACACCGACAGGTTGCCCTGGGCGAGGTTCAGCGGGTGGCCGACGACCTCCTCCAGCCGGTCGAAGCGGTACCACTCCATGAACAGGCCGCGCGGGTCGCCGTGCTGCTGCGGGGTGACCTCGAAGGCGCCGGGGAGGGAGAGCTCGCGGAACTTCACCGGGCGTTCTCCTCGTCGAGCAGGGCGATCAGGTAGTCGCCGTAGCCGCTCTTGCACAGCGGCTCGGCGAGTTCGCGCAGCTGCGCGTCGTCGATCAGGCCGGCCCGCCAGGCGGCCTCCTCGATGCAGCCGATCTTGAAGCCCTGGCGCTCCTCGATGACCCGCACGAACTCGGAGGCCTGGACCATCGAGACGAACGTGCCGGTGTCGAGCCAGGCGGTGCCGCGGTCGAGGATGGTGACGTGCAGCTCGCCGGTCTTGAGGTACTCCTCGTTGACGGCGGTGATCTCCAGCTCGCCGCGCGCGCTCGGGCTGAGGCCCGACGCGATCTTGACCACGCGGTTGTCGTAGAAGTAGAGACCGGGCACCGCGTAGCGCGACTTCGGCTGGGTGGGCTTCTCCTCGATGGAGATGACCTGGCCGTTGTCGTCGAACTCGACCACGCCGTACGCGGTCGGGTCGGCGACCGGGTAGGCGAAGACCATGCCGCCGTGCGGCGAGGTGCGCTCCGCGAGCCGGGTGCCGAGGCCGCTGCCGTGGAAGATGTTGTCGCCGAGGATCAGCGCGACGGGCTCGTCGCCGATGAAGTCGGCGCCGAGCACGAAGGCCTGGGCGATGCCCTCGGGCTTCTCCTGGACGGCGTACTCGAGCTTGAGGCCGAACTGGGAGCCGTCGCCGAGCAGGCGCTGGAACTGCTCCTGGTCCTGCGGGGTGGTAATGATCAGGATCTCGCTGATACCGGCCATGACCAGGGTCGACAGCGGGTAGTAGATCATCGGCTTGTCGAAGACGGGGAGGAGCTGCTTCGAGACTGCTCGGGTCAGCGGCCACAGACGTGACCCGGTACCGCCCGCCAAGAGAATTCCACGCATGCGCGCAGCTTATGTGAGGTTCGGAGCCTGCTGCTGACCCGGGGCGATGGCCCCGGGGTGCACCGGTAGACTGCCCGCACTATGCGCATCCTCGTTACCGGCGGCGCCGGCTTCATCGGTTCAGAGTTCGTCAGGCAGCTGCTGAGCGCCGACGCAACGGATCAGATCACCGTCTTCGACAAGCTCACCTACTCGGGCGTCGAGGCCAACCTGGCGTCCGTCGCCGGTCACAGCGGTTACACCTTCGTGCGTGGCGACATCTGCGACGCGGACGCCGTCGACCAGGTCATGCCCGGCCACGACGTGGTCGTGCACTTCGCCGCCGAGTCCCACGTGGACCGGTCCATCGAGGGCGCGGGCCCGTTCGTGGTCACCAACGTCCTGGGCACCCAGGTGCTGCTGGACTCGGCCAAGAAGCACGGTGTCGGCCGCTTCGTCCACGTCTCCACCGACGAGGTCTACGGCTCGATCTCCGAGGGCTCGTGGACCGAGGAGTGGCCGCTCGCGCCCAACTCCCCGTACTCGGCCTCCAAGGCCGGCTCCGACCTGCTGGCGCTCGCCTACCACCGCACGCACGGCATGGACGTGGTGGTCACCCGCTGCTCCAACAACTACGGGCACTACCAGTTCCCGGAGAAGGTCATCCCGCTGTTCACCACCAACCTGCTGGACGGCAGGAAGGTGCCGCTGTACGGCACGGGCGGCAACATCCGTGACTGGCTGCACGTCTCCGACCACTGCCGCGGCATCGAGCTGGCCATGCGCAAGGGCCGGTCCGGCGAGGTCTACAACATCGGCGGCGGCACCGAGATCACCAACAAGGAGCTCACCGAGCTGCTGCTCCAGGCCGCCGGCGCCGACTGGTCCATGGTCGAGCCGGTCGCCGACCGCAAGGGCCACGACCTGCGCTACTCGCTGGACATCACCAAGATCAGCGAGGAGCTCGGCTACACCCCGCAGGTCCGTTTCGAGGACGGCCTGGCCGCCACCATCACCTGGTACCGCGAGAACCGCGCCTGGTGGGAGCCGCTGAAGGCCAAGGCCTCCCTGCGATGACGAACCCGGTGGCCAAGCTGCTGGGGGCGCTGCCCCCGGGCGTGCGGCTCGTTCTCGGCGGCACCGTCGTGCTCGGTGTCTCGTCGTACATCTTCCTGGCGCTTGCCGGGCACAGCTTGGACACCACCCAGGTCGCGGGCGTCAACATGCTCTGGACCGTGGTCATGTCCGTCGGGTACGGACTCTTCTCCCCGGTCGAGTTGGAGCTCAACCGCCTGGTCGCGGCCCGCGACGTGGCCGGTCGCGGGCCGGGTCCGGCGATCCGGCGCGTCCTGCTGGCCACCGTCGTGGTGCTGGCCGTCGTGCTGCTGGTGGTCGCCGCCGCGGCCCGGCCGATCGCCGACCGCTTCTTCTCCGGTGACCTCTGGCTGGTCGCCGGCCTCGGCGGCGCCCTGGTGGGCCTCGCCGTCAGCTCGGTCGCCCGCGGGGCGCTGGCCGGGCTCGGCCACTTCGGCGCGTACGGCGCCCAGCTCGCGGTCGACGGCGGGCTGCGGATCGGGCTGGCCGCGCTGATCCCGCTGTTCGGCACCCACTCGCCGCTGGCGTTCGCGCTGATCCTGGTGATCTCGCCGCTGGCCGCCTCGGTGATCGGGATGCGCAAGGTGTTCGCCGACCGGCGCGGCGGCCCGGCCCCGGCCTGGCGCGACGTGACCACCGGTCTGGGCCTGCTGACCGGGTCCACCCTGCTCGCCCAGCTGATGGTCAACGCCGCGGTGGTGAGCGTGGGTTCGCTCTCGCCCTCCTCGAAGGCGCTGATCGCCGCGCTCGCCAACGCCGTGGTGCTGGCCCGCGTCCCGCTGTTCGCCTACGCCGCGATCCAGGCCTCGCTGGTCTCCTCGCTGTCCGGCGCTGCCGCCGCGGGCAACCAGGCGGAGTTCCGGAAGGTGCTGCTGCGGACCGGCGGCATCGTCGTGCTGATGTGCACGGCCGCCGGTCTGCCGACGGTCGTCCTCGGGCCGTGGGCCATCCAGGTGCTGTTCAAGGCGCAGGACGTGCTGGGGTCGACCGACTTCCTCTGGCTCGTGCTCGGCACCCTCTGCTACATGCTGGCGACCGTGTTCGGTCAGGCGCTGCTCTCGCTCGGCCGCCACCAGCGGCAGCTGCTGGCCTGGCTGGCGGGTACCGCCGTCCTGGTCGCGGTGACCCTGTCGCCGGGCGAGATCGCGACCCGGGTCGAACTCGGGTACCTGGCTGGTGCGGCGGTGAGTGCGGCTGCCATGCTATGGGCGCTGGCCCGTTCCCTGTCCGCTCCGGTCGTTCCCTCGGCGCGGGAGCGGGCGACCCCGGCAGCACGCCAGTCGTCAGAGGTGTGACACCCCTCGGCCCCGCCCAGCACCCCCGGCGGCGGCCATTCGTTCACGCCATGCCTTTAATATGTCTTTTCCTTGGCCACGCCACTGCCGCTGAAAGGCGCAACCAGTCGTGCAACTCACCGTCATCACTTCGATCACCGGCGTGCTGGTGGTCGTCTACATCCTGGAGCTGCTGCGTCGCCAGCAGCTGCGGGAGAAGTACGCGGCTATCTGGCTCGCGATCGGCGTCATCGTGGCGCCGCTCGGGTTCTTCCCCACGATCCTGGACTCAACCGCGCGCCGGCTCGGTATCGCGTCCGGCGTGAGCCTCGTGCTGTTCGCCGGCTTCGTCCTGGTCCTGCTGGTGTCGCTGCACCTCAGCTGGGAGGCCTCTCGGCTGGAGGCGGAGACCCGCACCCTGGCCGAGGACGTGGCGATGATGCGCGCCCACCTGGCCGAGCACCACGGCTTCCCGATCGCCGGTGCGAACCAGCAGGCGAGCGGCTCGACCAACCCCGAGGTGAGGGCATGATCGACGGCAAGCGGGTACTGATCATCCTTCCCGCCTGGAACGAGTCGGAGGGCCTGCCCAAGATCCTCCGCGAGATCCAGCAGAAGCTCCCCGGCGTGGACACCCTCGTCGTGGACGACGGCTCGGTGGACAACACCGCCGCCGTCGCCGCGGCGTCCGGCTCCCGCGTGGCGCAGCTGCCCTACAACCTCGGGGTCGGCGGCGCGATGCGGTTCGGCTACCGCTACGCCCACCTGCACGACTACGACGTCGCGATCCAGTGCGACGCCGACGGTCAGCACGACCCCGCCTACGTCCCCGCCCTGCTGGCCAAGCTGGACGAGGCGGACCTCGTCATCGGCGCCCGCTTCGACGGCGAGGGCAGCTACAAGGTGCGCGGCCCCCGCAAGTGGGCGATGAAGCTGCTGTCGGTGGTGCTCTCGCGCATCACCCGCACCCGCCTGACCGACACCACGTCGGGCTTCAAGGCGTGCAACAAGCCGCTCATCGAGTTCTTCGCGCAGTGGTACCCGGTCGAGTACCTGGGTGACACCATCGAGAGCATGGTCGGCGCGGCCCGCTGCGGCTTCGTCGTGCGCCAGGTGCCGGTCGCCATGCGCGAGCGCACCACCGGTACGCCCAGCGCCTCGCCCGTCAAGGCCATGATCTACCTGTCCCGCGCCGGTCTGGTGCTGCTGCTCGCGATGATCCGCCGGATGCCCGCGCACCTGAAGGCGATCCAGCCCGCGAGCCGCCAGGCCGCCCGTCGCCCCGAGCTCGTCGGCCGGGCCTAGGGCCTGGAAGCACCGGCACGAGGACAGTGACCGGGTTCCGGCCCCGCCGCACCACGCGGCGGGGCCGGACTCGTTCCCGGGCCCGGTGGGCCGTCCTGCCGGTGCGGCCGGCTCCGCGAGCTCCGCGCGCCGGAACGCCTCGGGCCCGGTACGCGGGTGCGTACCGGGCCCGAGGCGTCGGTGCGGGTGTCCGGCCGGTCAGCGGGCCGCGTGGACCCCACCGGCGGTGGTCGCCGTGACCCCGACCCCGCCGAGGGGCGCCGGGGCGGTGGCGCCGGCGGGCGCCGCTGCCGGGGCCGCCGTGCCGGCCGTGCCCGGACCGGCCTTCGGGGGCCGGCGCAGGCCGAGGTCCTTGAGCTTGAGGGCGGGCTTCTCCACCAGGAACCAGGAGCAGAGCGCCGCGAGGAGCGCCAGCGCCACCGACAGGGCCGTGTAGACGGCGTAGCCGTGGCGGTTGACCTCCCAGAGGGTCAGGCACTGCTGGATCGGGAAGGCGTAGATGTAGACGCCGTACGAGAGGTCGACCTTGGCGCCGACCTTGGTCAGCGGGCCGGGCATCCGCGCGGCCAGGACGAGCAGCACGTAGGCGAAGGCCGGCAGGCCGATGACGGTGAAGCCGCCGTAGTGGGCGGTGGCGAGGACGACGCCGAACGCCAGCACACCGGCGACCGGGTTGATCGGGAGGCGCTTCTTGTAGAGCTCGGCGACCGCGCCGAGGCCGAACATGAAGCCCACCGGCAGCAGCATCTCCATGCTCAGCCAGTCGAGGAACGGGAAGCGCCAGCCCTGCAGGTCGGTCGGGGCGTAGAGCGGCAGGCGCAGCCGGTCGAAGTCCACCGCCATCGACACCAGGTAGGCGTACATGCCGGCGACCAGCAGGGCCACCGCCCAGCGGGCCCGGTGGAGGATCCCGAGCGCGGCGAGCGCGGCGACCGCGAGGTAGCAGAACACCTCGTAGGAGAGCGACCAGACCGAGCCGTTGAAGGCGGTCGGGTGCGGGTTGTGGTCCAGCAGGCCGGAGACGCCCCACTGGCCGACGCCGATCCCGTAGTTGGCCTTGAGGTAGGACCACGGCCCCTGGGGGTGCGACCAGAAGCCGTCGAGCCGGCCCTGGTGGTACGCGACGAGCGGCGCGATGACGAGCGCCGTGACCAGCAGGCAGACCCAGAGACCGGGAAGGATGCGGATCGCCCGGTTCCACATGAACCGGCCGGTGCTCAGCCGCATGCCACTGCGGGTGATCAGCAGGCCGGAGAGGACGAAGAAGCCGGCGACCGCCATCGCGCCGACGTTCGTCTGGCCTTGCGCCTGGTCGTAACCGAGGTCGTGCTTCCCCATGCCGAGCGGCATGGCATGGGCGAAGATCACCGAGAGCGCGAGGACGAGACGCAGCAGTCCGAAGCCGTTCTTGCGTCCGAGCGCCTCGGACAGCGGGGGGCAAGCCAGCAAGGCGGGCCGCTTGCGCTGAGTGCGTGACATGTGTGGAGGCTCCGGGCCGGTAGGTGAGCCAGGCGGCCCCGGGTGTCGGGGGCGGCCCTGGGGTCGGTGGCGAGGGATTGCACGAGTGGCTGTTCCCAGCTTATCGGGGCCGTTTTCGAGCCGTGGGGGCGCGGCGGCGTGGCGACCACTCGGCGGTCACGTTATGACACGCCTGCGGCCTGTGGCTACCATGAGCGTCACGCTGGGTGTGGTATGTGAACGGGCCGGATGCGATCGGTCCGTGTACGCCGCGACCGGGAAGCGCATGACCTGGTGCGCCACTTGTTAGCGTGACCTCCGCAGCCGGCCCGTTCGGACGAACGGTCCGGCGGAGTGGGCCGCGGTCGGGCCGGGCGGTCTGCCGAAATCCTATGCGGAGCCGGACTAGGAAGAGTCGGAGTTCAGTGCAGACTTCAGCGGAAACTGTCGAGGAGCACCGGGACGGTGCTCGGACGGGCGGACAGCCGGTCGCCGCGTCCCGGTCGACGGGTCTGACGGCCCGGGCTGTGCAGCGGTTCGAGGAGGCCCGCGGCCGGCGGTGGTTCTGGCCGGCCGCCCTGGTGGTCGGGTACGCCGTCGAGGTCGCCTTCCGGCTGGTGCTCGTCCGCCACCTGAGCTACCCCTCGGTGCACGCGGACGAGGACTCCTACCTCGTCCTGGCCCGTGTGCTCGCCGGACGCCAGACCACCGAGATGCCGGTCGGCGTGGTGATCCCCGGGGGCTACCCGCTGCTGATCTCCCCGGCCCTGCGGCTCTCCGACGACCCGGCGATGGCCTACCACCTGATCATGGGGATCAACGCGCTGCTCAACGCGCTGGTCTTCCCGCTGGCCTACCTGGCGCTCCGCCGCCTGGGCCTGCGCCGGCTGCTGGCGTACGTGTTCGCCGGGGTCACCGCGCTGCTGCCGCCGGTGATCTTCTACTCCGAGTACGTCATGGCGGACACCGTCCTGCCGGTGCTGATCCTGGCCTGGCTGCTCTGCATGCACGGCTGGCTGAGCGACGGCCCCACCAAGCACCGCTACTGGTACGCGGCCGGCACGGGTGCCGCCGCCGCCTACTCGCTGGCGACGCACGACCGCGGCGGCGTCGTGGTGGCCCTGACCGGGGTGGTCTTCGTCGGCGTCCTGCTGCTGCGCTGGGCGCCGTGGCGGACCACCGTGGCGGGCCTCGGTGCGCTGGGTGCCGGCGTGCTCTTCGCCAAGGCGCTGTCCTGGTGGCTCAACCGCCAGTTCGAGGTGGAGCCGAGCAAGGTCGGCTCGTACCTGTGGGACGGCCTGAAGAACCCCGACATCCTGCAGCGCACGCTGACCAGGACCACCGGGCAGATCTGGTACTTCATCGTCTCCACCTGGGGCATCGGCGGCCTGGCGGTCGTCACCTGCCTGTTCGCGCTCTTCAGCAGCCGCTTCCCGCGCCCGCACCGGATCGTCGGCGGCGTCATGGTGGCGCTGCTCTTCGGCACCGCGCTGGCCTCCGCCGCGGCCCTCCCGGACGACGCGCGGATCGACAACTGGGTCTACGCCCGCTACCTGTCGTACCTGGTCCCGGTCGCCTTCGTGGCCGGCGTCGCCGTCCTGGCCCGGTTCGGCCGGCGCAGCCTCGGCTACGCGGTGGCCGGCACGGTCGGCCTGACCCTGCTCCTCGCCCAGTTGGTGATCTGGTCGGCGGGCTCGCAGCTGTACAAGCAGGTCTTCATCGGCTGGGGCATGCCGGACGTCCTGTTCCTGGCCAGCGACTGGAGCAAGCTGAACATGATGCGGTCGACGACCGCGGCGTTCATCATCCTCGGCGCGGTCGTGATGCTCCTGCTCGCGGGCGGACGCAAGGTCCTCTGGGCGGTCGGCCTCTCGCTCGCGCTGTTCGCCGGGTTCGCGACGACCACCATCACCGAGCAGATCACCGACCCGTACACGTCCTGGCGCAAGACCTACGCGACCGGCTTCACCAAGGCCGCCGGCATCAAGCCCAAGGACAACGTGGTGCTCGCCTGGGACCTCGACGGCAGCACGCGGATGGCCCAGGCCTACGAGGTCTACCTCGGCCGGGTCTGGTACCGCGACCCCCGCTGGCAGCCCGTCCCCCCGCAGGCGAACGTGATCGTCACCCCGCTGCCGGAGGAGGGCAAGGCGCCCGAGGCCTACTGGCACGACCACCCGGCGCAGTGGTACGTCGAGCGGGTCAACAAGGGCCAGGGCTGGATGGTCTGGCGCAAGCACTGAGCGTCACACGGTCCGGCCGCCGCGTGACGTCGCGCGGCCGGGCCGTGCGGTCGGGGCCGGTGGGGGATACCCCCACCGGCCCCGATTGGCTTTACGGCTGCTCCATGTGGCAGTATGTCCAAGTTGCTCGGTTGAGTGCCGATGCTGCGCGCCTCCCGCCGGGAGGACTGGAAGCGAGTCCCATGTACTCGTCGTTCCCGTGATGGCCGTTCATGTGTTCACGGACAGTGTGTGGACACAGTGGTGTGAAGTCGACACCGCGGCAGCTGCGGGGCGAAAGTACGGGAATCTTCCGGGAAGCGTGAGCGGGGCCTCAACGCGGGCGTCCACGGAACCGACGGGTTCCACCGACCACAGCTGATACCGACGGAGTGATTCGCCGGTTTTTTGCAAGCGCGGGCGCGACACGCCCGAGCGCGGGGGTCGGAGGACGACCGTGCAGTGACTTATGACAAAAGGACTACAAGGTAGCCATGGCGGGACAGAAGATCCGCATCCGGCTCAAGGCCTACGACCACGAGGTCATCGACTCCTCGGCGAAGAAGATCGTCGAGACGGTGATCCGAACTGGTGCGCAGGTCGCAGGCCCGGTGCCGCTGCCCACTGAGAAGAACGTGTACTGCGTCATCCGCTCGCCGCACAAGTACAAGGACTCGCGCGAGCACTTCGAGATGCGTACTCACAAGCGTCTGATCGACATCCTCGACCCCACGCCGAAGACGGTTGACTCGCTCATGCGTCTCGACCTGCCGGCTGGCGTCGACATCGAGATCAAGCTCTGAGAGGCGCACCGAAGATGGCTAAGCAGATTAAGGGCATCCTGGGCGAGAAGCTCGGCATGACCCAGGTCTGGGACGAGAACAACCGGATCGTTCCGGTGACCGTCGTCAAGGCTGGGCCCAATGTCGTGACCCAGGTCCACACCGCCGACAGCCCGGCCGGCTACGACGCCGTGCAGATCGGCTTCGGCGAGATCGACCCCCGCAAGGTGAACAAGCCCCTCGCGGGCCACTTCGCCAAGGCCGGCGTCACCCCGCGTCGTCACCTGGTCGAGCTCCGTACGACGGACGCGTCCGAGTACACCCTCGGCCAGGAGATCACCGCGGAGCTGTTCGAGGCGGGTGTCAAGGTCGACGTGACCGGCACCTCCAAGGGCAAGGGCTTCGCCGGTGTCATGAAGCGCCACAACTTCCGGGGCCTCGGCGCCGGTCACGGTGTGCAGCGCAAGCACCGCTCGCCCGGCTCGATCGGTGGCTGCGCCACCCCGGGTCGTGTGTTCAAGGGCGTACGGATGGCCGGCCGGATGGGCCACGAGCGCGTGACCACCCAGAACCTGACCATCCATGCCGTTGACGCGGAGAAGGGGCTGCTCCTCATCAAGGGCGCAATCCCGGGCCCGAACGGCGGCCTCGTCCTCGTCCGCACCGCGGCGAAGGGGCTGTGAGGATATGAGCACCATTGACATCCTGTCGCCCTCGGGCGACAAGACCGGCAGCCTGGAGCTTCCGGCCGAGATCTTCGACGCGAGGGTCAGCGTTCCGCTGATGCACCAGGTCGTCGTGGCGCAGCTCGCTGCGGCCCGTCAGGGCACCCACAAGACCAAGACTCGTGGCGAGGTCCGCGGTGGCGGCAAGAAGCCGTACCGCCAGAAGGGCACCGGCCGCGCCCGTCAGGGCTCGACCCGCGCCCCGCAGTTCGCCGGCGGTGGCGTCGTGCACGGTCCCGTGCCGCGTGACTACTCGCAGCGGACGCCCAAGAAGATGATCGCCGCCGCCCTCCGCGGTGCGCTCACCGACCGGGCCCGCCACAACCGCATCCACGTCGTCACCGACGTGATCGCGGCCGAGGCGCCGTCGACCAAGGCCGCCAAGGGTCTGTTCGGCAAGATCACCGAGCGCAAGAACATCCTCCTCGTCGTCGAGCGTGCCGACGAGCTGGGTCTGAAGAGCGCCCGCAACCTGCCGCACGTGCACATCCTGGACGCCGGCCAGCTGAACACCTACGACGTGCTCGTCTCCGACGACGTGGTCTTCACCCAGGCCGCCTTCGAGCGTTTCGTGGCGGGTCCCGCCGCGTCCGCCAAGGCCGTGGCTGCTGAGGGCGAGCTCGAAGGGAGCGCCGCCTGATGGCTGCAGAGATCACGAGCAAGACGTTCACGGACCCCCGTGATGTCCTGGTGAAGCCGGTCATCTCCGAGAAGAGCTACTCGCTCCTCGACGAGAACAAGTACACGTTCGTCGTGTCGCCCGGTGCCAACAAGACCCAGATCAAGCAGGCCGTCGAGGCGGTCTTCTCGGTCAAGGTCGAGTCCGTCAACACGCTCAACCGTCAGGGCAAGCGCAAGCGCTCCAAGACGGGTTTTGGCAAGCGCAAGGACACCAAGCGCGCCATCGTGACGCTGGCTGAGGGCAACCGCATCGACATCTTCGGTGGTCCGACCTCCTGACGGAGGCCGTGATCGTCGATCAAGACGAGGACGAAAATGGGTATCCGCAAGTACAAGCCGACTACGCCGGGCCGCCGTGGCTCCAGCGTGGCCGACTTCGTCGAAATCACGCGGTCCACGCCGGAAAAGTCGCTGGTTCGCCCCCTGCACAGCAAGGGCGGCCGTAACAACGCCGGTCGGATCACCGTTCGCCACCAGGGTGGCGGTCACAAGCGCGCCTACCGTGTGATCGACTTCCGTCGTCACGACAAGGACGGCGTGCCGGCCAAGGTCGCGCACATCGAGTACGACCCGAACCGCACCGCGCGCATCGCGCTCCTGCACTACGCGGACGGCGAGAAGCGCTACATCATCGCTCCGCGCGGCATCGCGCAGGGTGACCGGGTCGAGAACGGCGCCGGCGCCGACATCAAGCCCGGCAACAACCTGCCGCTTCGCAACATCCCGGTCGGTACGACCATCCACGCGGTGGAGCTGCGTCCCGGTGGCGGTGCCAAGATGGCCCGCTCCGCCGGTGCCGGCATTCAGCTGCTGGCGCGTGAGGGCAAGATGGCGCACCTGCGCATGCCCTCCGGTGAGATCCGCCTGGTCGACGCGCGCTGCCGCGCGACCGTCGGCGAGGTCGGCAACGCCGAGCAGTCGAACATCAACTGGGGCAAGGCCGGCCGTATGCGCTGGAAGGGCGTTCGCCCGACCGTGCGTGGTGTGGCCATGAACCCGATCGACCACCCGCACGGTGGTGGTGAGGGTAAGACCTCCGGTGGTCGCCACCCGGTCTCGCCGTGGGGCCAGAAGGAGGGTCGTACCCGTCGCCCGAAGAAGGCGTCGGACGCTCTCATCGTGCGCCGCCGCAAGACCAACAAGAAGCGCTAGGAGCAGGTCAGATGCCGCGCAGTCTCAAGAAGGGCCCCTTCATTGACGGCCACCTTCTCAAGAAGGTGGACGCGCAGAACGAGGCGGGTACCCAGAACGTCATCAAGACCTGGTCCCGTCGCTCCGTGATCTTCCCGGCCATGCTCGGCCACACGATCGCGGTGCACGATGGCCGTAAGCACGTCCCGGTGTTCGTCACCGAGTCGATGGTCGGCCACAAGCTCGGCGAGTTCGCGCCGACGCGTACCTTCCGCGGTCACGTCAAGGACGACCGCAAGTCGAAGCGTCGCTAGTCGCCAGCGAGATTACCGACTCAATGACTTACACCAGCAAGGGGACAACCATGGAAGCCAGGGCCCAGGCGCGGTACATCCGCGTCACGCCCATGAAGGCCCGCCGCGTGGTGGACCTCATCCGTGGCCTGAACGCCACGGAGGCCCAGGCGGTCCTGCGTTTCGCTCCGCAGGCCGCGACCGTGCCGGTCGGCAAGGTGCTCGACAGCGCCATTGCCAACGCCGCGCACAACTACAACCACTCCAACGTGGACGACCTCGTCATCAGCGAGGCGTACGTTGACGAGGGCCCGACCCTGAAGCGGTTCCGTCCGCGTGCCCAGGGCCGTGCCTACCGGATCCGCAAGCGGACCAGCCACATCACCGTGGTCGTCAGCAGCAAGGAAGGGACCCGGTAATGGGCCAGAAGGTTAACCCGCACGGGTTCCGCCTCGGCATCAGCACGGACTTCAAGTCCCGCTGGTACGCCGACAAGCTGTACAAGGACTACGTCAAGGAAGACGTCGCCATTCGTCGCATGATGACGAAGGGCATGGAGCGCGCCGGCATCTCCAAGGTCGAGATCGAGCGCACCCGCGACCGCGTCCGCGTCGACATCCACACCGCGCGCCCCGGCATCGTCATCGGTCGCCGTGGCACCGAGGCCGACCGCATCCGCGGCGACCTCGAGAAGCTGACCGGCAAGCAGGTCCAGCTGAACATCCTCGAGGTCAAGAACCCCGAGCTGGACGCCCAGCTCGTGGCTCAGGGCGTCGCGGAGCAGCTGTCCTCCCGCGTCTCCTTCCGCCGTGCCATGCGCAAGTCGATGCAGGGCACCATGAAGTCCGGCGCCAAGGGCATCAAGGTCCAGTGCTCCGGTCGTCTCGGCGGCGCCGAGATGAGCCGTTCGGAGTTCTACCGCGAGGGCCGTGTGCCGCTGCACACCCTGCGCGCGAACGTCGACTACGGCTTCTTCGAGGCCAAGACGACCTTCGGCCGTATCGGCGTGAAGGTCTGGATCTACAAGGGCGACGTCAAGAACATCGCCGAGGTCCGCGCTGAGAACGCCGCTGCCCGCTCGGGCAACCGTCCGGCCCGTCCCGAGGGTGGTCGTCCCGCCCGCGGTGGCGAGCGCCGTGGTGGCGAGCGCGGTGGCCGTGGCCGTCGTCCCGCCGGTGCCGAGGCTCAGGCCCCGGTCGCCGCCGAGACCCCGGCTGCCGAGAACACCGGAACGGAGGCCTGACCGCAATGCTGATCCCCCGTCGGGTCAAGCACCGCAAGCAGCACCACCCCAAGCGCCGCGGCGCTGCCAAGGGTGGCACCGAGCTCGCCTTCGGCGAGTACGGCATCCAGGCCGTCACCCCGGCCTACGTGACGAACCGGCAGATCGAGTCCGCTCGTATCGCCGTCACCCGTCACATCAAGCGTGGCGGCAAGGTCTGGATCAACATCTACCCGGACCGTCCGCTCACCAAGAAGCCGGCCGAGACCCGCATGGGTTCCGGTAAGGGTTCGCCCGAGTGGTGGATCGCGAACGTGCACCCGGGTCGGGTCATGTTCGAGCTGTCGTACCCCAACGAGAAGGTGGCTCGTGAGGCGCTGACCCGCGCAGCTCACAAGCTCCCGATGAAGTGCCGGATCATCCGGCGCGAGGCAGGTGAGAGCTGATGTCGGCCGGCACCAAGGCTGCTGACCTCCGCGAGCTGGACAACGAGGGTCTCGTTGCCAAGCTCCGTGAGGCCAAGGAGGAGCTGTTCAACCTCCGCTTCCAGGCGGCGACCGGGCAGCTCGACAACCACGGACGGCTCAAGCTGGTCCGTAAGGACATCGCGCGGATCTACACCCTGATGCGCGAGCGCGAGCTGGGCATCGAGACGGTGGAGAACGCCTGATGACTGAGAACACCAACGAGACGCGCGGTTTCCGCAAGACCCGTGAGGGCCTCGTCGTCAGCGACAAGATGGACAAGACCGTCGTCGTCGCCGTCGAGGACCGCGTCAAGCACGCGCTGTACGGCAAGGTCATCCGCCGTACGAACAAGCTGAAGGCGCACGACGAGGCGAACGCCTGCGGCATCGGCGACCGGGTCCTCCTCGCGGAGACCCGCCCGCTGTCCGCGACGAAGCGCTGGCGCGTCGTCGAGATCCTCGAGAAGGCCAAGTAACGAAGTTGATGCGGTACGGCCGTATGTGCACCAGGTCCCTCGCGGGCGCTGGTGTGAGCAGCGGCCGGCCCGTCAGCTCTCGTTGACGATCAGGAGAAAGCTGTGATCCAGCAGGAGTCGCGACTGCGTGTCGCCGACAACACGGGCGCGAAGGAAATCCTTTGCATCCGCGTTCTCGGTGGTTCCGGTCGCCGCTACGCCGGTATCGGGGACGTCATCGTCGCCACCGTCAAGGACGCGATCCCCGGCGGTTCGGTGAAGAAGGGTGACGTCGTCAAGTGCGTCGTCGTCCGTACCGTGAAGTCGCGCCGTCGTCCCGACGGTTCGTACATCCGGTTCGACGAGAACGCCGCTGTCGTTCTCAAGAACACCGACGGTGACCCCCGCGGTACCCGCATCTTCGGCCCGGTGGGCCGCGAGCTGCGCGACAAGAAGTTCATGAAGATCATCTCGCTTGCGCCGGAGGTGCTCTAACCCATGGCGAACAGCATGAAGATCAAGAAGGGTGACCTGGTCCAGGTCATCACCGGCAAGGACCGCGGCAAGCAGGGCAAGGTCATTCAGGCCATGCCCGCCGAGAACAAGGTCCTGGTCGAGGGTGTGAACCGGGTCAAGAAGCACACCAAGCCGGGCCCGGGTACTCAGGGTGGCATTGTCACCGTCGAGGCCCCGGTGCACGTCTCCAACGTCCAGCTGGTCGTGGAGAAGGACGGCAAGAAGGTCGTCACCCGCGTTGGCTACCGCTTCGATGACGAGGGCAACAAGATCCGCGTTGCCAAGCGAACCGGTGAGGACATCTGATGTCTGAGACGTCTGTTGAGAAGGTGACCCCCCGTCTCAAGGAGCGTTACAACTCCGAGATCAAGGGTCAGCTGCAGGAGCAGTTCTCGTACGAGAACGTCATGCTGACGCCCGGCCTGGTCAAGGTCGTCGTCAACATGGGTGTCGGCGAGGCCGCCCGTGACAGCAAGCTGATCGAGGGCGCGATCCGCGACCTGACCGCGATCACCGGTCAGAAGCCGGCCGTGACCAAGGCTCGCAAGTCCATCGCGCAGTTCAAGCTGCGCGAGGGCCAGCCGATCGGCACCCACGTCACCCTCCGTGGTGACCGCATGTGGGAGTTCCTGGACCGTCTGGTGTCGCTGGCTCTGCCGCGTATCCGTGACTTCCGCGGTCTCTCCCCCAAGCAGTTCGACGGCCGTGGCAACTACACCTTCGGTCTGACCGAGCAGGTCATGTTCCACGAGATCGACCAGGACAAGGTCGACCGTCAGCGCGGTATGGACATCACCGTCGTGACCACCGCTCAGACCGACGACGAGGGCCGGGCGCTCCTGCGCGCTCTGGGCTTCCCGTTCAAGGAGGCGTGAGCCAATGGCGAAGAAGTCCCTCATCGCGAAGGCCGAGCGGAAGCCGAAGTTCGGCGTCCGGGCCTACACCCGGTGCCAGCGCTGCGGTCGTCCGCACTCGGTGTACCGCAAGTTCGGCCTCTGCCGTGTGTGCCTCCGTGAGATGGCCCACCGCGGCGAGCTGCCGGGCGTGACCAAGAGCTCCTGGTAGTCCAGGACCTCGCGGTAACGCCATAGCGAAGCAGGTGTGCCCGATCCCACAGTGCCCCGTTTTTGGGGCTGCGTACGGAATCCCGTAAGGTAGTGAGGTCGGGCCCCCTGTCGCGGGAGCTCCATAGCTGCCGTCGACCCTCTTCGGAGGGCTCGCACCCAGTCTTACGACGCCGCAGGTCCCCTGCGTCTGTGCCCCCGCCGCACTCCTCGGAGTGCGGCGGGGGGACCTGGCGCGGAGAAACCACGGCGAGAGAGGCCTGAGGCCATCATGACCATGACCGACCCCATCGCAGACATGCTCACGCGTCTGCGTAACGCGAACTCGGCGTACCACGATTCCGTGGCGATGCCGGCCAGCAAGATCAAGGCGCACGTCGCCGAGATCCTGCAGCAGGAGGGGTACATCTCCTCCTACAAGGTTGAGGAGCCCGTCGAGGGCGAGGTCGGCAAGAAGCTGACCATCGAGCTCAAGTTCGGCCCCAACCGTGAGCGCTCGATCGCTGGCATCAAGCGGATCAGCAAGCCGGGCCTGCGGGTCTACGCAAAGTCCACCAACCTGCCGAAGGTGCTCGGCGGCCTGGGCGTGGCGATCATCTCCACGTCCTCGGGTCTCCTCACCGACAAGCAGGCTGCCAAGAAGGGCGTAGGCGGAGAAGTTCTCGCCTACGTCTGGTAATTCGGGAAACGGAGGTACAGCAATGTCGCGCATTGGACGGCTGCCCATCCCGGTTCCCGCCGGCGTGGACGTCACCATCGATGGCCAGGCGGTCTCGGTGAAGGGCCCGAAGGGCTCCCTCACCCACCACGTCGCCGCGCCGATCGAGATCGGCAAGGGCGAGGACGGCAACCTGCTCGTCACCCGCCCCAACGACGAGCGTCTGTCGAAGGCCCTGCACGGCCTTTCCCGCACGCTGGTGGCGAACATGATCACCGGCGTGACCGCGGGCTACCGCAAGTCGCTGGAGATCAGCGGTGTCGGCTACCGAGTTCTGGCGAAGGGCTCCAACATGGAGTTCCAGCTGGGCTACAGCCACCCGATCCTGGTCGAGGCCCCGGAGGGCATCACCTTCGTCGTCGAGTCGGCCACCAAGTTCCACGTGGACGGCATCGACAAGCAGAAGGTCGGCGAGGTCGCCGCAAAGATCCGCAAGCTGCGCAAGCCCGACCCGTACAAGGCCAAGGGCGTCAAGTACGCGGGCGAGGTCATCCGCCGCAAGGTCGGAAAGAGTGGTAAGTAAGCGATGAGCGTCTCTGTCAAGATCGGCAAGGGCAACGCCTACAAGAGCGCCGCTCGCAAGCGCCGCGCGATCCGCGTTCGCAAGCGCGTCGTCGGCACCGAGGCGCGTCCGCGCCTCGTCGTGACGCGCTCGAACCGTCACATGGTCGCCCAGGTCATCGACGACGCGCAGGGTCACACCCTGGCGTCGGCGTCCACCCTCGACGTGTCCATCAAGGGCGCCGAGGGCGACAAGACCGAGCTGGCCAAGAAGGTCGGGAGCCTGGTCGCCGAGCGCGCCAAGGCTGCCGGCATCGAGTCGGTCGTCTTCGACCGCGCGGGCAACCGGTACGCCGGCCGCATCGCCGCCCTGGCGGACGCGGCCCGCGAGGCCGGGCTCGACTTCTAAGCCGCTCGTCGGCTCAGTCGACGGACGTAATCGAGAGAGGTAATTCCAATGGCTGGACCCCAGCGCCGCGGTAGCGGCGCCGGCGGCGGCACCGGCGGTGGCGAGCGGCGTGACCGTAAGCGTGACGACCGGGGCAACGCCCCCGCCGTCGAGAAGACCGCTTACGTCGAGCGTGTGGTCGCGATCAACCGTGTCGCCAAGGTTGTCAAGGGTGGTCGTCGTTTCAGCTTCACCGCGCTGGTCGTGGTGGGCGACGGTGACGGCACCGTAGGTGTCGGTTACGGGAAGGCGAAGGAGGTTCCGGCCGCCATCGCCAAGGGTGTTGAGGAGGCCAAGAAGAACTTCTTCAAGGTCCCCCGTATCCAGGGCACCATCCCGCACCCGATCCAGGGCGAGAAGGCTGCCGGCGTCGTGCTCCTGAAGCCGGCTGCCCCCGGTACCGGTGTTATCGCCGGTGGCCCGGTGCGTGCCGTGCTGGAGTGCGCCGGTATTCACGACATCCTGTCGAAGTCGCTCGGCTCCGACAACGCGATCAACATCGTGCACGCCACGGTGGCCGCTCTGAAGGGCCTCGTGCGCCCCGAGGAGATCGCCGCCCGTCGTGGCCTGCCGCTGGAGGACGTGGCTCCCGCGGCTCTGCTGCGGGCTCGTGCTGCAGGGGTGAGCGCCTGATGGCTCGCCTGAAGATCACGCAGACCAAGTCCTACATCGGCAGCAAGCAGAACCACCGCGAGACGCTGCGCTCGCTGGGTCTGAAGCGCATGCACGATGTGGTCGTCAAGGAGGACCGTCCCGAGATCCGCGGGATGGCCCAGACCGTGCGTCACCTCGTCACGGTCGAGGAGGTGGACTGAGATGGCTGACTCGCCGATCAAGGTGCACAACCTGCGTCCCGCCCCGGGTGCCAAGACCGCCAAGACCCGTGTCGGTCGTGGTGAGGGCTCCAAGGGTAAGACCGCCGGTCGTGGCACCAAGGGCACCAAGGCCCGCTACCAGGTTCCGCAGCGCTTCGAGGGTGGCCAGATGCCCCTCCACATGCGCCTGCCGAAGCTGAAGGGCTTCAAGAACCCGTTCAAGATCACGTTCCAGGTTGTCAACCTCGACAAGCTGGCCGAGCTCTACCCGCAGGGTGGCGAGGTCACTGTCGAGGACCTGGTCGCCAAGGGCGCGGTTCGCAAGAACTCCCTCGTCAAGGTGCTCGGCACCGGCGAGATCTCGGTCGCCCTGCAGGTGACGGTCGACGCCGTCTCCGGCTCGGCCACCGAGAAGATCACCGCCGCCGGCGGTACCGTCACCGAGCTCGTCTGAGCCCGCTGACTTCGTGAGCCCCGCACTTCCCCTCAGGGAGGTGCGGGGCTTGCGCCGTTTCCGGCCGCGCCCTTTCCCGGCGGTCCGGATTCCGGTGATCCGCCCTCGTTCTTTTGTGTGGCAAAACCGGGCATCCCGTACCCCGTGAGTGGGGGAGGGACGGTACGCGCTTCTTTCGAGCGGCCGCGCACTGTTAGAGTCCGTGGAGTTCCCTTGTAGGCTGCGCGTAGGCTCGCCTGTGCCGTCTGTACGGGGGCCCGTACCGCCCAAACTCCCATTCAGGACCGACCCTCCCGCCGACGACGCGCGGGAGGCGCAGGAGGCACCGTGCTCAGTGCGTTCGCGCGGGCGTTCCAGACGCCCGACCTGCGCAAGAAGCTGCTGTTCACGCTGGGCATCATGGTGCTGTTCCGGCTGGGCTCGCACATCCCTGTTCCAGGGGTGGACTTCCAGGCGGTTCACGCCTGTATCAAGGAGACCAAGAACAACGGCCTCTTCGGACTGGTCAACCTGTTCAGCGGTGGCGCGCTCCTCCAGCTGACGATCTTCGCCCTCGGCATCATGCCGTACATCACGGCGAGCATCATCCTCCAGCTCCTCACGGTCGTGATCCCGCGACTCGAGGCGCTGAAGAAGGAGGGCCAGGCCGGTACCGCGAAGATCACGCAGTACACCCGGTACCTGACCATCGCGCTCGCGGTGCTCCAGGGCACCGGCATCGTGGCGACGGCCTCCAGCGGCGCGCTCTTCTCCGGCTGCGTCTACGCCAACCAGATCGTGCCGGACACCGGGGTCTTCCGGATCGCCGTGATGGTCCTGACCATGACCGCCGGCACCACGGTGATCATGTGGCTGGGCGAGCTGATCACCGACCGCGGCATCGGCAACGGCATGTCGCTGCTGATCTTCACCTCGATCGCCGCGCAGTTCCCGACCTCGATGTGGGCCATCAAGGGTTCCGGCACCATCGGCGGTGGCTGGGTCGAGTTCCTCTCCGTCATCGCGATCGGCGTCATCGTTGTGATGCTCGTCATCTTCGTCGAGCAGGCGCAGCGGCGGATCCCGGTGCAGTACGCGAAGCGGATGATCGGCCGCCGGGCCTTCGGCGGCACGTCGACCTACATCCCGCTGAAGGTGAACCAGGCCGGTGTCATCCCGGTCATCTTCGCCTCGTCCCTGCTGTACATCCCGGCCCTGGTGGTCCAGCTGACCAACAGCCAGTCCGGCTGGGCGGTGTGGATCAACCAGCACTTCGTCCGCGGTGACCACCCGGTCTACATGGCCACGTACTTCCTGCTGATCGTCTTCTTCGCCTTCTTCTACGTCGCCATCTCCTTCAACCCCGAAGAAGTTGCCGACAACATGAAGAAGTATGGTGGGTTCATCCCGGGTATCCGGGCCGGCCGCCCGACGGCCGAGTACCTGAACTACGTGCTCACCCGCATCACGTGGCCGGGTTCGCTCTACCTGGGCCTGATCGCGTTGATCCCGATGATCGCCCTGGTCGCCTTCGGACAGCAGACCAACTTCCCGTTCGGCGGCACCAGCGTCCTCATCGTCGTCGGCGTCGGACTCGAAACTGTGAAGCAGATCGAGAGCCAGCTCCAGCAGCGCAATTACGAAGGGTTCCTCCGCTGATGCGTATCGTCCTCGTCGGGCCTCCCGGGGCCGGGAAGGGTACTCAGGCGCACTTGCTCGCCAAGACCCTGTCCATTCCCCACATCTCCACCGGCGACCTCTTCCGCGCCAACATCGGCCAGGGCACCCCGCTGGGTGTCGAGGCCAAGAGCTACATGGACGCGGGCCGGCTGGTGCCGGACGAGGTCACGATCGGGATGGCCAAGGACCGGATGCTCCAGGAGGACGCCGTCAACGGCTTCCTGCTGGACGGCTTTCCGCGCAACCTTGGCCAGGCCAAGGCGCTGGACGAGTTCCTCACCGAGCAGGGCATCGCGCTCGACGGCGTGCTGGACCTGGAGGTCCCCGAGGACGAGGTGGTCCGGCGGATCGCCGGCCGTCGCCTCTGCCGCAACGACGGCGGCCACGTGTTCCACGTGGACTACAACGCGCCGAAGACCGAGGGCGTCTGCGACGAGTGCGGCGGCGAGCTGTACCAGCGTTCGGACGACACCGAGGACAAGGTGAGGACGCGGCTGGAGGTCTACCACACGGAGACCGAGCCGATCATCGACTACTACCGCCAGCAGGGCCTGATCGCGACGATCCCGGCCCTCGGCAAGGTGGACGAGGTCACCGCCCGCGCGATCGAGGCGCTGAAGCAGGACAGCTGAGTTTTTTGAGCGGCGTACCTACGGCCGCGTTGCCCTTCCGGGGCAGCGCGGCCGTAGGTCGTCGTACGGTGGAACGAGTGCACGGCCGCCCGGCAAGGACCGCGCGGGAGACCAAGGAAGGCGTGACCAGATGGTGGAGATCAAGACCTCCGAGCAGATCGCGAAGATGCGAGCGGCCGGACTGGTCGTCGCCGAGGCGCTCAAGGCGTGCCGCGAGGCGGTAGCCCCGGGTGTGACCACCCAGGAACTCAACGACATCGCCGACAAGGTCATCACGGACCACGGCGCGACCTCCAACTTCCGCGCCCACCACGGCGGGCTCTGGTTCCCCGGTGTGATCTGCGCCTCGGTGAACAACGAGGTCGTGCACGGCATCCCGGGCGACCGGGTGCTGGAGGAGGGCGACCTGATCTCGATCGACTGCGGCGCCATCCTGGACGGCTGGCACGGCGACGCGGCGATCTCGGTGGCCGTCGGCGAGGCCCGGCCCGAGGTGGAGATGCTGAGCCGCGTCACCGAGGGCTCGATGTGGGCCGGCATCGCCCAGATGAAGAAGGGCAACCGCCTGGTCGACGTCTCCAAGGCGATCGAGGGCTTCATCCGCCGCCAGCCGCTGCCGCCGAAGGGCAAGTGGGGCATCACCGAGGGCTACGGCGGCCACGGCATCGGCACCGCGATGCACATGGAGCCGCACGTCCTGAACTACGTCGAGCGCGGCCGCGGGAAGGGCCCGAAGCTGATCCCCGGCACCGTGCTGGCCATCGAGCCCATGGTGTCGCTCGGCACGCCGCACACGACGGTGCTGGAGGACGACTGGACCGTCGTGACCAACGACGGTACCTGGGCCTCGCACTGGGAGCACTCGGTGGCCGTGACCGAGGAGGGGCCGCTGGTGCTGACCTCCTTCGACGGCGGCCGGGCCGAGCTGGCCAAGCTCGGCATCACCGCAGCTCCGGACCCGCTCGCCTAGTCGTCGGAGCCCGGTCGGGGCGGCCGTTCGCCGCCGCCCGCGAGGCCGACTGCCGGGTCCGACGACGGACCGGAGCCCTGGGGGTTTGGACCTCCAGGGCTTTTGTCCTATTTTTATCGGCTGGCAGTGGCTTCAGAGGCTCGGAGCGTCCCCGGACGGCTTCGACCGGCAAACGGCTTCGATCGAGCAGGAGAGAGCAGTGCTCAAGGGATTCCGCGAATTCATGATGCGCGGCAACGTCGTCGACATGGCGGTCGGTGTCGTCATCGGCGCCGCCTTCACCGGGGTGGTGACCGGCTTCGTGTCGGCCTTCCTCACCCCGCTGGTGGGTGTCGTGGTCGGCGCGGCGGGCGACTTCGGCTCGTACAAGGCCGACGTGGCGGGGGTCATCTTCCCGTACGGCCAGTTCCTGAACGTGCTGATCGCGTTCCTGATGACCGCCGCGGTGCTCTACTTCTGCGTCGTCCTGCCGGTGACCAAGGCGACCGCCCGCTACCTGCCGAAGAAGCCGAAGACCCCGAAGCGCCCGTGCCCGGAGTGCCTGACCGAAATACCCGAGGCCGCCCGCCGCTGCTCGGCCTGCACCGCCCACGTGGAGCCGCTGCGGGTCGTCGCCCCGCACTGACCGGGCCCCGGTTTTGGTCCACCCCTCGCGCTGGCGTAGGATGGACCGTCGGCTCACTCGTAGCGTGCTTCAGCACGCCCTCTTCCCCCTCGGGGGTCGGGGTGGACCCAGGTTCGCACGAGCGTGCCGCATACGGTAGCCGGTCCCGGAAGGTGGATCTCGCAGTTCATGGCTAAGAAGCAAGGCGCCATTGAGATCGAGGGCACCGTGATCGAGTCTCTTCCGAACGCGATGTTCAAGGTCGAGCTGCAGAACGGTCACAAGGTCCTCGCGCACATCAGTGGCAAGATGCGCATGCACTACATCCGCATCCTGCCGGACGACCGGGTCGTGGTGGAGCTCAGCCCCTACGACCTCACGCGTGGCCGGATCGTCTACCGCTACAAGTAAGAACGTCAGATCTAGACCCGGAGAACCTGAACATGAAGGTCAAGCCGAGCGTCAAGAAGATCTGCGACAAGTGCAAGGTGATCCGCCGCCACGGCCGGGTCATGGTGATCTGCGACAACCTGCGCCACAAGCAGCGCCAGGGCTGATCAGTTCCCCCCCAGCATTTCTCGTAGTACTTCGCGCGACGCGAAAAACGTCATAAGCGGGCTACCCGATCCGTCCGTCAGTGGACGGACTGCCACCCCCGGTCAGAGGCCGGGGCTCCATCGTCGAGAGGCGTAGGAGTAGGTAGCACGCGAGACCTCTGAAGAAGCACAGGAGCCTTGAATGGCACGCCTCGCCGGCGTTGATCTCCCCCGTGAGAAGCGGATCGAGATCGCCCTTACCTACGTGTACGGCATCGGCCGTACCCGCGCCCAGCAGACCCTGGTCGAGACCGGTGTCAACCCCGATGTCCGCGTGCGCGACATCAGCGAGGAAGACCTCGTCAAGCTGGGTCAGTACATCGACGCCAACTACACGGTCGAGGGTGACCTCCGCCGTGAGGTGGCCGCCGACATCCGCCGCAAGGTCGAGATCGGCTGCTACGAGGGTCTGCGTCACCGTCGCGGCCTGCCGGTCCGCGGCCAGCGCACCCACACCAACGCGCGTACCCGCAAGGGCCCGCGTCGCGCGATCGCCGGTAAGAAGAAGCCGGGCAAGAAGTAGTCCGTCCCGTCACCGGACATCCCTCCGGCCCGCGGGTCAGCGGACCGACCACCTCAGTAGGAGAACAGACTTATGCCCCCCAAGGGTCGTCAGGCTGCCGGCGCGAAGAAGATCCGCCGCAAGGAAAAGAAGAACGTGGCTCACGGCCACGCGCACATCAAGAGCACGTTCAACAACACGATCGTGTCGATCACCGACCCCGCGGGCAACGTGATCTCCTGGGCCTCTGCCGGCCACGTCGGCTTCAAGGGCTCGCGCAAGTCCACCCCGTTCGCCGCGCAGATGGCCGCTGAGGCCGCTGCCCGTCGCGCGCAGGAGCACGGCATGCGCAAGGTCGACGTCTTCGTGAAGGGTCCGGGCTCCGGCCGCGAGACCGCGATCCGCTCGCTCCAGGCCACCGGCCTGGAGGTCGGTTCGATCCAGGACGTCACCCCCACCCCGCACAACGGCTGCCGTCCGCCGAAGCGCCGCCGCGTCTGACGCAGCGCCTTCGGGCACGCGGGTTCTGCTTCAAGCCTTCGTACGGGGTCCCACGCGGTGTGTCACTGCCGGCGGGACCCCGTACGCTGGTTCTGTTCGGCATCAAATAGTGGGTGCCGAAGATCACTGGAGGATTTGACACATGCTGATCGCTCAGCGTCCCTCGCTGACCGAAGAGGTCGTCGACGAATTCCGCTCGCGGTTCGTGATCGAGCCGCTGGAGCCGGGCTTCGGCTACACCCTCGGCAACTCGCTCCGCCGCACCCTCCTGTCGTCGATCCCGGGTGCCGCTGTCACCAGCATCCGCGTCGACGGCGTCCTGCACGAGTTCACCACCGTGCCGGGCGTCAAGGAGGACGTCACCGACCTCATCCTCAACATCAAGCAGCTGGTCGTCTCCTCGGAGCACGACGAGCCGGTCGTGATGTACCTGCGCAAGCAGGGCCCGGGTGTGGTCACCGCCGCCGACATCGCCCCGCCGGCCGGTGTCGAGGTGCACAACCCCGAGCTGGTCCTCGCCACGCTGAACGGCAAGGGCAAGCTGGAGATGGAGCTGACCGTCGAGCGCGGTCGCGGCTACGTCTCCGCCGTGCAGAACAAGGCCTCCGGCCAGGAGATCGGCCGCATCCCGGTCGACTCGATCTACAGCCCCGTGCTGAAGGTCACC
Organism: Streptomyces sp. BE303; assembly: GCF_036290945.1. NCBI lineage: Bacteria > Bacillati > Actinomycetota > Actinomycetes > Kitasatosporales > Streptomycetaceae > Streptomyces > Streptomyces sp. BE303. The sequence continues at coordinate 192,272 of NZ_JAQYWZ010000767.1, forward strand.
TACAAGGTCGAGGCCACCCGTGTCGAGCAGCGGACCGACTTCGACAAGCTCATCGTCGACGTCGAGACCAAGCCCGCCATGCGTCCGCGCGACGCCATGGCCTCGGCCGGCAAGACCCTGGTGGAGCTGTTCGGTCTCGCCCGCGAGCTGAACATCGACGCCGAGGGCATCGACATGGGCCCGTCCCCCACGGACGCCGCCCTGGCCGCCGACCTGGCGCTGCCGATCGAGGAGCTGGAGCTCACCGTCCGCTCCTACAACTGCCTCAAGCGCGAGGGCATCCACACCGTGGGTGAGCTCGTGGCCCGCTCCGAGGCCGACCTGCTCGACATCCGCAACTTCGGTGCGAAGTCGATCGACGAGGTCAAGGCGAAGCTGGCCGGCATGGGCCTGGCCCTCAAGGACAGCCCGCCCGGGTTCGACCCGACCGCCGCCGCCGACGCCTTCGGCGCCGACGACCTGGACGACGCGGGTTACGCGGAGACCGAGCAGTACTAAGAGTTTGACCGTGGGAACGGCCGCTCCGGCGGCCGTTCCGGCGGGTCAGTGAAAAGCCGTACGGGCACCGTGCCCGTACGCCCGCTGCGGTACCTGGTACGGCCGCAGTCGGAGATTCGAGGAGTAATTCCATGCCGCGTCCCACCAAGGGTGCCCGCCTCGGCGGCGGCCCGCACCACGAGCCGCTGCTGCTCGCCGGTCTGTGCCGGGAGCTCTTCCAGTACGGCCGCATCACCACGACCGAGGCCAAGGCCCGTCGGATGCGCCCGCTGGCGGAGAAGCTCATCACCAAGGCGAAGAAGGGCGACATCCACAACCGTCGCCTGGTGCGCAAGACCATCACCGACATCTCGGTGCTGCACACCCTCTTCACCGAGATCGCGCCGCGCTACGAGAACCGCCCGGGTGGCTACACCCGCATCACCAAGATCGGCGGTCGCCGCGGCGACAACGCGCCGATGGCCGTGATCGAGCTGGTCGAGGCGCTGACCGTCGCGCAGACCGCCGTCGGCGAGGCCGAGGGCGCCACCAAGCGTGCCGCCAAGGAGGCCGACGCCAAGGTCGAGGCCACCAAGGCCGACGAGGCGAAGGCCGACGAGGCCGAGGCCACCGAGCAGGCCTGACACCTTCCGGTGTAGTGCGGGCCCGTTCTCCCATCCGTGGGGGAGCGGGCCCGTTCCTTCTGTCTGGACCCCTCTGGGAGAGAAGCAGTGGTCAACGATTGCGCCGAGCGGCCGCCGGTCAAGGACGGCCCGGCCGACGGGTACGTCCGGATCCGGTTCGACCTCGCCTACCAGGGCGCCGAGTTCTCCGGATGGGCCCGCCAGCGCGGCGGTCGCCGCACCGTCCAGGAGGAGATCGAGACCGCGCTGCAGATCGTCACCCGGAGCCCGGAGCTCCACCCCCTGACGGTGGCCGGCCGCACCGACGCCGGTGTGCACGCCCGGGGCCAGGTCGCGCACGTCGACCTGCCGGACGAACTCTGGGCCCAGCACGGCGGGAAGCTGCTCCGGCGGCTGGCCGGGCGACTCCCCGGTGACATCCGGATCTACCGGGTGAGCGAGGCCCCCGCGGGCTTCGACGCCCGTTTCTCGGCGATCTGGCGCCGGTACGCCTACCGGGTCGCCGACCACCCCGGCGGGGTCGACCCGCTGCTGCGCGGGCACGTGCTCTGGCACGACCGGCCGCTGGACGTCGAGAAGATGAACGCCGCCGCCGAACTGCTCCTCGGCGAGCACGACTTCGCCGCGTACTGCAAGAAGCGCGAGGGCGCCACGACCATCCGCACCCTGCTGGAGCTGCGTTGGGACCGCGTGCCGGTGGACGCCTACGCCGCGCAGGAGGGCTCGCTGGCGGTCGCCACCGTCCGGGCCGACGCCTTCTGCCACAACATGGTGCGGGCGCTGGTCGGCGCGATGCTGCTGGTCGGCGACGGGCACCGGCCGGTGGAGTTCCCCGGCGAGGTGCTGGCCGGCGGCGTCCGCAACTCGGCGGTCAACGTCATCCGGCCCCACGGGCTGACGCTGGAGGAGGTCGGCTACCCGGCGGACGAGCTGCTCGCCGAGCGCAACCGGGCGGCCCGCCGGATGCGGACCCTGCCCGGACGGCCGGTGGTCGGCTAATCCGTTTTGGTCCTGGGCGGCGGCTTGGGAGAATCGTCCGCATGGGACACGTCGAGATTTCGCACCTTGAGTACTACCTGCCGGACGGGCGGGTGCTTTTCGACGACGCGTCCTTCCGGGTCGGCGAGGGCACCGCGGTCGCCCTGGTGGGCGCCAACGGTGCCGGCAAGACCACCCTCCTGCGCATGATCGCGGGCGACCTCCAGCCGCACGGCGGCTCGGTGACGATCAGCGGCGGCCTCGGCGTGATGCGCCAGTTCGTCGGCACCACCGGCCGCGAGGGCAGGCAGGAGGACGAGGACCGGCAGGGCCCGGCCCCGCTGGCCGCCGACGCCTCCGTCCGTGACCTGCTGGTCTCCGTCGCCCCCGAGCGGATCGCCGTCGCGGCCCGCGCGGTCGACGCCGCCGAGCTGGCGATGATCGCCCAGGACGACGAGAAGACGCAGATGGCGTACGCCCAGGCGCTCTCCGACTGGGCCGACGTCGGCGGCTACGACTACGAGACCGACTGGGACGTCTGCACGACGGCGGCCCTCGGCATGCCCTTCGACAAGGCCCAGTGGCGCGGCCTCAACACGCTCTCCGGCGGTGAGCAGAAGCGCCTCGTCCTGGAGGCGCTGCTGCGCGGCCCCGAGGAGGTGCTGCTGCTGGACGAGCCGGACAACTACCTGGACGTCCCCGGCAAGCGCTGGCTGGAGGAGGCGATCAGGGCCACCCCGAAGACCGTGCTCTACATCTCGCACGACCGCGAGCTCCTCTCCCGGACCGCCGAGAAGATCATCAGTGTCGAGTCCGGCGCGGCCGGCAGCAGTGTCTGGGTCCACGGCGGCGGCTTCGACTCCTTCCACGAGGCCCGAAAGGACCGCTTCGCCCGCTTCGAGGAGCTCGGCCGGCGCTGGGACGAGGAGCACGCCAAGCTCAAGAAGCTCGTCGTCACGCTGCGTCAGGCCGCCTCCGTCAGCCACGCGCTGGCCACCCGCTACGCGGCGGCGCAGACCCGGCTGAAGAAGTTCGAGGAGGCCGGCCGTCCGGAGGAGCCCCCGCGCGAGCAGAGCATCACCATGCGGCTCAAGGGCGGCCGGACGGGCGTGCGCGCCTTCACCATGGAGCAGCTGGAGCTCACCGGCCTGATGAAGCCCTTCGACCTGGAGGTCTTCTACGGCGAACGGATCGGCGTCCTCGGTTCCAACGGCTCCGGCAAGTCGCACTTCCTGCGCCTCCTCGCGGGGGACACCACGGTCGCGCACACCGGTGGCTGGAAGCTCGGCGCCCGGGTGGTGCCCGGCCACTTCCGGCAGACCCACGCCCATCCGGAGCTGCTCGGCCGTACCGTCCGCTCGATCGTCGAGGAGGAGCACGCGCTCAGCCGCGGCGCCGCGATGGGCGCCCTGCGCCGGTACGAGTTGGACCGGCAGGAGGAGCAGAAGTTCGAGTCGCTCTCCGGCGGGCAGCAGGCCCGGCTGATGATCCTCAAGCTGGAGCTCTCCGGGGTCACCGCGCTGCTGCTCGACGAGCCGACCGACAACCTGGACCTGGAGAGCGCGGAGGCGCTGCAGGCCGGGCTGGAGGCCTTCGACGGCACCGTGCTGTGCGTCACGCACGACCGCTGGTTCGCGAAGGCCCTGGACCGTTTCGTGGTGTTCGGCGCGGACGGCCGCGTCTACGAGTCGACGGAGCCGGTCTGGGACGTCACCCGGGTCGAGCGGGATCGCTGACCTGGCGTTCCGGCGCGGTGCGGGGCGGTCCGGGCCGTACCGCGCCGGGCCGGGTGATGTCCGGACCCTGTGCGGTTCCGGTCGTTCGGGTGCCGTTCGTGACCGGTCGGGGACCGGTTCAGGGTCCGTTCGGGAGCGGTTCAGGACAGTCCCGGGGCGGGTTCCGCCGGGCGAATTTTGACCCTCCCCGGTAGTCCCGGTAGCCTGGGCGCTTGATGTGCGTATTGGCTCGCTCTATCTCACGTGAGAGGTCGGTACGCCGGAGATATCAGGTCGACCACCCAGCGGCCCCCCTTGAATTGCGTCCAAGGCGGCCAGGCTGATGCCCTCGACCGGGTGCTCCTGTCAGGACTCACTCACTGAAAAGCAGAGGCTACGACCGTGCGTACGTACAGCCCCAAGCCCGGCGACGTCCAGCGTCAGTGGCACGTCATCGACGCGACCGACGTCGTGCTCGGCCGCCTGGCCTCCCAGGCCGCCAACCTCCTCCGGGGTAAGCACAAGGCGATCTACGCGCCGCACGTTGACACCGGTGACTTCGTCATCATCATCAACGCGGACAAGGTGCACCTGTCGGGTAACAAGAAGACCCAGAAGCTGGCGTACCGCCACAGCGGCTTCCCGGGCGGTCTCCGCTCGGTCCGCTACGACGACCTCCTGGCGAACAACCCGGAGAAGGCCGTCGAGAAGGCCATCAAGGGCATGGTCCCCAAGAACAGCCTGGGCCGCCAGATGCTCTCGAAGCTGAAGGTCTACTCGGGCGACCAGCACCCGCACGCTGCCCAGCAGCCGGTGCCGTTCGAGATCACCCAGGTCGCGCAGTAACTCCGGCCACCAAGCCCCCCAACACTGAAAAGAGCTGAGGAACCCCGTGGCCGAGACCACCGAAACCCTTGAGGTCGACTTCGACGAGACTGTCGTCGAGGGCGAGTACACCTCCGAGGAGAACTACACCTCCGAGTCCCTGGCCGGCCGCTTCGGCGAGGCCGTCCCCGGCGCCGGCCTCGGCCGTCGCAAGGAGGCGATCGCCCGCGTGCGCATCGTCCCCGGCACCGGCCAGTGGAAGATCAACGGTCGCACCCTGGAGAACTACTTCCCCAACAAGGTGCACCAGCAGACCGTGAACGAGCCGTTCAAGCTCCTTGAGCTCGACGGCCGTTACGACGTCGTCGCCCGCATCTCGGGTGGCGGCACCTCCGGTCAGGCCTACGCGCTGCGCCTCGGCGTCGCCCGCGCCCTGAACGAGGCCGACGTGGACAACAACCGCGCCGCCCTGAAGAAGGCCGGCTTCCTGATGCGTGACGCGCGTGCCGTCGAGCGCAAGAAGGCCGGTCTCAAGAAGGCCCGCAAGGCGCCGCAGTACAGCAAGCGCTAGTCGCGCCCCGGGGGTGCGTACCGCCCTGGTGGTGCACGCCCCCGGATGCGCTCTCACGCCCCGGAGTACTTCGCGTACTCCGGGGCGTCGTGCTCCCCGGCCATTGTGCGGAGGCCTGGGATTCGATCGGATTCTCTGCAAGGCATTGCGGCGATGGAGGACGGGACAGTGGGACGACTCTTCGGTACGGACGGCGTACGCGGCGTGGCCAACGAGACCCTGACGGCCGAGCTCGCGCTCGGGCTGTCGGTCGCGGCGGCGCACGTGCTCGGTGAGGCGGGGGCCTTCGACGGCCACCGGCCGGTCGCGGTGGTCGGCCGCGATCCGCGCGCCTCGGGCGAGTTCCTGGAGGCCGCGGTCATCGCCGGCCTGGCCAGCGCGGGCGTCGACGTGCTGCGGGTCGGCGTGCTGCCCACCCCGGCGGTGGCGTACCTCACCGGCGCGCTCGGCGCCGACTTCGGCGTGATGCTCTCCGCCAGCCACAACGCCATGCCGGACAACGGCATCAAGTTCCTCGCCCGCGGCGGCCACAAGCTGGACGACCGGATCGAGGACGCCATCGAGGCGCACTACCGGACGTACTCCGTCGGCAGCGACGAGTGGAAGCGCCCGACCGGGGCCGACGTCGGCCGGGTCCGCGAGTACACCGAGGGCTTCGACAAGTACGTCGCCCACCTGATCGGCGTGCTGCCCAACCGCCTGGACGGCATCCGGGTCGTCATCGACGGCGCCCACGGCGCGGCCGCGTACGTCGCCCCCGAGGCCTTCGCCCGGGCCGGCGCCGAGGTCGTCCACACCCTGGGGGCCGAGCCCACCGGCCTCAACATCAACGAGGGTGTCGGCTCCACCCACCTGGACCGGCTGCGCACCGCCATGCGCGAGCACCGGGCGGACCTCGGGATCGCCCTCGACGGTGACGCCGACCGCTGCCTGGCCGCCGACGCGGACGGCGACGAGGTCGACGGCGACCAGATCATCGCGATCCTCGCCGTCGCCATGAAGGAGGCCGGCACGCTGCGGAGCAACACCGTCGTGGCCACCGTGATGTCCAACCTGGGCTTCAAGCTGGCGATGGAGCGCGAGGGCATCGACCTGGTCGAGACCGCCGTCGGCGACCGCTACGTGCTGGAGGCGATGAAGGCGCACGGCTTCGCGCTGGGCGGCGAGCAGTCCGGCCACGTCATCCTCCTCGACCACGCGACCACCGGCGACGGCACGCTGACCGGCCTGATGCTCGGCGCCCGGCTGGCCGCCACCAAGCAGCCGCTGGCCGACCTGGCCGCCGTGATGACCCGTCTGCCGCAGGTGCTGATCAACGTCAAGGGCGTCGACAAGAGCCGGGTGAAGACCAGCGAGGAGCTGGCCGCCGCCGTCGCCGAGGCCGAGGCGGAGCTGGGCTCCACCGGCCGGGTGCTGCTGCGGTCGTCCGGCACCGAGCCGCTGGTCCGGGTGATGGTCGAGGCCGCCGACGAGTCGCAGTCCAAGGCCGTCGCGGAGCGCCTGGCCGAGGCGGTCCGGACGTACCTGGGCTGACCCCCCGCCGAACGCTCGAACGCCCGAGGGCCCCGCAGGTGCGGGGCCCTCGGGCGTTCGCGGCTCGCGGCTCGTGGCGCGTTCAGAGCTTGCGCAGCCGTGCCCGGCGGACCTTGTGGTCGGAGCCCTTCTGCAGGACCAGCGTCGCCCGGCCGCGGGTGGGCAGCACGTTCTCCAGCAGGTTCGGCTTGTTGATGGTGCGCCACACCTGGCGGCCGTACTCCATGGCCTCCTCCTCCGGCACCTCGGTGAACCGGCGGAAGTAGGAGTTCGGGTCCTGGAAGGCGGTCTGCCGCAGCTTGCGGAACCGGTCCAGGTACCAGCTCTCGATGTCGTCGGTGCGGGCGTCGACGTAGATCGAGAAGTCGAAGTAGTCGGCCACCGCGAGCCTGGTCCGGCCGTCGGTGCCCGGCAGCGCCGGCTGCAGCACGTTCAGCCCCTCGACGATCAGGATGTCCGGGCGCTCCACGGTGAGCCGCTCCCCGGGCACGATGTCGTACACGAGGTGCGAGTAGACCGGGGCGGAGACCCTCTCCTTGCCGGCCTTCACGTCCGCGACGAACCGCATCAGCGCCCGGCGGTCGTACGACTCGGGGAACCCCTTGCGGGCCATCAGCCCGCGCCGGCGCAGCTCCGCGTTCGGCAGCAGGAACCCGTCCGTGGTGACCAGCTCCACCCGGGGGTGCTCCGGCCAGCGGGCCAGCAGCGCCTGGAGCAGCCGGGCCGTCGTGGACTTGCCGACCGCGACCGAGCCGGCCACGCCGATGATGAACGGCGTGCGGGTGCGCTCGGTGTCCCCGGTGTCGAGGAAGGTGCCCAGCGCGTCGCGTAGGTCGTGCGTGGCGTGGATGTAGAGGTTCAGCAGCCGGGACAGCGGCAGGTAGACGTCGCGGACCTCGTCGAGGTCGAGCGCGGTGCCGAGACCGCGCAGCCGTTCCACCTCCTGTGCGGTCAGTGGCAGCGGCGTACGCTCGCGCAGTGCGCTCCACTCGGCCCGGCTGAGGTCCACGTAGGGGGACGGCGACGGGCCGGGCGTGGCAACGCCCCGCGTACAGAGTTCGGTCAGCACATGCTCCATTGTGAGCCGTAGCGCCGTTCAGGGGGGTTGTGGTGTCGGTCACGCGCCGGGGGCGAACCGCGCGAATGGGGCGTTCGGAGCGCCCTTATGCTGGCACGCATGTGCGGAATTGTTGGATACGTGGGCTCCCAGCCCGCCCTTGACGTAGTAATCGCAGGCCTGCAGCGACTGGAGTACCGGGGTTACGACTCCGCCGGTGTCGCGGTGCAGGTGCAGGGCTCCGACGGGCAGTGGAGCCTTGCCACCGACAAGCGGGCCGGAAAGCTCGCCAACCTGGAGAAGTCACTCGCCGAGACCCCTCTTCCCGGCGGAACCACCGGCATCGGTCACACCCGTTGGGCCACCCACGGCGGCCCGACCGACGCCAACGCCCACCCCCACCTGGACGACGCCGCCCGGGTGGCCGTGGTCCACAACGGCATCATCGAGAACTTCGCCCAGCTCCGGGCCGAGCTGACCGAGCGCGGCCACACGCTGCGCTCGGAGACCGACACCGAAGTCGTCGCCCACCTGCTCGGCGAGCTGTACGACGGTGACCTGGCCGAGGCGATGCGGGCGGTCTGCCGCCGTCTCGACGGCGCCTTCACCCTCGTCGCCGTGCACGCGGACGCGCCGGACGTCGTGGTCGGCGCGCGCCGCAACTCGCCGCTGGTGGTCGGGCGCGGCGAGGGCGAGAACTTCCTCGCCTCCGACGTCGCGGCGTTCATCGCGCACACCCGCGAGGCGATCGAGCTGGGCCAGGACCAGGTCGTGGAGCTGCGCCGCGACGCGGTGACGGTCACCAACTTCGACGGCACCCCGGCCGACGTGCGCGAGTACCACGTCGACTGGGACGCCTCGGCCGCCGAGAAGGGCGGCTACGACTACTTCATGCTCAAGGAGATCGCCGAGCAGCCGAAGGCCGTCGCCGACACCCTCCTCGGCCGGATCGGCACCGACGGCCGGCTCACCCTCGACGAGCTGCGGATCTCCGACGCCGACCTGCGGTCGGTCGACAAGGTCGTCATCGTCGCCTGCGGCACCGCCTTCCACGCGGGCATGATCGCCAAGTACGCGATCGAGCACTGGACCCGGATCCCCTGCGAGGTCGAGGTCGCGTCCGAGTTCCGCTACCGCGACCCGATCATGGGCCCGGGCACGCTGGTCATCGCGATCTCGCAGTCCGGCGAGACCATGGACACCCTGATGGCGCTGCGGCACGCGCGCGAGCAGGGCGCCAAGGTGCTGGCGATCTGCAACACCAACGGCTCCACCATCCCCCGCGAGTCGGACGCGGTGCTGTACACCCACGCCGGGCCCGAGGTCGCCGTCGCCTCCACCAAGGCGTTCCTGACCCAGCTGGTGGCCTGCTACCTGGTCGCGCTGTACCTCGGCCAGGTGCGCGGCACCAAGTGGGGCGACGAGATCCACGCCGTCATCAAGGAGCTCGGCGACGCCCCGCGCCAGGTCGAGCAGGTCCTGCGGACCATGGAGCCGGTGCGCGAGCTGGCCCGCTCGCTGGCCGACGCGCGCTCGGTCCTGTTCCTCGGCCGGCACGTCGGCTTCCCGGTGGCCCTGGAGGGCGCGCTCAAGCTCAAGGAGCTCGCCTACATGCACGCCGAGGGCTTCGCGGCCGGCGAGCTGAAGCACGGGCCGATCGCGCTGATCGAGGAGGGCCTGCCGGTCGTGGTGGTCGTGCCGTCGCCGCGCGGGCGGTCGATCCTGCACGACAAGATCGTCTCCAACATCCAGGAGATCCGGGCCCGGGGCGCCCGCACGATCGTCATCGCCGAGGAGGGCGACGAGGCGGTCGTCCCGTACGCGGACCACCTGATCCGCATCCCGGTCACGCCGACCCTGCTGCAGCCGCTGGTCTCCACCGTGCCGCTGCAGGTCTTCGCCTGCGAGCTGGCCACGGCCAAGGGCCACGAGGTCGACCAGCCCCGCAACCTGGCGAAGTCGGTGACGGTCGAGTAGTCGGGTCGTCCGGCCCTTCCCGTCCGGTGCCCCCGCGGTGGCTGCGTTCCACCGCGGGGGCGCCCTGCTGTCCGGGCCCGCCGGGCCGCTCCGGCGGCGCGGGGTCGGCCGGTGGGGGACCGGAGCGGGTGTCGTGCCGAAGCGTGCCGCACGGCCTCGGGCCCTGCGGGGGAGGCCGGTCGCGTAGCGTCGGCGGTAGCCGTCGTCCCTATCCGTCGTCCGTCGCCGAAGACCGGGGGAACCCCTCATGCGCAGTGCTCACCGCGTCGACCAGGTCCGGGCCGCCGAGGCCGAACTGATGGCCGCGCTGCCGGAGGGCACCCTGATGCAGCGGGCCGCCGCCGGCCTCGCCGTGACCTGCGCCCGGCTGCTGACCCGCCGTCGGGGCCGGGTCTACGGCAGCCGGGTGGTGGTCCTGGCGGGCAGCGGGGACAACGGGGGCGACGCCCTGTACGCGGGCGCGGCGCTGGCCCGGCGCGGCGCGCGGGTGGCGGCGGTGCTGCTCGCACCCGAGCGGGCCCACGCAGGGGGCCTCGCGGCTCTCCGGTCGGCCGGCGGGCGGGTGGTGCCGGAGCAGGAGGTCGGCCTGGCCGACTTCTCGCGCGCGGACCTGGTGCTGGACGGCATCGTCGGCATCGGCGGGCGGGGCGGCCTGCGGCCGGAGGCGCAGCCGTACGCCCGCGCCGGCCGGGACGGGGTGGTGGTGGCCGTGGACGTGCCGAGCGGGGTGGACGCCGACACCGGCGAGGTGGCGGGCGTGGCGCTCCGGGCGGACGTGACGGTCTGCTTCGGCACGTACAAGCCGGGGCTGCTGATCGATCCGGGCGCCTCGTACGCGGGGGTGGTGCAGCTGGTGGGGATCGGGCTGGAGCTGCCGCCGGCCGCGGTGGCGGCCCCGCAGCACGCCGACGTGGCCGCGCTGCTGCCGGTGCCGGGGGCGGAGAGCGACAAGTACCGGCGCGGCGTGGTCGGGGTGGCGGCCGGCTCGTCGCGGTACCCCGGGGCCGCGCTGCTCGCGGTGGCCGGGGCGCTGAGCGGTGGCGCCGGTGCGGTGCGGTACGTGGGGACGGCGGCCGAGGAGGTGGTGCGGCGGTTCCCGGAGGCGCTGGTCACCGAGGGCGGGCCGGCCGGGGCGGGGCGGGTGCAGGCATGGGTGGTCGGACCGGGCGGCGGCGAGGGGGCGGAGCGGGCGCTCACGGAGGCGCTGGCGAGCGACGTCCCGGTGCTGGTGGACGCGGACGGGCTGACCGAACTGGCCCGCCTCGGGCCGCAGGCGCTCGCCGGGCGGACGGCGCCCACGCTGCTGACCCCGCACACGGGCGAGGCGGCCCGCCTGCTGGCGGGCGCGGGTGAGGCGGCGGGTGCCGCGGGCGGTGAGGCCAGGCCGCCGGCCGCCGACGAGCTGGCCGCCACCCGGCTGGCCACGGCCCGCCGGCTCGCCGCCGCCTATCGGGCGACGGTGCTGCTGAAGGGCTCGACGACGGTGATCGCCGACCCGGGCGGCGCGGTGCGGGTGAACCCGACCGGCAGCTCCTGGCTGGCGACGGCCGGCAGCGGCGACGTGCTGGCGGGCCTGGCCGGTTCGCTGCTGGCCACCGGGCTCTCCCCGCTGGACGCCGCCTCGGTGGCCGCGTACCTGCACGGCCTCGCCGCCCGCCGCGCGGCCGGTAGTCCCGGGGCGCCCGTCACCGCCCTCCAGGTGGCGGCAGCCCTCCCCGCCGCCTGGCGCGACGTCCGGTCGGCCGAGGGCTCAGAGGGCGCTGAGGGCGCTGAGGGCTCTGAGGGCTCTGAAAGTTCTGCGGCCGCTGTGGCCTCCGGGGGCTGACGCGCGCCGGAACGTACCGACCGGCTTCCGTTGAGCTGCCCGGGTGCCCGTCGGCCCCTGCGCCCCCGCCCTCGGCTCGCCGGGCGCGCACGAGAAGTCGGCCCGTCCGACGTCCGGTGCGCGGACTGCGGTCGTCGCCCTCTCCTGGCCGATCGGCCTGCTCCTCGTCCGCTGCGGGGCCCGAGGGGCCGGGGAGGCCGGGACGGTCGGGGCGGGTGGGGGGAGGGGGGAAGGAACCGGCGGGTGATTCGTGGGCGTCCGGTAGGGGACGGCGGGTTGTGCGGGTCGCTCGGCGGCGGCGCCCCGGGGCGGCGTGCCGACGGGCCGTTCGGCGAGGACCCTGGGACGTCTGGGAGACTGACCCTGATGACAACTGCGAACACGATCGCTACGGCCACCCTCACCGAAGGAGCGCGGGCCGAGGCGACCATCGATCTGGCCGCCCTGCGCGGCAACCTCGACGCGCTGCGCGAGCGCGTCGGAGGCGCCGCGGTGATGGCCGCGGTCAAGGCGGACGCCTACGGCCACGGCGCGGTCCGGTGCGCCCGGGAGGCGGTCGCCGCAGGGGTCGGCTGGCTGGGCACCGCGACGCCGGAGGAGGCGCTCGCCCTGCGCGCCGCCGGCATCCGCCCCGACCAGGCCCGCGTCCTGTGCTGGCTCTGGACCCCCGGCGGCCCGTGGCGTGAGGCGCTGCTCGCCGACATCGACATCTCGGTCAGCGGCCGGTGGGCGCTGGACGAGCTGCTCGCCGCCGTCCGCGGCACCGGGCTGCCGGCCCGGGTGCACCTGAAGGCCGACACCGGCCTGGGCCGCAACGGCTGCCAGCCGCACGACTGGCCCGACCTGGTCGCCGCCGCCCGCCGCGCCGAGCTGGACGGCCTGCTCACCGTGGTCGGCGTCTGGTCGCACTTCGCGGCCGCCGACGAGCCCGGCCACCCGTCGATCCAGGCCCAGCTGGACGCCTACCGCGCCGCGCTGGTCACCGCCGAGGCGGCCGGGCTGCGGCCGGAGGTCCGCCACCTGGCCAATTCGCCCGCCACCCTGCTGCTCCCGCAGTCGCACTTCGACATGGTCCGCACCGGCCTGGCGATGTACGGGTTGTCGCCCGTCCCCGAGGTCGGCTCGCCGGCCGACTTCGGCCTCCGCCCGGTGATGTCGCTGAGCGCCCGGCTCGCCCTGGTGAAGCACGTCCCCGGCGGGCACGGCGTCAGCTACGGCCACCACTACACGACCCCCGGTCCGACCACGCTGGGCCTCGTCCCGGTCGGCTACGGCGACGGCGTCCCCCGGCACGCGAGCGGCACCGGCCCGGTGCAGATCGACGGCAAGTGGCGGACGGTGGCCGGCCGGGTGGCGATGGACCAGTTCGTCGTCGACCTCGGCGGCGACACCCCGCCGGTCGGCGACGAGGTGCTGCTGTTCGGCAACGGCGACCGGGGCGAGCCGACCGCCGAGGACTGGGGCCGCGCCTGCGGCACCATCTCCTACGAGATCGTGACCCGGATCGGCTCCCGGGTGCCGCGCCGCTACGTCGGCGGGCTGGACGGGGAGCCGCTCGGATGAGCGGGCAGCCCGGCACGGACCCGGTCGCGACGGTGGCCAAGGCGGCCGGGAAGGCCGCGGAGGTGGCGGGTGCCGCGTCCGGTGCGGCCTCCGGGGTGAGCCGGGCCGGCCTGATCGGGATCTCGGTCGGCGTGCTCGCGGCGGGCGCCGCGGCCGGCGTGGCGATAGAGCGTCTGACGGTCGGCCGGGCGATGCGCCGCCGGGCCCGCGCGGAGCTGGACGCCAAGGCCGCGTACGGCTCGCTGCGCGGTCGCCCCCGGACGGTGACCGCCACCGACGGCACCGAGCTGTACGTGGAGGTGGACGGCACCGGCTGGCCGGACGCCGGCGCGGACGCCGCTGGGAACACCGGTCCGGACTCCGGTCCGGAGCCGCTGACCGTGGTCTTCTGCCACGGCTACTGCCTCAGCCAGGACAGCTGGCACTTCCAGCGCGCCGCGCTCCGCGCCGGTCTGCGGCTGGTCTTCTGGGACCAGCGCAGCCACGGGCGCTCGGAGCGGTCCCGCTCCTACCTGGCGGGTGAGCCGGCCAGCATCGACCAGCTGGGCGGCGACCTCAAGGCCGTGCTCGACGCCGTCGCGCCCACCGGTCCGCTGGTCCTGGTCGGCCATTCGATGGGCGGCATGACGGTGATGGCGCTGGCCGACCAGCATCCGGAGCTGTTCCGTGAGCGGGTCGCCGGGGTCGGGCTGATCGGCACCCTGGCGGGGAACTGGGACGCGGTGACCCTCGGCCTGCCCGCGGTGGGGGCGAAGCTGTTCAAGCGGGTCGCGCCCGGCATGGTGAAGCTGCTCGGCCGTCAGGTCGACCTGGTCGAGGCGAGCCGCCGGCTGGGGGCCGACGTCAGCGCCGTGTTCTACCGGCGTTTCTCCTTCGGGGGGAAGGACGTCGACCCCGGGGTGGTCCGGTTCGCCGAGCAGCTGCTGGACGCGACGCCGATCGACGTGGTGGCGGAGTTCTACCCGGTCTTCGCCGCGCACGAGAAGACCGAGGCGCTGGGTGCCCTGCGCGGCGTTCCCACCCTGGTGCTGACCGGCACGAAGGACCTGCTGACCCCGCCCGGCCACGGTGAGGTCATGGCCGGCCAGCTGCCCGGCGCGGAGCTGGTCCTGGTCGAGGACGCCGGGCACCTGGTGATGCTGGAGCGGCCGGACCTCGTCAACCAGTGGCTGGTCACCCTGCTGGAGCGGGCCGCCGCCTACCGGGGTGCGGCCCCGCTCCCGGCCTCGTTGCGCGAGCCGGCGTAGCCGCCGCCCGGCCCGCTGCCGGGCGGCCGGAACGCCCGGCCCCTGTCCGCAGGGGCAGGGCCACCGGTTCGCGGTGGGTGCGGGGCCGGGTGTCAGGCGTCCGCGCCGCCCTTGCGGCGGCGCAGCACGACGAGCGTGCCGATGCCGACGGCCAGCACCGCACCGCCGACCACCGCGAGGGCGGAGGTGTCGTCGCCGCCACCGCCGGTGGTGGCCAGGTTGCTGCCGCCGGACGGGCGGCCGGCGGCCTTCGCCTTGGCCTTGGCGACCGCCTCGGCGGTGGGCCGGGGCTTGGCGGCCGCGGCCTGCTGGAAGGCGGCGGCGTCGGGGAGGGTGATCTGCGCGGCGCCGCCGGTGGTGGTGGCGGGCGCGGGGGCGCCGGTGGTGGCGGTCGGGGTGGCCGACGGGGAGGCGGAGGCGGACGCCGTGGCGCCGGCCGTGGGGCTCGGGCTGCCCGTGGCGGTCGGCTTCGGGGTGGCCGTCGGGGTCGCGGTGCTCGTCGGGGTCGCGGTGGCCGACGGCGTACCGGTCGGGGTGGCCGTGGAACTCGGCGAGGCCGTGGCCGTGGTCGACGGGGTGGTCGACGGGGTCGCCGTGGCCGACGGCGTACCGGTCGGCGTGCCGGTGGCGGTGGCGGTGACTGTGGCTGTGGCCGACGGTCCGGCGGAGGTGGACGGGCTTGCCGTCGTCCCCTCGCCGGTGCCGATGACGAAGGCGCCCTTGGGCCCGAAGGCCCAGCTCGGTCCCTCGGCGGGGTCCTCGTCCGGGTCGTCGAAGAACATCGACAGCTGGGCGACGGCGTCGTCCGCGACCGCGTCGGCGGTCAGGGCCAGCTTGAACTGGAAGGTGAGCGAGTCGCCGTTCGGCAGGTAGAGCAGCTCGCCGAGGTCGAGCACCGGGGCGCGCAGCCCGGCGGTCGAGGGTGTGGCGTCCCGCCAGGCGTGGGTGTCGACGTCCTGGAACTGGAGCTTGATCTGGCCCGTGGTCAGCTTGCCGTGCTCCGAGCCGAACACCATCATCGGCTCGATGATCATGTCGCGTCCGGACGTGTTGGCGACCTCGGCGGCGAAGGCGACGGCCGGGGCGCCCGCGACGACCCGGGCCGGGAAGTTCTTGAAGGTCAGCACCGGCGGCGCCTGCGGGCCGGAGGCGGCCCGTGCGGCGGCGACGGCGGCGGTGCCCGCCGCCGGGGCGGCCTGAGCGGCGGGGGCGGCGGCGATGACGGAGGCCGAGGCCAGGGCGGCGACGGCGGGTATCGCGAGACCGCGACGGAGCTTCATCGGTGGACCTCATCGGGAGACCGGGCCGGCGGGCCCGGAGGCGGGGACCCGGACGGCGGACGGGGGCGTCGGCGGTCCGGAGGACGGTTCGGAAGCAGACGGTAGCGGTTCGCGGGAAGCCTCCCGGGAGCGGGTCACCGACGGCGGGCCCGGTGCCGGCGACCTGTCGGCGGCAAAGATGATCACATCGGGACAGACCGGGCCCGGCCACGGGTGCGGCCGGGGATGTGGCACGGTAGCGGGGGCGCCCGACCGTCGGTGCGCCGCCGTACGGACCGAAGGGCTTGATTCGCGCATGGGCTCGCACGCCACTCTCACCGTCGCCACTCCCGAGCGGATGGGCCGGCTCGGCCGGGAGCTGGCCGCACTCCTGCGGCCGGGGGACCTGGTGCTGCTCTCGGGCGAGCTGGGGGCCGGGAAGACCACGCTGACCCGGGGGCTGGGCGAGGGGCTCGGCGTGCGCGGAGCCGTCACCTCGCCGACCTTCGTGATCGCCCGGGTGCACCCGTCGCTGGTGGGCGGCCCGGCACTGGTGCACGTGGACGCGTACCGGCTGGGCGGGGACCTGGACGAGATGGAGGACCTCGACCTGGACGTCTCGCTGCCCGAGTCGGTGGTGGTGGTCGAGTGGGGCGAGGGCAAGGTCGAGCGGCTCTCCGAGAACCGGCTGGAGGTCCGGATCGAGCGGGCGATCGGCGCCGGCGCGGAGGCGGACGACCTGGACCCGCGCCAGGTGGTGCTGACCGGGATCGGCGGACGCTGGGACGCGGTGGAGCTGTCCGCGCTGGCCTGAAGGGGCCGGGCCCTCTCCTGCGGAAGAGAGGGCCCGGCCCGCACGGGCTTGCCGACAGCCTGTCGGGAAGATGTTGCGGGCGAGGTCCCGGGCGTGGTGGGATGGGTGCTGCGGTTAGGTGTGCCTAACTAGGGAGGCGCCATGTCGAGCACCACCCCCGTCCCGGAGCGCGCGCCGCGCGGTGCCGGGGCCGGAGAGCCCGCCCGCCGAGCCCCCGGGGAGCCGATGCGGGCCCTGCTGGCGTCCTGCGCCGCGGCGGAGGCCGTCTCCACCCCGCCCCGGCGGCGTACGGCCGCGGTCACCACGGACGCGGCGGAAGCCCCGGAACCCGCGGATCCCTCGGACGCCGTCGTGCGGGCGGACACCGGCGCGCACCACACCCGTCGCGCCGCCGCGTAGGCCGGACCCCTGACGGGGGCCGCACCCGGCCGGGGGCCGATCCCGCGCCGCGGACCTCGTGCGGTCCGGTGGGGGGACGGTCAGGCGATCACGACCACCTTGGTGTCCTTGGGGGCGAAGTCCCAGAGCAGCTGACCCTCCTGCCGGCCGCTGCGGATGCCGCCGGTCTTGGCCTTCGGGTCGGCGGTCGGCGTGCCGGTGGCGCCGTCGACGGCCGCGCTGAAGCCGAACACCACGCCGTTCTGCTGGGCGAAGCGCACCACGTGCTCGATCTGCCGGCCGTCGGTGCCGGTGGTGGTCGGGGTCCGGCTGTAGACCAGGTAGCTGCCGGGGGTCGGCTCGACCGTGCCCGGGGTGACCGGGAAGGCGGCCACCAGCTGGGGGGTCTTCTTCGGGTCGACCAGCCAGACGTAGTGGCCGCTGACCGAGTAGACGACCCGCAGCCCGGTGCCCGCGCCGGTGGTGGGCAGCGCCGGGACGGTCGGTGTGGGCGAGGCGGTCGGGGTGGCCGAGGCGACCGGCCCGCTGGACGAGGCCGCGACGCTCGTGCTCGGACCGGCGGCGACCGCCCGGTCCTGCGCGCCGTTGGCCTGGAAGGCCAACAGGCTCACCACTGCCAGGGCCCCCAGGGTCAGCCCCGTGACCACCACTCCAGGACCCATCTTCGCCACGTGTGCTCCCACCGCCGTCCCAAAACCGTCGGCCCCATCGTGCCAGGTTCGTCCGGCCGGTCCGCATCGTGCCGGACGTGTGTTCCGGACCGGTGCGGGTTTTCGATCGGGCGGAGCAGATGATCGGAGCAGATGACCGCGGCGCGGCGGGGGCGGCGCCCCGGGGCGGGCGGCCCGACCGGTCACCCGCCGACCGGTCTAACCTTGACCCGTGCTGCTGCTCGCGTTCGACACCGCTACCCCCGCCGTCACCGCCGCCGTCCACGACGGCACCGCGGTCCTCGCCCAGACCGACCAGGTCGACGCCAGACGTCACGGCGAACTCCTGCTGCCCACCATCGACCAGGTACTGCGGGCGGCCGGTGTCGACAAGCACCGGCTGACCGGCATCGCCGTGGGCGTCGGCCCGGGCCCGTACACCGGGCTGCGGGTCGGTCTGGTGACCGCCGCCGCGCTCGGGCACGCGCTCGGCCTCCCGGTGCACGGCGTCTGCACCCTGGACGCGATCGCCCACCGGGCCCGCGCCGAGGGGCTGGCGGGCGAACCGTTCACGGTCGCCACCGACGCGCGCCGCAAGGAGGTCTACTGGGCCTCGTACGACGCCGAGGGCCGCCGTACCGAGGGCCCGGCGGTGGACCGCCCGGCCGAGCTGACCCCGCTGCCGCGGTCCGTCGGCGCCGGTGCGCTGCTCTACCCGGACGCCTTCCCCGGCGCGCAGGGACCCGAGCACGTCTCGGCCGGTGCGCTCGCCGACTTCGCCGTCGCCGAGCTGGCCGCCGGCCGCGAGCTGCTGCCGAACGCCCCGCTCTACCTGCGCCGGCCGGACGCGCAGGTGCCGGCCGGCTACAAGGCGGTGCTCCCGGCGTGACCGGCCCGAGTACCACCGGCCCCGCTCCGGCCGTCCCGGCCGCGGACGCCCCCGGGGCCGTCACCCTGCGCCCGATGCGCTGGTGGGACATCGCCCCGGTGATGGAGCTGGAGCTTGAGCTCTTCCCCGAGGACGCCTGGTCCACCGGGATGTACTGGTCCGAGCTGGCCGAGACCCACCCCGGCGGCACCCGCCACTACACCGTCGCCGCCACCCCGGACGGCGCCGTCGTCGGTTACGCCGGACTGATGGCGGTGGCCGGCGAGGGCGACGTGCAGACCATCGCCGTCGACGGGCGCCGGCAGGGGACCGGCCTCGGTACGGCCCTGCTCACCGACCTGGTCCGGGAGGCGGTCCGACGCGGGTGCGTCGAGCTGCTGCTGGAGGTCCGGGTGGACAACCCGCGCGCCCAGCGGCTTTACGAGCGCTTCGGCTTCGAACCGGTCGGCATCCGGCGCGGCTACTACCAGCCCGCCAACGTCGACGCCCTGGTGATGCGCCTCGACCTCGCCGACCGCGACGACCCGGCCGACCTCGACGACGGCGACGCGCCCGAGCGGGACGAGCTTCCCGACGGCGACGCCCCCGACGACCCCGACGGCCCTGAGGGCCCCGACGGCCTCGACGAATCCGCGGACCTCCCGCGACCGGATGTGAAGAAGGACACCCGCCATGGCTGACGAACCGCTCGTCCTCGGTATCGAGACCTCCTGCGACGAGACCGGCGTCGGCATCGTGCGCGGCACCACCCTGCTCGCCGACGCGGTCGCCTCCAGCGTCAACGACCACGCCCGGTTCGGCGGCGTCGTCCCCGAGATCGCCAGCCGCGCGCACCTGGAGGCGATGGTCCCGACCATCGAGCGCGCCCTGGAGACCGCCGGCGTCAAGGCCGGCGACCTGGACGGCATCGCCGTCACGGCCGGCCCGGGCCTGGCGGGCGCGCTGCTGGTCGGCGTGAGCGCCGCCAAGGCGTACGCGTGGGCCCTCGACAAGCCGCTCTACGGGGTCAACCACCTCGCCTCGCACATCTGCGTGGACCAGCTGGAGCACGGCCGGCTGCCGTCGCCGACGATGGCCCTGCTGGTCTCCGGCGGGCACTCCTCGCTGCTGCTCAGCGCGGACATCACCAGTGACGTCCGCCCGCTCGGCGCGACCATCGACGACGCGGCCGGCGAGGCCTTCGACAAGGTCGCCCGGGTGCTCGGACTGGGCTTCCCCGGCGGCCCGGTGGTGGACCGCAGGGCCCGCGAGGGTGACCCCGGGGCGATCGCCTTCCCGCGCGGCCTGACCGGCCCCAGGGACCCGGAGTACGACTTCTCCTTCTCCGGGCTGAAGACCGCCGTCGCCCGCTGGGTCGAGGCGAAGCGCCGGGCCGGGGAGGAGGTGCCGGTCGCGGACGTCGCGGCGTCCTTCCAGGAGGCCGTCACCGACGTGCTGACCCGCAAGGCGGTCAAGGCGTGCAAGGACAGCGGCGTCGACCACCTGATGATCGGCGGCGGCGTGGCGGCGAACTCGCGGCTGCGCGAGATGGCCCAGCAGCGCTGCGACAAGGCCGGTATCCGGCTCCGGGTGCCGCGGCCGGGCCTGTGCACCGACAACGGCGCGATGGTCGCCGCGCTCGGCGCGGAGATGGTCTGGCGCAACCGCGCGCCGTCCTCCCTCGCCCTGTCGGCCGACTCCTCGCTGCCGGTCACCGAGGTCCACGT
Organism: Streptomyces sp. BE303; assembly: GCF_036290945.1. Taxonomy (NCBI): domain Bacteria; kingdom Bacillati; phylum Actinomycetota; class Actinomycetes; order Kitasatosporales; family Streptomycetaceae; genus Streptomyces; species Streptomyces sp. BE303. The sequence goes on from NZ_JAQYWZ010000767.1 coordinate 212,401, forward strand.
GCCGGACGCCGCAGCCGTGCACGGCGACGTCCACGGCCAGGCGTACGACGCGCTGACCGGGCAGCAGAAGTGACCACCACCGCCGCGATGTGGGAGGCCCGGGCGGCCGACGGACGCGCCGCCGAGCTCTCCGCCTGGGTGCGCGAGGTCGCGTTGCCCGCGCTGCGCGGTACGGCCGGGCTGGTCCGCACCGAGCTGTTCGCCGCTCCGGGCGAGCGCGTGCTGCTGATCACCTGGTGGACCGGCGAGCCGGTGCCGGTGGTCGAGCCGCCCGCCGGGCTGCTGGGCCGTCCGGTCCACCGGTGGTCCTTCACCAGCGAGCACGTGGAGTAGCCCCCGCCCCCCGCCGTCCGACCCCGCGCCGTCCGACCCCGCCGCCCGACCCGCCTCCACCCCCGCCGATCGGCTGCTCGAAGGCCCGACCGGGAACCGAACACGTGACCGTTACCGTGCAAGGCGATGAGATCGCTGGACGGGAGCGGGGAGCACGGCGCGGTGAAGAGGCACGGGCGGGGCAGGACGACGACGTACGCGGTGGGGGCGATGGCGCTGCTCACCGCCGTCTCCGGGTGCGGCAGCGGCGGCGGGACCGGCGGCCCGCCCGCCGCGGCGGTCTCCACCCCGGCCGACCGGGGCGCCGCCGCCTCCTCGGCCGCGCCGCAGCAGCCCGTGACGCCGCCGCCGGCCCCCGCCCCCGTTCCCGCCGCCGGGGATCCGGCCGCCTGGGCCAGGTGGAACCTCAAGCCGCTGCCGCCCGCGCCGCCGGCGCCGGCCGACAAGCCGGTGAAGCTCCGGCGGAGCGGGCCCGTCCCGGTGTTCAGCGAGGTGCGGACCACCGACAAGGTCGTCTTCGTCACCATCGACGACGGCGCCGAGAAGGACCCGCGGTTCGTCGAGATGCTGACCGACCTCAAGGTGCCCGTCTCGATGTTCCTGACCCGCGACGTCGTCAAGGACGACTACGGCTACTTCAAGCGGCTCCAGGCGCTCGGCAACCACGTCCACAACCACACCGCGGGCCACGCCCAGTTGAGCAAGGTCACGCCGGAGAGACAGCGGTCCGAGATCTGCGACGCCCAGACCGCCTTCACCCAGCAGTACGGCACCGCCCCGCTGCTCTTCCGGCCGCCGTACGGCGACGGCGCCCACACGGCGGCGCTCAACGACGCGGTGCAGCAGTGCGGACCGAGGGCCGTCGTGCTCTGGCGGGAGTCGATGCAGATCCACGACATGCAGTACCAGGCGGCGGACAAGAAGCTCCGGCCCGGTGACATCGTCCTGGCCCACTTCCGGGGCCCGAAGGACCTCAAGGGCGAGACGATGACGCAGATGTTCGGCGAGATGCTGGCCCGGATCCAGGAGCAGGGCTTCGCGGTGGCCCGGCTGGAGGACTACATCGAGTCGCCCGCCGCCTGAGCGTCGGCCCGGACGGGCTGTCCGAGCATCATCAGCGGCCCGTTGTCGGTCCGGCTGAGGATCACCGTGACGGAGTTCGGGCCTGACGGCTTCAGCTGGCGGCGCAGCTCCTCCGGGGTGATCGCCATTCCGCGCTTCTTGATCACCACCGTGCCGACGCCCCGCTCGCGCAGCAGCGCCTTCAGCTTCTTGATGTGGAACGGCAGCACGTCGGTCAGCTCGAAGGCGTGCGCGTACGGGGTGGCGACCAGCTCGTCCGAGGTGACGTAGGCGATCTTCGGGTCGATCAGCCGGCCGTTCACCTGCCCGGCCACCTCGGCGACCAGGTGGGCCCGGATCACCGCGCCGTCCGGCTCGTACAGGTAGCGGCCGACCGGGCCGGCCGGCGGGTCGGGCAGGTCGCCGCCGGTCAGGCTCGTCCGACCGGGGAGCAGGGTGGCGCGGTGCGGGCCGGCGGCCCCGGTGCCGAACCAGAGCACCGCCTCCTTGACGTCGCCGTGGTCGGAGACCCACTCGGCCTCGGCGTCGGCCGGCACCGCCTCGTGCGGGATGCCCGGTGCCACCTTGAGCGCGCCGATCGGGGTGCGCCGGCCGGCCCCGATCGCCCAGGAGAGCGGCGGGGCGTACGCCTCGGGGTCGAAGACCCGGCCGCGCGCGGTGCGCCGGGCCGGGTCGGTGAAGACCGCGTCGTAGCCGGTGACGTCGATGTCGGCGACGTCCGCGCAGCGCACCTCGACCAGGTCGGTCAGGCCCAGCGCGGCCGCGTTGGCCGCAGTGGCCGCGCAGGCGGCCGGGTCCCGGTCGACGGCGAGGACCTCGATCCCCGCCCGGGCCAGTGCCAGCACGTCGCCGCCGACCCCGCAGCAGAGGTCGGCCAGCCGCCGCACGCCGAGGTCCGCGAAGCGGTGGGCCCGCCACTCGGCGACGCTGCGCCGGGTGGACTGCTCGACGCCGTCGGGCGTGAAGTACATGAGATCGGCGTCCGCGCCGAACTTGGCCCGCGCCCGCTGCCGGAGCCGGGCCTGCCCGAAGGCGGCGGACACCAGCTCGGCGGGGTGCTCCCTGCGCAGCCGGGTGGCCAGCGCCAGCTCCTCCTCCGGCGCGAACTCGCGCAGTTCGGCGAGCAGGGCCTGGCCCCGGTCGGTCAGCAGGGGCTGCAGGTTGTCGGTCTCCACGGGCCCATTCTCCCCGGTCGGTGCGCCGGGACGGGCCGGTGCGTCCGGAGGTCTCGATCACGGGACGCGTGTGCGGTCGGGGGAACGACCCGAACGCGAGTGCGGCTACTCGCCCGTATCCCGGGGTCCGGGGGCGCGCCGTTGGCACTCTGGTTGACTGAGTGCTAACCGCGGCCTATGGTCATGCCTAGCACTCTCCACGGGGGGAGTGCTAACGCGAAGAGGCGTTTCTGACCCCCGCGACGGCAGATCCGCAGGTTCGCCCCTACCCGTTAGTAAGCCCCGTAATCTCCGAAGGGGAGCTCGGACGTGACCACCAGCAGCAAGGTTGCCATCAAGCCGCTCGAGGACCGCATCGTGGTCCAGCCGCTCGACGCCGAGACCACCACGGCCTCCGGCCTGGTTATCCCGGACACGGCCAAGGAGAAGCCCCAGGAGGGCGTCGTCCTGGCTGTCGGCCCGGGTCGCTTCGAGGACGGCCAGCGTCTGCCGCTCGACGTCGCCGTCGGTGACATCGTCCTGTACTCGAAGTACGGCGGCACCGAGGTGAAGTACCAGGGCGAGGAGTACCTCGTCCTCTCGGCGCGCGACGTTCTCGCCATCATCGAGAAGTAAGCAGCACCGAGAAGTAAGACGTCCCGACCCGCCCCGGATCCGTGTCCCTAGTGACAGGGGCCCGGGGCGTGGTTGTTGGTTCACGTAGTCGAGCGGCCGCGACGGCCGCAGCCCCGAGGGAATAGGGAACATGGCGAAGATCCTGCAGTTCAACGAGGACGCGCGCCGCTCGCTGGAGCGCGGTGTCAACAAGCTGGCCGACACCGTCAAGGTGACCATCGGCCCCAAGGGCCGCAACGTCGTCATCGACAAGAAGTTCGGTGCTCCGACCATCACCAACGACGGTGTCACCATCGCCCGTGAGGTCGAGCTCGACGACCCGTACGAGAACCTTGGCGCGCAGCTCGTCAAGGAGGTCGCCACCAAGACCAACGACGTCGCGGGTGACGGCACCACCACCGCCACCGTGCTGGCCCAGGCCCTGGTGAACGAGGGTCTGCGCAACGTCGCCGCCGGTGCCGGCCCGGCCGCCCTGAAGAAGGGCATCGACAAGGCCGTCGCCGCCGTCTCCGAGCACCTGCTGTCCATCGCCCGCGAGATCGAGGGCAAGGACGACGTCGCCGCCGTCGCGACCCTCTCCGCGCAGGACACCCAGGTCGGCGAGCTCATCGCCGAGGCGATCGACAAGGTCGGCAAGGACGGTGTCATCACCGTCGAGGAGTCGAACACCTTCGGCGTGGAGCTGGACTTCACCGAGGGCATGCAGTTCGACAAGGGCTACCTGTCGCCGTACTTCGTGACCGACGCGGAGCGGCAGGAGGCGGTCCTGGAGGACCCGTACATCCTGATCAACCAGGGCAAGATCTCCTCCATCCAGGAGCTCCTGCCGCTGCTGGAGAAGGTCGTGCAGGGCGGTACCTCCCGCCCGCTGCTGATCATCGCCGAGGACGTCGACGGCGAGGCGCTGTCGACCCTCCTGGTGAACAAGATCCGCGGCATCTTCAACGCCGTGGCCGTCAAGGCCCCGGGCTTCGGTGACCGCCGCAAGGCGATCCTGGGCGACCTCGCCACCCTGACCGGTGGCACCGTGATCTCCGAGGAGGTCGGCCTCAAGCTCGACCAGGCCGGTCTGGACGTGCTGGGCAGCGCTCGCCGCGTGACCATCACCAAGGACGAGACCACCATCGTCGACGGTGCCGGCGACAGCGAGGCCGTGGCCGGCCGCGTCGCCCAGATCAAGGGCGAGATCGCCAACACCGACTCGGACTGGGACCGCGAGAAGCTGCAGGAGCGCCTGGCCAAGCTGGCCGGCGGCGTCTGCGTCATCCGTGTCGGTGCCGCCACCGAGGTGGAGCTGAAGGAGCGCAAGCACCGCCTGGAGGACGCCATCTCGGCGACCCGTGCCGCGGTCGAGGAGGGCATCGTCGCCGGTGGTGGCGCCTCCCTCGTCCACGCCGCCAAGGTGCTGAACGACGGCCTGGGCCTGACGGGCGACGAGGCGACCGGTGTCGCGGTCGTCCGCAAGGCGCTGCACGAGCCGCTGCGCTGGATCGCCCAGAACGCCGGCCTGGAGGGTTACGTCATCACCTCCAAGGTCTCCGAGCTGGAGCCGGGCCAGGGCTACAACGCCGCCACGGGCGAGTACGGCGACCTGATCAAGGCCGGCGTCATCGACCCGGTCAAGGTCACCCGTTCCGCCCTGGAGAACGCCGCCTCGATCGCCTCCCTGCTGCTCACCACCGAGACCCTCGTGGTGGAGAAGAAGGAGGAGGAGCCCGACGCCGGTCACTCGCACGGCGGCCACGGCCACTCCCACTGACACCCGTTCAGTGACCGGAGGCCCGGTCCGCGCCCCTCGGGGGCGCGGCCGGGCCTCCGGCGTGTCGGCCGCGGTACGCCCCTGACGGGCCGCTCCGAGGTGCGGCGTCCGGCGCGCACCGCGCCGGTGGGCGAGTTTTACTCTTCAACTATCATCTGAATTTTGCAGATAGCAAAGATTTACTTATATCTTTGAGGCATGATCGAGGCCCGCCACCTGCGCGTCCTGCGTGCCGTCGCCCGCACCGGATCCTTCTCCGCCGCCGCCCGCGAGCTGGGGTGTACGCAACCCGCCATCAGCCAGCAGATGAAGGCCCTGGAGAAGTCCGTGGACACCCCGCTGGTGGTCCGTTCGGGTCGCGGGATGCAGCTGAGCGAGGCCGGACGGGTGCTGCTCAAGCATGCCACCGGGATCCTCGCCGGGCTCTCCGCCGCCGAGGAGGAGGTGGCGGCGATCGCCGGACTGCGGGCCGGACGGGTGCGTCTGGTCTCCTTCCCGACCGCGAGTTCCACTCTGGTGCCGCCTGCCGTCGCCCGGCTGCGGGACAGCCATCCGGGGGTCCGCGTGTCGCTGGTCGACGCGGAGCCTCCGGAGTCGCTGGCGATGCTGCGCGGCGGCGAGTGCGAGGTCGCGCTGGCCTTCCGCTACCCCCAGGCGTCCGGCGCCGCCGCGCCGGCGCCCGCGCACGGCACGCCCCGTGAGGCGCGCGCCGAGGCCAACCTGGAGGCCCAGCAGCTCAGCGCCGGCACCGACTGGTCCGACCTGGTGGTCACCCCGCTGCTGGACGACCCGCTGGTCGGCCTGCTGCCCGCCGGACACCGGCTGGCCGGGCGCGGCGGGCCCGTGGAGCTGGCCGAGCTGGCCTCCGAGCAGTGGATCGCCGGCTGCCCGCAGTGCCGCGGGCACCTGGTGGAGCTCTGCGCCGGAGCCGGGTTCGAGCCCAGGATCGACTTCGCGACCGACGACTACCCCGCGGTGGTCGGCCTGGTCGCCGCCGGGCTCGGGGTGGCGGTGCTGCCGGGGCTGGCGCTGCAGTCGGTGCGCCCGGACGGGGTCGTGACGGTGGCGGTGCACGCCGCCACGGGAGCGCCGGCGGTACGGCAGGTGGTGGCGCTGACCCTCCCGGACCTCGCCGAGGTGCCGGCGGTGGCGCTGATGCTGGAGCGGCTGGCGGGCGCGGGCCCCGGGCGCTGACCGGGACCGGGTCGACCGGGGCCGGGCGGCACCGGGCGGCACCGGGCGGCACCGGCCGTGTCCGGACCGGCCGTCCGTCGCCCGCGGCCGGGCCGTGACCGCCCCGGACCGGCCGTCCCCGGGCCGACCGGGCGCAGGCCGGGAAGGCGCCGGGCCCTGACGTGCGCCACCACGAGAAGAAACGTTTCTTCTCGGCGCGGCGGACACGGACGGTTACGACAGGTACCGCTGGGCCCCGCCCGGCGCGACGAGCGGCACCTCCACCAGGCGGTTGCGCGAGCGGCCCATCATCTCCTCGCGCTCGTCCTCGGTCAGCCCGCCCCAGACGCCGTACGGTTCGCGGACCGCCAGCGCGTGCGCGGCGCACTCGGTGCGCACGGGGCAGCGCATGCAGACCTCCTTGGCGCTCGCCTCGCGTGAGCTCCGCGCGGCGCCGCGCTCTCCTTCGGGGTGGAAGAAGAGCGAACTGTCCACGCCGCGGCAGGCCGCGGAGAGCTGCCAGTCCCAGAGGTCCGCGTTGGGGCCGGGGAGGCGGGAGAAATCTGCCATGACTCATTCCCTTCAGAGGCTCGTCGACCGCGCGCCGGCTGCCAGCGGATTGCACTGGGCGGTACGGCGGGGCGCGTCCGGCGCCGGTGTGGACACCTGGAAATATGACTTACGGCAACTCCATGGACAAGTCACCCACAGAGTGGCACAACAGTCAATGACCATACAAAAGCTATAAAAACGGGCAAAGTGGGCATGCCTGGCGGTGCGGCGATCGCCCGGCGCGAACGTGGCAATCGGGTGGCCGACGGGCGCGCGGGGGCCCGAATCGGTGTGCGGGTCGTGCGCCCACCGCGCCCGAGCTGCGCAAAAGAGCGGCGTGTGCCCCGCGATGCGGCTGATCGGTAACGGGTCGGCCACGTACAGTGGTGGAGATGGCCCTGAAGGCCGTAACTCATTCGAGTGACGGTCGTTGGAAGTGCGGAGGCGGTTAGCGGGCGCCGGACGTCGGGAACGATCGCGGAGATTCACAGGCGATCAGCACGGAGTCTGTCGCCGATCGGCCGTGTCGGAGAGGTTCGTACCAGCCAGGAGGCTCAACGTGACGCGGATCAGCTGCGGAGGACGACGGTCATGACTTCCGTTCTCGTTTGCGACGATTCCCCGCTCGCCCGCGAGGCGCTTCGCCGCGCGGTCGCGACCGTACCCGGTGTCGACCGGGTCACCACCGCGACGAACGGGGAGGAGGTCCTCCGCCGCTGGGTGGCCGACCGCTCCGATCTCGTCCTGATGGACGTCCGGATGCCCGGCCTCGGCGGGGTGGAGACGGTCCGGCGGCTGCTGTCGGCGGACCCGGGCGCCCGGATCATCATGCTCACCGTCGCCGAGGACCTCGACGGCGTCGCCCTCGCGGTGGCCGCGGGCGCGCGGGGGTACCTGCACAAGGACGCCTCGCGCGCCGAACTGCGGGCCACCGTCACCCAGGCCCTCGCCGACCCGACCTGGCGGCTCGCCCCGCGGCGGCTGCGCAGCCCCGACATGGGCGCCGCGCCGACCCTGACGGCGCGTGAGATCCAGGTGCTCGAAGGCATGAGCCACGGCCGCAGCAACGCCGAGATCGGCCGCGAGCTGTTCCTCTCCGAGGACACCGTCAAGACCCACGCCCGACGCCTGTTCAAGAAGCTCGGCGCCTCGGACCGTGCGCACGCGGTGGCCCTGGGCTTCCGCTGGGGTCTGGTCCGCTGACCGCCGGCGGCTCCGCCGGTCCCGGCACGCTGCTCGCGATTCCCTGTGCAGGGGCGTGTGACGTTACGGTCCCGAGGTTGCACCATGGAGGAGTGGAGCACCTCGGGGACCAGCGGACAGGAACTGCGGCGAACCACACGGCCGCAGGAGACTCGGCGGACGGCGCGGCGGACGGGACCACCGACGCCGGCGGGGCGGGAGGCGGCACGGTGCAGGAGGGGCCGGTGGTGCGTGCCGGTGCGGCACCGCATAACGTTCCGGTGCACAACTCCGGACGCGGTGCCGCGTTTTCCCGCGCGACCAGGCACCATGGACCGATGCGCGACGACGTGACCGGGGCTCCCGGCGAGGCGGACCCGGTGGAGGCCGAGCCCTCCGTGTCCGGGCCCGACGCGGCGTACGCGGAATCCGCCGGCTCCGGGGCCCCCGGCTCCGCCAGTGCCGAACGCGAAGCCGGTGCCGAGCGCGAAGCGGAGCCGCACGAGCCCGCCCGGCCCGTCGCGCCCGCCGCCCGCCCGCCCGTCCTCGGCACGGGCAGCTCCCCGCTCGTCGGCGAACTGGTCGCGGCCGCCGTCCGCGGCGAGGGCCCGGCGATCGACGCGCTGCTCGCCTACGTCCACCCGCTGGCCCTGCGGTACTGCCGCGGCCGGCTGGTCCGGCTGCCCGGCGGCGCCCGGCACCACGTGGACGACATCGCCCAGGAGGTCTGTGTGGCGGTGCTCTGCGCGCTGCCCCGGTACAAGGACCAGGGGCGCCCGTTCGAGGCCTTCGTCTACGGGATCGCCGCGCACAAGATCGCCGATCTGCAGCGGGCCGCGATGCGCGGGCCCGGCTCGACCGTGATCCCGCAGGACGACCTGCCGGAGGTTCCGGACGACGCGCTCGGCCCGGAGGAGCGGGCGCTGGCCAGCAGCGACGCGGCCTGGGCCAAGGAACTGCTCTCCAACCTGCCGGCCCGGCAGCGCGAGCTGGTGCTGCTGCGGGTGGCCGCCGGACTCTCGGCGGAGGAGACCGGCGAGGTGCTCGGGATGTCGCCGGGGGCCGTCCGGGTCGCCCAGCACCGGGCGCTCAGTCGGCTGCGGGCGCTCGCCGAGGAGTCCTCCTAGGGCTTGCCCGATGCCGGGCCCGGCATCGGGCAAGCCCGCCCGTTCCGGCCCCGGAGGACGGAATGGCCCACGGGCGGCAGGTGTTGTCAAGGGCACGCGAGGACGCATTCGCGGGTGCCAGTACCATGGGGTATCGGCGCCTGGGCGGGTCGCCAAAGTTTCAGCGGTGCGAACGGGGTTCCCCTGGAGGATCCTCCAGTTGCCACCCGGCTTTCGGCGGTCCGAGCGAGTGAGCGATGACAACGCCCCCACCCCTCAGGGCGTGAGCGGACAAGGCCGGCCACGGAAGGTACCCCCAAATGTCTTACAACGCCGCAGGCGTACCCGAGAAGTTCGCGATGCTCGGACTCACGTACGACGATGTCCTGCTGCTGCCCGGGGCCTCCGAGGTGCTGCCGAACCAGGTCGACACCTCCTCCCGGGTCTCCCGGAACGTGCGCGTCAATATCCCGCTGCTCTCCGCGGCGATGGACAAGGTCACCGAGTCGCGGATGGCGATCGCGATGGCCCGTCAGGGCGGCGTCGGCGTCCTGCACCGCAACCTCTCCGTCGAGGACCAGGTCAACCAGGTCGACCTGGTCAAGCGCTCCGAGTCCGGCATGGTCACCGACCCGATCACGGTCGGCCCGGAGACCACGCTCGGCGAGGCCGACGCGCTCTGTGCCAAGTTCCGGATCTCCGGCGTGCCGATCGCCGACGAGAGCGGCAAGCTCCTCGGCATCGTGACCAACCGCGACATGGCCTTCGAGTCGGACCGCACCCGCCAGGTCCGCGAGATCATGACCCCGATGCCGCTGATCACCGGCAAGGTCGGCATCTCCGGCGTCGACGCGATGGCGCTGCTCCGCCGCCACAAGATCGAGAAGCTCCCGCTGGTCGACGACGAGGGCCGGATCAAGGGCCTCATCACGGTCAAGGACTTCGTCAAGGCCGAGCAGTACCCGAACGCCGCCAAGGACAGCGAGGGCCGGCTGCTGGTCGGTGCCGCCGTCGGCGCCAGCGCCGAGGCGTTCGACCGGGCCCAGGCCCTGGTCGAGGCGGGCGTGGACTTCCTGGTCGTCGACACCTCGCACGGCCACAGCCACAACGCGCTGGCCTGGATCTCGAAGATCAGGGCGGCCGTCAAGGTCGACGTGGTCGGCGGCAACGTCGCCACCCGGGACGGCGCCCAGGCGCTGATCGACGCGGGCGTGGACGGCGTCAAGGTCGGTGTCGGCCCGGGTTCGATCTGCACCACCCGCGTGGTCGCCGGCATCGGCGTCCCGCAGGTCACCGCGATCTACGAGGCGGCCGTGGCCTGTCAGGCGGCCGGCGTGCCGGTCATCGGCGACGGCGGCCTGCAGTACTCCGGCGACATCGGCAAGGCGCTGGCCGCCGGCGCCGACACCGTGATGCTGGGCTCGCTGCTGGCCGGCTGCGAGGAGTCCCCGGGCGAGCTGCTGTTCATCAACGGCAAGCAGTACAAGTCCTACCGCGGCATGGGTTCGCTGGGCGCCATGCAGTCCCGCGGCCAGGGCCGCTCGTACTCCAAGGACCGCTACTTCCAGGCCGAGGTCTCCTCGGACGACAAGCTCGTCCCCGAGGGCGTCGAGGGCCAGGTGCCCTACCGCGGCCCGCTCTCCGCGGTGCTGCACCAGCTCGTCGGCGGCCTGCGCCAGACCATGGGCTACGTCGGTGCCGCCACCGTCGCCGAGATGGAGAGCAAGGGCCGGTTCGTCCGGATCACCTCGGCGGGCCTCAAGGAGAGCCACCCGCACGACATCCAGATGACCGTCGAGGCTCCGAACTACAGCGGCCGCTGAGCCGGTAACCGGAAGGGGCCCGCAGCCGCGGGCCCCTTCCGCACGTCCGGGAGGCGGGCGCGGCGGCGCGGCTCCGGGCGGGTGCGGGATACTGGGGGCGGCCGGGGTGACCCGGCGGGCACGAGCAACACCACCAGAAGGGCTCGAAGTGACTGAGATCGAGATCGGGCGAGGCAAGCGCGGCCGGCGGGCGTACGCCTTCGACGACATCGCCGTCGTCCCCAGCCGGCGTACGCGTGACCCGAAGGAGGTCTCGATCGCCTGGCAGATCGACGCCTACCGGTTCGAGCTGCCGTTCCTGGCCGCCCCCATGGACAGCGTCGTCTCGCCGGAGCAGGCCATCGCCATCGGCCGCCTCGGCGGTCTCGGCGTGCTCAACCTCGAAGGTCTCTGGACCCGCTACGAGGACCCGCAGCCGCTGCTCGACGAGATCGTCTCGATCACCGACGAGGCCGCCGCGACCCGCCGCCTGCAGGAGATCTACTCGGCGCCGATCCGGGCCGAGCTGATCAAGCAGCGGATCCAGGAGGTCCGCGACTCCGGTGTGGTCACCGCGGCCGCGCTCTCCCCGCAGCGCACCGCCGAGTTCTCGAAGGCCGTGGTCGACGCCGGCGTCGACGTCTTCGTGATCCGCGGCACCACCGTCTCGGCCGAGCACGTCTCCGGCGCCGCCGAGCCGCTCAACCTGAAGCAGTTCATCTACGAGCTCGACGTCCCGGTCATCGTCGGCGGCTGTGCCACCTACACCGCCGCGCTGCACCTGATGCGCACCGGCGCGGCCGGCGTGCTGGTCGGCTTCGGCGGCGGCGCCGCCCACACCACCCGCAACGTCCTCGGCATCCAGGTGCCGATGGCCACCGCCGTCGCCGACGTGGCCGCCGCCCGCCGCGACTACATGGACGAGTCCGGCGGCCGGTACGTGCACGTCATCGCGGACGGCGGGGTCGGCTACAGCGGCGACATCCCGAAGGCGGTCGCCTGCGGCGCCGACGCGGTCATGATCGGTGCCGCGCTGGCCCGGGCCACCGACGCGCCGGGCAAGGGCTACCACTGGGGCATGGAGGCCGTCCACGAGGAGCTGCCGCGCGGCAAGCGCGTCGACCTCGGCACCGTCGGCAACACCGAGGAGATCCTCACCGGCCCCTCGCACACCCCGGACGGCACCATGAACCTGTTCGGCGCCCTGCGCCGGGCGATGGCGACCACCGGGTACACCGAGCTCAAGGAGTTCCAGCGGGTCGAGGTGACGGTCAACCCGGCGCTCAACCGCCGCTGAGCCCGTTCGTCCCGCGGAGGCCCCCGTCCGATCGTGGCGGGGGCCTCGCGCCGTTCCCGGACCGGACGCGTCCTACTGGCGGGTCGCGGCGCGGCGGGTCAGCAGGAAGCCGCCGACCAGGGCGATGCCGTAGAAGACGAGGTCGAGCAGCCGGCGGTCCCCCCGCCACAGCGTGAGGGCGTCGCGGACCAGCTCGCCGTACGGGGTGCCGTCCAGTGCGTGCAGCCGGCGGGTCTGGCCGAGCAGCTGGCCGAGCAGGAGCGAACCGGCCGAGAGCAGCGCGCCCAGCGGCGGGAGCAGCCGGCCCGGTCCGCCGAGCCGGCCGAGCGGCCAGGCGACGGCGGCGGCCGGGGCGATCGCCAGCCAGCCGACGGTGGCCGCGGCCCGGGTCGGGGCGAGGCCGTACGCGAGGGCACCGGCCAGCATCGCGGCGACGGCGATCGCGAGGGCCCGGCCGGTGCGGTACCGGCGCTTCGAGCGGGGGTGTCCGGCGGGCCCGTCGGAGTCGCCGGGAGCGGTGGGGTGGTAACCGGCCACCGGGGCGCCGGGCATCCCGGGGGCCACGTAGCCCTCGGGTGTCTCCGGTTCCTGTGCGACCGAGAAGTGCTGGGCCGTGGGCGGTCGGCCCGACTGGCCGTCAGCGCCCGGTGCGGGTGCGGTCATGGACGTCGAATTCCCCCCGGAAGGACGGTGAACTGCCGCACGGTAGCAGTGCCCGGAGCGGGACGGACAGAGTTTTCGATCACAGATCGGGCACGGAGCGCCGCGCCCGGGCGGCATCGGTGCGAGGGTGGCCGGGGGCCGGGTGGTCGGGGGCGCCCGGGACAGGAGATGATGGAGGCTTGGGTGCTCGGCCCCGACGCCGGTCCGACACGCCGTCACCACGACCGCCAGCACATGGGGGAACGTTCCGAATGACCCAGGCGCAGGGTTCCACCGGCCGCCTCCTGGCCGGACGCTACCGGCTGGACGCGGTGATCGGGCGCGGTGGCATGGGCACCGTCTGGCGTGCCGAGGACGAGATGTTGGGCCGGACGGTCGCGGTCAAGGAACTGCGGATGAACGCCAGCGTCGAGGAGGACGAGAAGCACCGGCTGATCGTCCGGACGCTGCGCGAGGCCAAGGCGACGGCGCGGATCCGGCACAACTCGGCGGTCACCGTCTTCGACGTCGTCGAGGAGGACGACCGGCCGTGGATCGTCATGGAGCTGGTCGAGTCCCGCTCGCTGGCGGACGTGATCCGGGAGGACGGCCCGCTGGAGCCGGCCCGGGCGGCCGAGATCGCGCTGGACGTGCTGGGCGTGCTGAGCGCCGCGCACGCGCACGGCATCCTGCACCGGGACGTCAAGCCCTCGAACGTGCTGATCGGCGAGGACGGGCGGGTGGTGCTCACCGACTTCGGCATCGCCAGCGTGGAGGGCGACACCTCGGTGACCTCCACCGGGATGCTGGTCGGCGCGCCCTCGTACATATCCCCGGAGCGGGCCCGCGGGCAGAAGCCCGGGCCGCCGGCCGACCTCTGGTCACTGGGCGGCACGCTGTACGCGATGGTCGAGGGCCGGCCGCCGTACGACCGGGGTTCGGCGCTCGCCACGCTCACGGCGGTGATGACCGAGGACCTGACCGCGCCGGTGAACGCCGGTCCGCTCCGGCCGGTGATCGAGGGGCTGCTGGCCAAGGACCCGGTGGAGCGGCTGACCGCCTCGCAGACCCGGTCGATGCTCAAGCGGGTGGCGGCGGACGCGACGGCGCGGGCCGAGTCGACCACCGAGCAGGCGGTGCCGGTGGCGGGCGGCGGTGCGGCGGACGGCGCGGCGGAGCGCCCGGCGGGGGAGCGTCCGGCCGTGAAGCCGGAGACCGCGAAGCCGTCGGTCGGCGGGTTGCTCGGAACGGTCCGGGTGGGGAGCCGGGCCGCGGACGCCGGGAGCGGGGAGCGGGCGGCGCCGGCCGCGGAGCCCGAGGACGGCACGGCCGGGCCGTCGGGGACGCCGGCGCCGGAGACCGAGGCGGCCCGTCCGGTGACCAGCGAGTGGACGCTGGGCGCGACCCAGGCGGCCGGTGCCGACCCGCGGAAGGGCCGGCACCGGCTGGCCCTGGCGACGGTCGTGGTGGTGCTGCTGCTGATCGCGGGCGTGGTCGCACTGGTGCGGGCGCTCGGCGACTCCGACGACGGATCGGCCGACGGTGCGCGCGGCACCGCGTCCGTGACCGCGAGCACCGGGACCTCGCCGGCCGGCGCCCCGCCGGTGGACGCCTCCGCGATCCCGCCGGCCACCGCCCCGGTGACCCCGGACCCGGCGACCTCGGATCCGGCCGCGGCGCCCGCCGCCACGCCTCCGGTGACCCCCGCCTCGACGCCGGCCCAGACCCCGGCACCGGCCCAGACCCCGGCGCCGGCCCAGACCCCGGCGCCGGCCCAGACCCCGGCGCCGGCCCAGACCCCGGCGCCGGCCCAGACCCCGACGCCGACCGGGGCCGTCGTGCCCGCCGGTCACCACGAGTACAAGGACGCGTCCGGCTTCTCGATCGTGCTGCCGGACTGGCTGCAGCTCACGGGTTCGGAGGCGACCCGCCGGACCTTCAAGGGCAACGGCAGCACCCTGCGGATCGAGTGGACCACCACGCCGGGGCCGAGCGCCCTCGCCGACTGGCAGGAGTCCGAGCCGGGACTGCGCGGCCAGGTGAGCAACTACCAGCGGGTGCAGCTTCAGGCCGTCGCCTACCGCGAGTGGAGCAACGCCGCCGACTGGGAGTGGACCAACGGCACCCCGCGGATGCACTCGCTCAACCGGGGCTTCGTCACCGGTTCGCCGGCCAAGTACGGCTACGCCGTCTACTGGACCTCGCCGGACGCGGAGTGGGCCGCACCGCAGAACGCCCAGGCACGGCAGATCTCCTTCGACACCTTCCGGCCGGCGCCCTGACGGACGTCGGCCGGACGGCCCCGGGGTTCAGCCGATCAGGCGACGCTTGGCGCTGCTGAACTCCTCGTCGGTGAGCGCCCCCGCGCCGTGCAGGGCGGCCAGCCGCTCCAACTGGTCGAGCAGGTCGGCGCCGGAGGACGCCGGTGCGGCGGGCGCGGCGGCCGGCGCGGCGAGCGCCTGCTGCCCGGCGTTGCGGGCCAGCCGGGCTGCGGCCCGGACCTGCTCGGCGAAGATCTCGGCCTTGACCACGTCCTCGAACCGGTGCGAGCCGGTGAGGGCGACCACCAGGAGCACCTCCCCGTTGATCCGGGTCCTGGTGACGGTCGCGTCGGTCACCGCGGAGAGCGGAACCGGGACGGGAGGCTTCCCGTCCTTCAGGAAGAGCAGCCGATGGGTGGTCAGGACCAGTACGCCCTTGCGGAAGTGATCGGGATGTCGACCCGCCGTCGAGGCGACCGGTTTCTCGTCGGGCGCGACGTTCGCCTCGACGGTGCGCAGGGCCGTGGCCCGGGAATCACTGCTGCTGTTGCCGGCCACGTCGAAGGCCGCGTCGATCAGATCGGTCCAGTCCATGGGATCGAGCCTAATCCGACGGTTCGTCGGGCGGGTCCGCCCCTGCGCCCCTGCGTCTCGGACCGGAGGGCGGTGCCGGGGCGCGGGCCGTGCGGGTCCGAGGGGGAGTGCGCGCCCCGCGGATGTGTCCCGGCCGACGGCGGGGGGCGCGTCGCGCGCCCGGCGGGAACGGACGGTGACACCTTAGGCTGGGTGGTGAGCGAGAGGAACACGCATGCGAGCGGGTCCGGGACAGATGCTGGCCGGGCGTTACCGGCTGACTGACCGTCCGGCGGCGTTGAGCGCGCTCGCCGTGGACGAGCGGACCGGTGACGTCGTGCGGTTGCGCGCGCTGGAGCTGCCCGCCCTGCTGACCGGAGGGCGGGAGCCGGACGACCCGGTGCCGGAGCAGGGGGACCAGCTGGTCCGCCGGGTGGCGGTGGTCGGCTCCGCCGCGCCGCGGCACCCCCGGCTTCTCCAGGGAGCCGGCGCCTTCGTCGAGGGCGAGCTGCTCTGGACCGTCGAGGAGCGTCCGGCGGGGGTGCCGCTGGCCGAGCTGGCCGCGGCCGGTCCGCTCCCGCCCTACCGGGTGGCCGAGTTGGCGGCGGACCTGGCGGGCGCGCTGCGGGCGCTGCACGAGGCGGGCCTGGCGCACGGCAACCTGACCACCGAGTCGGTGCTGGTCTGCGAGGACGGTGCCGCCCTGCTGGGCGGGCTGCTCGCCGGGGTCGCCCAGGAGGCGCTGGCCGAGGAGCTGGGCGGGCCCGGCGGGCGCCGCCGGTACGAGGTGCGGGCCACCCTGGCCGGGCCGGTGGCCGAGCGGTGGCCGCTGGACGGGGGCCCGGCGGGTGACTGCTGGGCGCTCGGCGTGCTGGTGTACCGGCTGGTGACCGGCCGCTCGCCGTACCCGGAGGGCGGGGTGCCGGAGCTGGTGACGGCGGTGCGTGACGGCCGCCGGGAGCCGTCGGCGGCGTGCGGGCCGCTGGGGCCGCTGGTGGAGCGGCTGCTGCAGCCCGATCCGGCCCGGCGCCCGACGGCGGTGGAGGTCCGGCAGGAGCTGGCGGCCCTGCTGGCGGGTGCGCCCGAGCCGGTCGGGGAGGAACGGGCGGCCCGGGCACTGGAGTTGCGGCCGGAGGGCCCGGTGGTGCCGGCGCCGCGCCGGCGGCGTCCGCGCGGCTCCGTCACGGCCGAGCGGCCCCCGGAGGAGGGCGCTCCCGGGCGGAACCGCCGGCCGCTGATACCGCCGGCGCTGCTCGGCCCGGTGCTGGTCGGAGGGGTGTTCCTGCTGCTGGTGCTCGGGATGACGGCCGTGGTGATGTTCGCAGGCTGACGGGGTCGGGCCGGGCCGCCACCGCCGGGTCTGCGGGTGGGGGAGATTACCGGGGCCGGGACGGGGCGCCTAGTGTGTCCGTGAGATTTGTTCGACTGGTGGTCTGCACCGAGTGGTCTGTACCGGGCCCTCCGTCGTGGTGACGGCAGGTGGATGAGGGGGAGCGGTCGCGGATGGGCGCGGAGGACCGGGCGGAGGCGGCCGGGGAGCGGCTGCTGGCCGGACGCTACGAGCTGGGCGACCGGCTGGGCCGGGGCGGGATGGGCACGGTCTGGCGGGCCCGGGACCGGATGCTGGACCGCGAGGTGGCGGTCAAGGAGCTCACCGTCAACCACCTGCCCGAGGAAGAGCTGGAGATCCTGCACGCCCGGATGAAGCGGGAGGCCAGCGCCGCCGCCCGGATCAAGCACTCCGGTGTGATCACCGTGCACGACGTGCTGGAGCAGGACGGCCGGCCGTGGATCGTGATGGAGCTGGTCGACGGCCGGTCACTGGCCGACGTGATCAGTCAGGACGGCACGCTGCCGCCGCGCGCCGCCGCCGAGGTCGGCAGCCAGGTGCTGGCCGCGCTGCACCGGGGGCACCAGCTGGGCGTGCTGCACCGGGACGTGAAGCCGGCCAACGTGCTGTTGGAGCACGGCACCGGGCGGGCGGTGCTGCTGGACTTCGGCATCGCGACGTACGAGGGCTCGGCGGAGCTGACCCGGCCGGGTGACCTCGTCGGGTCGCCGGACTACCTGGCGCCCGAGCGGGCGCAGGGCGAGCGGCCGGGCCCGGCCTCGGACCTGTGGGGTCTCGGGGCGACGCTGTACGCGGCGGTGGAGGGCGACTCGCCGTTCCGCCGCACCTCGCCGCTGACGACGCTGGCCGCGGTGGTCGGCGATCCGCTGCCGGAACCGCGCCGGGCGGGGCCGCTGGGGCCGGTGCTGGCCGCGCTGATGGCCAAGGACCCGGCGGACCGGCCGACCGCGGACGAGGCGGCCCGGATGCTGGCCGAGGTGCAGGCCGGGCACACCATCGGCTTCAAGCCGGTCGGTCAGGTGCGGACGCCGACCCGGTCGGTGCCGGTGGTGGACCGGTCCGGGGAGCCGGGCGGGCCGGAGACGGGTGCGGAGGCGGGTGCGGAGCCGGAGGCGCCGACCGTGCCGCGTCCGGTGGCGCCGTCGGGCCCCGGAGCGGCCCCGGAACCGGCCGGGCCGGTGCCCGGCCAGGTGTCGGGGCAGGCGTCGGGGCAGCTCCCGGAGGCATTCAGGGGGCACGAGGCGGCCGAAGGGGCGCCCACCGGACCGGTCGCGCCGGTCGCCTACACCGATGCGCCCGCGCGCGGGCCCGCCAGGCGCCGGGGTGTGGTGCAGGTCGTCGTGATCGCGCTGGCGGTGGCCGTGGCCGCCGCCGGGGCCACCTTCCTGGCCACCCGGCCCAGCGGCACGACGGAGACCGCCAAGCCCACACCGACCGTGACCGGGCCGCAGCCGACCGGCTCCGGCGACATCGACTCCGGGCCCGCGCCGACCGGCTACCGCTGGGTGGACGACCCGGCGGGCTTCCGCTTCCCGCTGCCGGTGGCCACGCCGGCCTGGCAGCGCTCCACCGACGGCAACCAGATCTACTACAGCCCCGACAACATGGTGCACTACCTCCAGTTCGCCGTCACCGTCGGCCAGTCGGTCAAGCCGCTGGACCACCTGAAGCAGATGGAGACCACCGTCTCCAAGCGCAAGGAGTACCGCCAGCACAAGCTCACCAGCGTCGCGGTGAACGGGCACGACGCGGCGGTCTGGGAGTTCAGCTACGCGGCCAAGGAGGGCGGGCGGCGGCGGGCCGTCGACGCCGAGTTCATCGACGACGACGGCACCGCGTACGCCGTCTACCTGTCCTGCCCGGACAACGACAAGGACTGGCAGGAGGGGGAGCGGCGGTTCACCCTGGTGTTGAACCACTTCACGCCGACCCGCTGATCCGGCCGGGCCGGGGGTCCTCCGCGGTTTCTTGTTACCGACGGGTACCGAACCGGCCGCGGAGCGCCTAGGCTGCGCCCTATGACGGACCTCACAGCAGCTGCCACGGCCACCGAACCCGCCGGCACCGGCTCGCCGGGCCGCAATCCCGCGGCGCCCGGCGGCGGGCGCACCGTCGCCTCGGCGGTCCCGCCGTCGCTGGTCGACCGCCTCGTCACCGGGGTCACCGCCACCGGTGAGCCCCGCGTGGTGGAGACCGTCGCCCCGCTCACCGGCGACCGGCTGGCCGGTCTGCCGCAGTCCACGCCGGCCGACGTCGAGGTCGCCTTCGAACTCGCCCGCCGCGCCCAGCCGGCTTGGGCCGCGCTGCCCGTACGCCGGCGCGCCGCCGTCCTGCTGCGCTTCCACGACCTGCTGCTCAAGCGCCAGGACGAGGTGCTCGACCTGATCCAGGCGGAGACCGGCAAGGCCCGGCTGCACGCCTTCGAGGAGGTCCTCGCCGTCGCTATGAGCGCCCGCCACTACGCCCGCGCCGCCCAGGGCTACCTGCGCGACAAGCGGCGCGGCGGCGCCCTGCCGGTGCTCACCCGGACCGTCGAGGCCCGCCGCCCCAAGGGCGTGATCGGCCACATCTCGCCGTGGAACTACCCGCTGGAGCTCTCGGTCGGCGACGCGCTCCCCGCCTTCGTGGCCGGCAACGCGGTGGTCAACAAGCCGGACACGCAGACCGCGCTGACCGCGCTCTGGGCCCGCGAGCTGCTGATCGAGGCCGGGCTGCCGGCCGATCTGTGGCAGGTGGTGATCGGTGACGGGCCGGTGATCGGCCCGGCCGTGGTCGAGCACGCCGACTACGTCTCGTTCACGGGCTCCACCCGCACCGGCCGCGACGTCGCGCAGCGCGCCGCCGCCCGGCTGGTCGGCGCCTCGCTCGAACTCGGCGGCAAGAACGCCATGCTGGTCCTGGCCGACGCCGACCTCGCCCGGGCCGCCGAGGGGGCCGTCCGGGCCTGCTTCTCGTCCGCGGGCCAGCTCTGCATCTCGATCGAGCGGCTGCTGGTGCACCGCTCGGTGGCCGACGAGTTCCTGGCGAGGTTCGCCGCCGCGACCAAGGCGCTGCGACTCGGCGGTGGCCTCGCGTACGGTGCGGACATGGGCTCGCTGGTGTCCGGCCGGCAACTGGAGACCACCACCCGGCACGTCGAGGAGGCGGTCAAGGCCGGCGCCACGGTGGTCGCCGGCGGACAGGCGCGGCCGGACCTCGGCCCGTTCTTCCACGAGCCGACCATCCTGGACGGCGTCACCCCCGAGATGGCGGTCTGCGGCGAGGAGACCTTCGGCCCGGTCGTCTCGATCTACCGCTTCGACACCGAGGACGAGGCGGTGGCCGCCGCCAACGCGACCCCGTACGGGCTCAACTCCAGCGTCTGGACCGGGGACGCGCGGCGCGGCCGGGCGGTCGCGGCCCGGCTGCGCACCGGCACGGTCAACATCAACGAGGCGTACGCGGCCGCGTACGGTTCGGTCGCCTCGCCGATGGGCGGCATGGGCGACTCGGGGCTCGGCCGGCGGCACGGCGCCGAGGGCATCCTGCGGTTCACCGAGGCGCAGACCATCGCCGGCCAGCGGCTGATGCCGATCGCGCCCGCGTTCGGCCTGGACGACCGGCAGTTCGCGGCGGTGATGACCGGTGGGCTGCGGGTGCTGAAGGCCCTCCGGTTCAAGTAGCCGCCTCCGGCCCTCCGGCCGGCCCTCTGCGGCCCTCCGGCCCTCCGGCCGGCCGGTCCGTTCCTCCCCGTTCGTCCCGTTTCCGAAGGAGCAGTGGCAGATGGTGGCATCCGGTGGTGACCGGGGGTTCGACTACGACGTGATCGTGGTCGGGTCCGGTTTCGGGGGTTCGGTCTCCGCGCTGAGGCTGACCGAGAAGGGCTACCGGGTCGCCGTCCTGGAGGCCGGGCGCCGTTTCGAGCGCGACGAACTGCCCAGGAACTCCTGGGACCTGCCCAACTACCTGTGGGCGCCGAAGCTCGGTCTGTACGGCATCCAGCGCATCCACCTGCTGGCCAACGTGCTGATCCTGGCCGGCGCCGGGGTCGGCGGAGGCTCGCTGAACTACGCCAACACCCTGTACGTGCCGCCGAAGGCCTTCTTCGAGGACCGCCAGTGGCGCCACATCACCGACTGGCAGGAGGAGTTGGCGCCGTTCTACGACCAGGCGAAGCGGATGCTGGGCGTCCGGCTCAACCCGACGGTCACCCCGTCCGACGTGCACCTCAGGGCCGCCGCCGAGCGGATGGGTGTCGGGGAGACCTTCCACCTGGCGCCGGTCGGCGTCTTCTTCGGCGACGGTGGGGACGCGGACGGCGAGGCCAGGACGGCGCCGGGCGCCGAGATCGCCGACCCGTACTTCGGCGGCGCCGGTCCGGCCCGCCGGGCCTGCGTCGAGTGCGGCGAGTGCATGACCGGCTGCCGGCACGGCGCCAAGAACATGCTCACCGAGAACTACCTGTACCTGGCCGAGCGCGGCGGCGCCGAGATCCACCCGCTCACCACGGTGGCCCGGATCCGCGAGTGGGGCGAGGGCTACGCGGTGGACGTCCGGCGGACCGACGCCCGTTCCACCACCGACCCGGTCAAGGCCGGGGCGCGGACCCTCACCGCCGCCCGGGTGGTGGTCGCGGCCGGCACCTACGGCACCCAGAACCTGCTGCACCGGATGCGGGCGGGCGGGCACCTGCCGCGGATCTCCGCCCGGCTCGGCGAGCTGACCCGGACCAACTCCGAGGCGCTGGTGGGCGCGCAGACCACCGACCGGCGCTACGGCGCCCGCGCGGACTTCACCAAGGGCGTCGCGATCACCTCCTCGATCCACCCGGACGAGAACACCCACATCGAGCCGGTCCGCTACGGCAAGGGCTCCAACGCGATGGGCGCGCTGTCGATCGCCCAGGTCAGGGGCGGCGGGAAGCTGCCGCGCTGGCTGCGCTACCTCGGCACCTCGGTCACGCACCCGGTGACCTTCGCCCGCTCGATGAACCAGCACCGCTGGTCCGAGAAGACGATCATCGGCCTGGTGATGCAGTCCCTGGACAACTCGATCACCGTGTCGCTGAAGGAGAAGGGCCTCGGCAAGGGCAAGCTCACCTCCCACCAGGGGCACGGCGCACCCAACCCGACCTGGATCCCGGCCGCCGAGCGGGGCGCCAGGGCGCTCGCGGACGAGATCAACGGCTTCGCCGGCAGCAGCGCCGGCGAGATCTTCGACATCCCGATGACCGCGCACTTCCTCGGCGGCTGCCCGATCGGCGACTCCCCGGAGACCGGTGTCGTCGACCCCTACCACCGCCTCTACGGACACCCCGGGATCAGCGTGGTGGACGGATCGGCCGTCTCCGCCAACCTCGGCGTCAACCCCTCGCTGACCATCACCGCGCAGGCCGAGCGGGCCATGTCCATGTGGCCGAACAAGGGCGAGGAGGACACCCGTCCGGCGCCCGGCGAGGCGTACCGCCGGACCGGGCCGGTCGCCCCCGCCGACCCGGCGGTGCCGGCCGGTGCCTTCGGCGCGCTGCGGCTGCCGCTGCTGGCGGTGCCGGAGGTGCCCAAGAGGCGCGGGTAGCCCCGGGTCGTTCGACCGCGGCGCGACCAGCGACGTGACCCGCGCCGCGGTCAACCCGCGCCGCGCCGAAGCCGGTTGACAGCCGTCCGTGACCGGTGGGAGAAAAGGGCTCCCTGGGGGGACCAGGAGTTCGTTCGGACGGGGGACACGGTCCATGGCCATCTGCGCATCCTGCGGTGCGACTTCGGCGGAGGGGGCGCTCGCCTGCGCCTCCTGCGGCCTGCCGTCGGCGCCGCCGCTCCTGCCGCCCGCCGCGCCGCCACCGCCGTTCCTGCCTCCGGTGCCGGACCTGCCTCCGCCGTTCCTGCCTCCGGCGCCGCCCGGTGCTCCCGCTCCGGGCGGAACCTGGGGGTCGGGGCGGCCGTACGACCCGGCCGCGGGCCGGTCCGTCGCGCTCGGCCGGGTGGTCGGCGCGGACTGGCGCCCGGCGCTCCGCGCTGGTCGCCGGTGCTTCGTGGTCCCCGTGGCCGTCCGGCGGCTACGAGGCGGCCGACGGTCCGGGCGACGTGTTCGACGGCCGGCTCTCCAACACGGCGGCGGCTGGCTGGCCGGAGGCGGTCGGCTGGACGCTGCTGTCCGCCGGACTGCTCGCCTTCGCGGTCCACGGGACGGACGCGTTGCGCTGGGCGGCCTGGCGCAACCGTGCGGTGCGGGGCTGGGCGGTCGCCGGGCTGGCGGCTGCCCGGGCGCTGGTGCTCACGGTCGGCCTCGCGGCGGCGGTGGGCTTCGTCCTGATCGCCGTCGAGGGCGAGGGCCTCATGACCGGTTCGGCGGTGGCCTTCCTGCCCAACGTCGGTCTGGTGCTGCTCGGGGTGGGCTCGGGGGCGAGTTTCCGGACGTCCCGCGAGAGCCCGGCCGGCGACTCCGACTGGTACCGGGGGCGGAACGACGCCGACGAGTTCTCGTTCTTCGACCTCCAGGGCGAGAGCGCCGACTGGCGCTGGACGGGGCTGCTCGCGCTGTCCGCCGCGTTGGTGCTCGGCTGGACGGCGTACCGGCGCCGGCTCGACGCGGCCGACCGGCTCCGGCTGGCTGCGGTGTACGCGGCGGGGCTCAGCCTGCTGATGCTGGTGTCCGGGGTGCTGGTCTCGTCGGGGTCCACCGCCCGCTACCTCGGTACGGTCCGGGAGGTCGGGTACGAGTACGGCGTCGCCCTGGTGCCGGGCACCCTGCTGGTGGCCAACGCGGTCTGGGCGGCGATCGGGGCGTTGGCGGTGCCGCTCGTGCTGGCCGCGGCGCGGGGCCGCTCGGCGCAGGGCGGTCCGTACGGCGCGGTGCCGGCGCAGGCCGGGCCGGGCGCGGTCGGCTTCGGGGCGTTCGGTCCGGAGTCGGCCCCGGAGCCGTTCGTCCCCGGGCCGACCGACGGGTCCGGGCCGTCCGGGCCGTCCGGGCCGTCCGGGCCGGACAAGGCGTCCGGTGCGTCCGGCCCGGACGGCGCGTCCGAGTCAGCTGCTTGGCCGGGGGTGAGCGAGGTGATCGGGTCGTCCGAGGAACCGGCGTCGCGCCGCTCCGGGGCGGGGGCCGGGCCGGCACCGGGCGCAGACTCCCCGGTCGACCCGAGCGTCTGGCGCGACCAGCCGTAGTGATTCAGGGGCGTGCGCCACGGTGACGCACGCCCCTGCTGCCCGTGCCGCCCCCACCGCCCGTGCCCGGACAGGGCAAAGGGCCCCGCGGGGGAACGGGGCCCTTTGTCGTTCAGCACGCGGCGTCAGGGCTGCGCCGGTGCTGGGGTGACGGCGCCGGGGGAGGAGCGCCGTCGGTCGGATGGCTGTCGGGTAGGGCGGCGCCGCCGCTCCGGCGAAGGGTGGGCCGGTGCACGGGGCGCACGCGGTCCGCGGCGGTGGGCCTCCGGCATGCCTGAGCCGGGCCCTCGCTCACGGAGCGTGAGGTGATAATCGTTGCCACCAGGGTCGCGGCGGCACCGGGACGGCGCCCCTCGGGCGGCTTTGCAGCCGCCGGGGGAAGCTCTTCCAAGCAGCATCGTGCTGGACGGAGGGCTTGCTCTGCAACCGATTCGGCATGATTCGGTCCAGCGCGCTTCCGGCGGGGCCCGATGGCCGGGGCAAGCCCGGGGCAGCAGTGGCGGGCCCGGGGGCGTACAGGCCGGGCGGCAGCGATGATCACGGTGAGTAGTGAGACTCGGGCGGAGCGCACGGGGACGCGCGTAGCGGCGTGGGACGGTGAACGAAGTGCGCCGGGATCGCGCCGGGGTGCGGCGGTCGGACCCCGGGCGTCCCCGGTGGCCGACCGCCCCACCTCCTTGGTCCAGTCGCGGCCGGGGTCGCTGTCCCCTGCTGGCCGGCCGCAGCACCCGCGCACGGTCCCACGGCGCGTCACGTCCGGCCGGAGGCCGGTTCCGCGACGGCGCCACGTGCGCCGGTGGACTGGGTTGAGCTCCACGCGTGGTCCTGCAAGCCCGTACGGCGGCGCCCCTGGCCGGGGCGGAGGCGGCGCGCCTGGCGGGCGCGGCGCGGTCGTACGGTCGCCAGGAGAAACGAACCGGCACCGGCGCGGTCACGGCCGCGAGGGCGGGCAGACGAGTGAAACGCGGGTGGCCGGTAGACTCGACGGCAGACCCCCGCCCGTCGCCCGCGGCCACCCCTCCGGAGGACGCGCCGCGTGCGACACCTTTCGTACCGCTGCCGGAAGGCCGTCTGTGTCCCCTGCTACTCCCGTCCAGTCCGTGCCTGAGACCGACACCGTCCTGGTGGTCGACTTCGGTGCTCAGTACGCCCAGCTCATCGCCCGCCGCGTGCGTGAGGCCCGGGTCTACAGCGAGATCGTGCCGAGCAGCATGCCGGTCGCCGAGATGCTCGCCAAGAACCCGAAGGCGATCATCCTCTCCGGTGGTCCCTCGTCGGTCTACGCGGAGGGCGCGCCGCAGCTCGACCGCGCGATCTTCGAGGCCGGCGTCCCGGTCTTCGGCATGTGCTACGGCTTCCAGCTGATGGCCAAGACGCTCGGCGGCACCGTCGACAACAGTGGCGCCCGCGAGTACGGCCGCACCCCGCTGACCGTCTCCCGCACCGGCTCGACCCTCTTCGAGGGCGTCCCGGCGGAGCACTCGGTGTGGATGTCGCACGGCGACGCCTGCTCCGCCGCCCCCGAGGGCTTCACCGTCACCGCGTCCACCGACGTGGTGCCGGTCGCGGCCTTCGAGAACGACGAGGCCCGCCTCTACGGCGTCCAGTACCACCCCGAGGTGCTGCACTCCGACCACGGTCAGCAGATCCTGGAGCACTTCCTCTACCGCGGCGCCGGCATCGCGCCGAACTGGACCACCGGCAACGTGGTCGAGGAGCAGGTCGCGCTGATCCGCGCCCAGGTCGGCGACAAGCGCGCCATCTGCGGCCTCTCCGGCGGCGTGGACTCGGCGGTCGCGGCGGCCCTGGTCAACAAGGCCATCGGCGACCAGCTCACCTGCGTCTACGTCGACCACGGCCTGATGCGCAAGGGCGAGACCGAGCAGGTCGAGAAGGACTTCGTCGCCGCCACCGGCGTGCAGCTGAAGGTCGTCGACGCGCAGGAGCGCTTCCTGGCCGCGCTGAAGGGCGTCAGCGACCCGGAGGAGAAGCGCAAGATCATCGGCCGGGAGTTCATCCGGGTCTTCGAGCAGGCCCAGGCCGAGATCATCGCCGAGGCCGGCGAGCAGGGCGCGTCGGTCGACTTCCTGGTCCAGGGCACCCTGTACCCGGACGTGGTGGAGTCCGGCGGCGGCACCGGCACCGCCAACATCAAGTCCCACCACAACGTCGGCGGCCTGCCCGAGGACCTGCAGTTCCAGCTGGTCGAGCCGCTGCGCAAGCTGTTCAAGGACGAGGTCCGGATGGTCGGCCAGGAGCTCGGCCTGCCGGAGGAGATCGTCCAGCGCCAGCCGTTCCCCGGCCCCGGCCTGGGTATCCGGATCGTCGGCGAGGTCACCCGGGACCGCCTGGACCTGCTCCGCGAGGCCGACGCGATCGCCCGCGAGGAGCTGACCGCGGCCGGCCTGGACCGTCAGATCTGGCAGTGCCCCGTGGTCCTGCTCGCGGACGTCCGCAGCGTCGGCGTCCAGGGTGACGGCCGCACCTACGGTCACCCGATCGTGCTGCGTCCGGTCTCGTCCGAGGACGCGATGACCGCCGACTGGTCGCGCCTGCCGTACGACGTGCTGGCGAAGATCTCGACCCGGATCACCAACGAGGTCCCCGACGTCAACCGCGTGGTGCTGGACTGCACCAGCAAGCCGCCGGGCACCATCGAGTGGGAGTAGGCACTCCCGCCCGGTCCCGGACGGACCGGTCCTGAACGGCCGCGCCGCCGTTCCCGTACCAGGGGAACGGCGGCGCGGCCGTTCGCGGTGGACCGGGTGCCCACCGGGTGGGACCTCCCACCGAAAGCGCTCACGACCGGGCAGAATGCGTCCGGACCTGTCAGGCGGTGGCGGGCCGGCGAGGGAAGGTGTGGGGAATGACGGAGGCCAGCAGCTCCGCGGCGGCCGGTCAGGCGGCGGCCGGCGCGGGAACGGCCGGTTCGACTCCGGACGGCACCGGCAGCGGCCCGGGAGGCACCGGCCCGGGAAGCGGCGGCACCGGCGGTACCCGCCTGGGCGGCGGAACCGGCCGGACGGCCGGGTGGAAGGCGGCCGGCTCGCGGCTGGCGCTGCTGCCGCTGCGGATCTTCCTCGGCGTCACCTTCGTCTACGCGGCGCTCGACAAGCTCTCCGACACCCACTACCTGGCCGGTTCCGGCGACCCGGCCTCCTTCGTCTCGCAGACGGCGCTCGCCGAGGGCTCCAGCCCGATCTCCTTCCTGCTCGGCCCGGCCCTGGACCACCCCACCCTGTTCGGCCTGCTGGTCGCCTTCGGTGAGCTGGCGGTCGGCCTGGGCACCCTGGTCGGCCTCTGGGGCCGCCTCGCCGCGGCCGGCGGCGCCGCGCTCAGCCTGAGTCTCTGGCTTACCGTCAGCTGGAACGTCTCGCCGTACTACCTCGGCAACGACCTCGTCTACCTGATGGCCTGGACCCCGCTGGTGCTGGCCGGCACCCCGTACCTCTCGGTGGACGGTTACCTCGCCCGGCGGGCCGCCCGGGACCGCTCCCGCGGCCTGTCCGAGGACCACGTCCGGCGGCGGGCCCTGGTGGACGGCGGGATCGCGGCCGTCGCCATGGGCGGCGCCGGGCTGCTCACCGGCTCGCTGACCGCCACCTTCGGGCGGGACGGGGCGGCGGGGAAGCCGAAGCAGTCCGCCGCGCCCGCGTCCGCCGCACCGCCCGTCACGGTGGACGCCGCGAGCGTTCCGGTCGGCGGCTCGGCCCAGGTCAAGGACCCGTCCAGCGGCGACGCGCTCTTCGTGGTCCAGCCCAAGGCGGGCCAGTACTGCGCCCTCTCCTCGGTCTGCACGCACTCCGGCTGCGCGGTCGACGCCCCGAAGAACGGGCAGCTGTACTGCCCCTGCCACGGCTCCCGGTTCGACGCGGCGACCGGTGCGGTGCTCAACGGCCCGGCCACCAAGCCGCTGCCGAAGTACCGGGTGACCAAGGAGGGCGAGAAGCTCCACCTCGGACCGCTGGAGAGCTGAGCCCCCTCCCCGGGGCCCCCGGGGAGGGGGCTGGCCCGGATGGCCTACTTCCCCTCGGTGTCCGGCCGGGAGCGGCGGACCGCCGCCGCCACCGCCCCGGCCAGGCCGCCGAGGCCCAGCACGATGAAGGTCACCGGGATGACGATGCGGCCGTTGACCGAGACGTCGTTGACCGCCGCCACCAGGTAGAGCACCGCGATCACGGTGAACAGCCCTCCTGCGATCAGGGAGAACAGGTCGAGCTGGTGCTTCCTCACGACTGGACCACCTTGATGTCGCCGAGCCCGACCATCAGCGTGAGGTCGAGCGTGCCCTTGGATGCCTGGCCGTTCGCCGGGTGCAGCAGGTAGCTGCGGGAACCGCGTTCGCTGCTGGTCTCGGCGCCCGGCACCTTGACGTCGACCAGTCCCACCTCGGTCCGCATGGTCACCGTGACGTTCGGCGGCACCACCACGGTCAGGTCACCGGCACCGAGCTCCACGGTGGTGCTCAGGGTGCCGCCGGCCGGGTCGAGGGCGCTCAGGTCCAGCCGCAGCGAGCCGAGCCCCAGGGTGTACTTCTGCTCCAGTTCGTCCGCCGAGGCGACCGCCCAGGTGCGGTCGCCGAGCAGGTTCTGCACCGAGACCGACGAGTGGCCGACGGCGGTGAGCGCCACGGTGAGCAGCAGGCCCGGCACCACCAGCCTGCGGGCCCGGCCGAACTTGGCGCCGACCAGCAGGGTCAGCCCGATCACCAGCAGCGCGGTGGCCAGCACGGTGCCGGTCAGCAGGGCGGCTCCGCCGTCGGCGGAGGCCGACCAGACGGCGCTGGCCGCACCCACCGCCAGCAGCAGGCCGATCAGTCCGAGCGGGGACCGTTCCCGCCGGTGCACCGTCACCGGCGGGGGCGGCACGGCCGGGCCGCCCTCCTTGCGCAGCGGGTCGCCCTGCGGGAGGTCGGTCCGCTGCCACCACGGCTGGGCGGGCGTCCCGGGCGGCGGGGTCGCCCCGCCGTACGGCGGGGCGGGGGCGGCTCCGCCGTACGGGTTGCGCTCGGGGTGGCGCGGGTCCCACAGGTAGCCGGTCGGACCGGTGGGAGGGGTGTCCGCCGGGACGGTCCCGGCGGCCCGGTCCCGGGCGTGCCGCTCGCGCGCCTCCTGGTCCTCGGCCTCGTGCGGCCGGCGGTGGTCCGCGCCGGTGGCCGGCTCGGACTCGGGGAAGTACCGGTCGTACGGTCCGCCGTGCGACCCGTGGCCGTCGGGACCTCCGTGGCCGTGACCCCCGTGACCGCCGAGGCCGTGCCGGCGGCGGCCGCGGATCCGGCCGCCGCGGCGGCGCTCCGGGTCGTAGCGGACGGCCAGGAAGACCAGCCCGGCGAGCAGCAGCAGCGGGAAGAGCTGGTCGCCGTCGCCCATCGAGGAGAAGAACACGCCGGTGCCGATCACGGTCAGCAGCACCGCGCCGACCGACTGGCCGTCCACCCGGCCCGTGAGCACCCGCTGGAGCTCGGTGCGGCCGGAGCGGCTGCCGCCCTTGCCGTCCGCGACCGGCTCGGTCGGGACGATCAGCCAGGCGAGCCCGTACAGGAAGAGACCGAGGCCGCCGGAGAGGCAGAGCACGACCGTGACGACGCGGAAGACCACCGGGTCGATGTCCAGGTGCCGGCCCAGACCGCCGCAGACGCCGGCCACCACGCGGTGGTGCTCGGTCCGGTTCAGCGGCGGACGGTCCGGGGCCGGCGGGGCGCTCGGCCCGGCCTCCTCGATCTCCTCGGTACGGGGGTCTTCGGTCATAGCCACCATCCTGGTGGGTGCCGGAGCCGCGCCCAACCGGTGCGAGCCCTGTCCGGACCCTGACTTGTCCCTGAGAAGGGTCAGGGGTCCACCCTGATGCGTCCGGGCGGACCCGCGTGGAACGATCGGTGCCGTGGCAGCACCCGGTTCCGATCCCCGTCCCCTCACCCCCGACGCCCCGCCGCCGGGGGGCGTCGACCCGGCCGTGCCCGGCGACGGGCGGCCGCCGTACCGCCGGCTGTACCGCAGCCCGCAGGGGCGGATGCTCGGCGGGGTCGCGCACGGGCTGGCGGTGCACCTCGGACTGCCCGTCAGCTGGGTGCGGGTCGCCTTCGTGCTGCTCTTCTTCGCGCAGGGGGTCGGCGGGCTGCTGTACGCGGCGTTCTGGTTCGTGGTGCCGATCGGCATCGGCGAACCGGCGCAGCGCGGCGGGACGCACTGGGTGTACGTGAACGGCGTGTTCGTGCCGGCCGCTTCCTGGGCGGGGGACGGCACGGCCGGGACGGAGCTGAGCAAGGGCGGCCGGCGCGGAGGATGGATCGGCCGGCTGCGCGAGGTGCTGCAGCACGCCCTGCAGGGCGAGCCCGCCGGGGTGGCGGGCGGCGCGGCCCCCGCGGCCCCCGCAGCCTCTGCGGCCTCTGCGGCCTCTGCGGCCTCTCCGGCCTCGGCGGCGGAGGACGGTGCGGCGACCGGCTCGCAGCGGCAGGGCGGGCTGGGCCAGCTCGCCGCGCTGGTGATGCTGGTGATCGGCGTGATCGCCCTGCTCAACGCGCTCAACGTGCAGACCGCCAAGCCCTACACCTGGCCGCTGCTGGCGATCGGCGTCGGTGTGGCGCTGGTCTGGCGGCAGGCCGACGACTCGCGCTGGCAGCGCTGGTTCGGGCTGGAGGAGGGGGACCGGCGGCGCGGCGCCTACACCCGGGTCGGCGCCGGCGTGCTGCTGGTGGTGGCGGGCACCATCGCCTTCCTGGCCACCCAGGGCAGCGGTTCGACGATCGGTTCGGTGGTCGAGGCCTCGCTCGCGGTGCTGGCCGGCGTGCTGGTACTGGTCGGCCCGTACGCGCTGAGGATGTGGCAGGACCTCGGGGCCGAGCGGACCGCCCGCATCCGCGCCCAGGAGCGGGCCGAGATCGCCGCGCACGTGCACGACTCGGTGCTGCACACCCTGACCCTGATCCAGCGTCGGGCCGAGGACCCCAAGGAGGTGCTGCGGCTCGCGCGGGCCCAGGAACGCGAACTGCGGCTCTGGCTCTACCGGCCGGAGGCGGCGGCCGAGGCGGCGCCGGACACCATGGCGGAGTCCCTGCGCGCGGTGGTCGCCGAGGTCGAGGACCGCCACGGCGTCCCCGTCGAGCTGGTGATCGTCGGCGACTGCCCGATGGACGACCGGATCGCGGCACAGATGCAGGCCGCGAGGGAGGCGACCGTCAACGCGGCCAAGTACGGTGGCGGGGGACCGGTCCAGGTCTACGCCGAGGTCGAGGGGAGGACGGTGATGGTGTTCGTCCGCGACCACGGTCCCGGCTTCGATCCCGATACGGTGCCGGAGGACCGGATGGGCGTACGCGAGTCGATCCTCGGCCGGATGAAGCGCAACGGCGGCACCGCACGGGTGCGGCCCGCGCCGGACGGCGGCACCGAGGTCGAGCTGGAGATGGAGAGGTCGGATGACTGAGGCAGCGTCGGCGGGGATTCCCCCCGCCGGGGAACCGGGGAGGACCGCGAGGGTCGTGCTGGTCGACGACCACCGGATGTTCCGGACGGGGGTCCGGGCGGAGATCGGGCGCACCGAGACGACCGGCATCGACGTGGTCGGCGAGGCGGACGACGTGGAGTCGGCGGTCCGGGTGGTCGCCGAGACGCGGCCCGACGTGGTGCTGCTCGACGTCCACCTGCCCGGCGGCGGCGGGGTCGAGGTGCTGCGCCGCTCGGCCGGGCTGATGGGCGAGCAGGGGGGCGTGAAGTTCCTGGCGCTCTCGGTCTCGGACGCGGCCGAGGACGTGATCGGCGTGATCCGCGGCGGTGCGCGCGGCTACGTGACCAAGACCATCACCGGGACCGACCTGGTCAACGCGATCTTCCGGATCGCCGACGGCGACGCGGTCTTCTCGCCGCGGCTGGCCGGGTTCGTGCTGGACGCCTTCGCCGCGACCGACACCCCGCCGGTGGACGAGGACCTGGACCGGCTGACCCAGCGCGAGCGGGAGGTGCTGCGGCTGATCGCGCGCGGATACGCGTACAAGGAGATCGCCAAGCAGCTGTTCATCTCGGTGAAGACGGTGGAGAGCCACGTCTCGGCGGTGCTGCGCAAGCTCCAGCTGAGCAACCGGCACGAGCTGACCCGGTGGGCCACGGCGCGTCGACTGGTCTGACCGCCCGCCCGCAGCCCGCCCGGTCCGCAGCGACCGGGCGGGTCTGTCGGTGGGTGGCCATAGACTCGGAGTGCCATGAATAGCCTCTTTGACGACCTTCCGCTCCCCGGTTTCGAGGCCCCCGCCGCCGGGTCGAAGCAGCCCGCGCCGCCCACCGCCGAGGAGCCGCCGGCGTACGAGGACGACGCCCCGTACGACGCCTACGAGGAGGCGATCCCGGACGGACTGTTCCGGACCGCGGCCTTCAGCGAGCCGGGGAGCGACGCCGAGGCCGATCGCGACGCCTGGTACCGCAACGGCGCCGCCCGGCCGGTGATCGACCCGGTGAAGCTGCTGGACGGGATGAACGACCCGCAGCGCGAGGCGGTCGTGCACGCCGGTTCGCCGCTGCTGATCGTGGCCGGCGCCGGCTCCGGCAAGACCCGGGTGCTCACCCACCGGATCGCCCACCTGCTGGGCGCGCGCGGGGTGCAGCCGGGCGAGATCCTGGCGATCACCTTCACCAACAAGGCGGCCGGCGAGATGCGCGAGCGCGTCGAGCAGCTGGTCGGCCCGCGGGCCCGGGCGATGTGGGTCTCCACCTTCCACAGCGCCTGCGTGCGGATCCTGCGCCGGGAGTCCAAGCTGCTCGGCTTCACCTCGTCGTTCTCGATCTACGACTCGGCGGACTCCCAGCGGCTGATGGCCCTGGTCTGCCGGGACCTCGACCTGGACCCGAAGCAGTTCCCGCCGAAGTCCTTCACCTCGAAGATCAGCAACCTCAAGAACGAGCTGATCGACGAGGAGACCTACGCGGACCAGGCCGCCAACCCGACGGAGAAGAAGCTCGCCGAGGCGTACTTCCTCTACCAGCGGCGGCTGCGCGAGGCCAACGCCCTCGACTTCGACGACATCATCATGACGACGGTGAACCTGCTCCAGGCCTTCCCCGACGTCGCGGAGCACTACCGGCGGCGGTTCCGGCACATCCTGGTCGACGAGTACCAGGACACCAACCACGCCCAGTACATGCTGGTCCGCGAGCTGAGCGGGGGCGCCGCCGCGTCCGCGCCGAAGCGCACCGTCGACGGGGACTTCGTGAACCCGGCGGCCGGACGGCTCGCCGAGGTGGAGCCCGCCGAGCTGTGCGTGGTCGGTGACGCGGACCAGTCGATCTACGCCTTCCGCGGCGCGACGATCCGCAACATCCTCCAGTTCGAGGAGGACTACCCGAACGCCACCACGATCCTGCTGGAGCAGAACTACCGCTCCACCCAGACCATCCTGAGCGCCGCCAACGCCGTCATCGAGCGGAACACCAGCCGGCGCGAGAAGAAGCTCTGGACGGCCGGCGAGCACGGCGAGAAGGTCGTCGGCTACGTCGCGGACGACGAGCACGGCGAGGCCCAGTTCATCGCCGACGAGATCGACCGGCTCACCGACGCCGGCGACGCCAAGCCCGGCGACGTCGCGATCTTCTACCGGACCAACGCGCAGTCCCGCGTCTTCGAGGAGGTGTTCATCCGCGTCGGCCTGCCGTACAAGGTGGTCGGCGGGGTGCGCTTCTACGAGCGCAAGGAGGTCAAGGACGTCCTGGCCTACCTGCGGGTGCTGTCCAACCCCGAGGACACCGTGCCGCTGCGCCGGATCCTCAACGTGCCCAAGCGCGGGATCGGCGACCGCGCCGAGGCGATGATCGACGCGCTGGCCGCGCGCGAGCGGATCTCGTTCGCCCAGGCGCTGCTCCGGGTCGACGAGGCCTACGGGCTGGCGGCCCGCTCGGCGAACGCGGTGAAGAAGTTCAACGCCCTGCTGGCCGGACTCCGGCAGGTCGTCGAGTCCGGCGCCGGCCCGGCGGCCGTCCTGGAGGCGGTGCTGGAGGAGACCGGCTACCTGGCCGAGCTGCAGTCCTCGACCGACCCGCAGGACGAGACCCGGGTGGAGAACCTCCAGGAGCTGGCGTCCGTCGCCCTGGAGTACGAGCAGGACCCGGGCGAGCGGCCGGACGCCGGGGAGGACGGTACGCCGCCGGTCGGCTCGCTGCCCGACTTCCTGGAGCGGGTCGCGCTGGTCGCCGACTCCGACCAGATCCCGGACGAGGACGACGAGGGGCGGGGCGTCATCACGATGATGACCCTGCACACCGCCAAGGGCCTGGAGTTCCCGGTGGTCTTCCTGACCGGCATGGAGGACGGCATCTTCCCGCACATGCGGGCGCTCAACCAGGTCAAGGAGCTGGAGGAGGAGCGGCGCCTCGCGTACGTCGGGCTGACCAGGGCGCGGCAGCGGCTCTACCTGACCAGGTCGGTGCTGCGCAGCGCCTGGGGGCAGCCCGCGTACAACCCGGCGTCGCGGTTCCTGGAGGAGATCCCGGAGCCCCTGGTGGAGTGGAAGCGCCGGGGGGCGGCGTCGGCGCCGGCCTCGCGCGGGTACTCCTCGGGGTCGTCCTGGGGCGGCTCCGCGTCGGGCGGCTCCTCGCGCGGCGGATCGTCGCGCGGGTCGGCGACGGCCTCGCCGAAGGCGGGCTGGGGGCAGTCGGCGCGGCGCACCGGCGGGGCGGTCGAGCGTGAGGTGGTGGGGCTGGCGGTCGGCGACCGGGTCACCCACGACACGTTCGGGCTGGGCACGGTGGTGGCCACCACGGGGGTCGGCGACAAGGCGCAGGCGACCGTGGACTTCGGTACGGAGGGGCGCAAGCAGCTGCTGCTGCGGTACGCGCCGGTGGAGAAGCTCTAGGTCGGCCCGTCCGGGGCCCGCTCGGGGCTCGTACGGCCCGCGCCGACCGGTGGTCGGCGCGGGGTCGGGCGCGGGCCGGCCCGGCCGGTGCCGGGCTCAGCGCGGGTCGACGCCCTGGGCGAGGAACCAGGGCAGCGGGTCGACGGGCGCGCCGCCGCCGGCCGGGCGGATCTCGAAGTGCAGGTGCGGGCCGGTGCTGTTGCCGCTGTTGCCGACGAAGGCGATGACGTCGCCCGCCTTCACGGTGCCCTTGCGGATCTTGTACGAGCGGAGGTGGCAGTACCAGGCCTCGGTGCCGTCGGCCATCCTGAGTATCGACATGTAGCCGTACGACGGGTTCCACAGCGTGCGGATGGTGCCGTCGGTGACGGCCAGGACCTGGCTGCCGCCGTCCACCGGGAAGTCGATGCCGGTGTGGCGCTTGGCCCAGTGGGTGCCGGCCGCGCCGAACACCTCGCCGAGGCCGGCCTGGGTCACCGGAAGGGAGACCTTGGGACGCTCCGGCGGCTTCGGGGCCTCGGCGGCGACCGCCTGCGTGGCGGTGTCGGGGGTGCCCTGGGCGCCGGAGAGGGGCTGCCGGGCGTCGCCGCGGGAGGCCTGGGCGGCGTCCCCGGCGGCGAGGGCCTGCTGTGCGGCCTGCGCGGCCTGTGCGGCCGACTCCTGCGAGGCCGGGCCCGAGGCGGCGGCGGCCTCCTCCGACAGCCGGCCGGCTGCCTGGGCACGCTGCTGGTCGGCCTCGCCCTGGACGGAGATCGCGGCAGCCGCGGCCACACCGAGCGCGGCCACCGAGGGCAGCGCGACCCGGAGCAGTGCGGTCCGGGTGGCGGCCTTGGCGGCGTCGCGGCGCTGGGCGCGCGACTGCTCGCGGGCTGCCACGCGCAGTTCCGCACGGGTGGGGCGGGCGGCTGCTTCGGGAACCATCGCGGGCTGTCTCCTCGGTGGGCCTCGGGCGCGTCGTCGGGCGAGGGGAAAACAGCCGAGACTGTAGCCGGAAGTCCGACATCCGGACAAAAGTCCGGATGTCAAGAGGCTGCGGGTGTGCGGTTGTGGGGTACATCGGAGAGTGGGACCGGAAGCGGTCGGGCCCCGGCAGCCTGTGATTTTCCCCTCCTCTTGAGGGGCGGTCGGGCCAACCGGGGCGCGTGACGCTAACCTCCCCTCAGATTGGTTATTGCGCGTTAACCTCGCCCGTGCCCACAAGGTCCGGTGGGGTGGTGGACGACGAGGTCCAGGAGGCAGTGATGGGTGTGTCAGGACCGATCCGCGTGGTGGTCGCCAAGCCGGGGCTGGACGGCCACGACCGCGGCGCCAAGGTCATCGCGCGCGCCCTGCGCGACGCCGGCATGGAGGTCATCTACACCGGGCTGCACCAGACGCCGGAGCAGGTGGTCGACACCGCGATCCAGGAGGACGCGGACGGCATCGGGCTCTCGATCCTCTCCGGGGCGCACATGACGCTCTGCGCGCGGGTGCTGGAGCTGCTGAAGGAGCGCGACGCGGAGGACATCAAGGTCTTCTGCGGCGGCATCATCCCGGACGAGGACATCGTCGAGCTCAAGGCGATGGGCGTCGCCGACATCTTCACCCCGGGCACGCCGACCACTGACGTCGTCGCCTGGGTCACGGCCAACCTCCGGGCCGCCGGCTAGCTGTATTGACCCGCAGGATTGTTGACACGCGTGATCGGGGGTTGGCCTCCGAGTGCGGTGTGGCAGCGATGGTAGTTGTAGGCGTGCAGGAAGTCGGGGAGCGCTTCGGTTCGTTCCTGGTTGCTGGTGTAGGGGC